>JAQYVF010000041.1 GCA_030145625.1 Desulfocapsa sp. | reverse complement strand
CCTTGATGCAATAAACAAACACTGACGTGAGATGGGATGGATTTGAAGTTGTGATTTCACCGCCCGCAATAGCTATGCAAGCCGCTTTATAACGTATGGGAAATCAGTAATGTTGTAGAGTCAGAAGAGCAGGTTTCCCCCCCTCTCTGGAGGAGAGGTTTTGACTACGAACAATCACTCAACTAACTGAGACAGATAAGCGGTCTTTGCCAAGGCCGATTCGCGGATGAATCCGCTCCTACAAGAAAAACAATATTTCCGACAACTCAATAACAAGTTATCGCTTTACAAGTAGGAGCGACTTCAGTCGCGAACAACTCCTCACGCGGCAAAACAGACAAGCGGCACGCGCCAACACCATTCGCGGATAAATCCGCTCCTACAGTAAACAATGATAAATCCGAGGTTATACTGCTGAGGGATCAGGTATTCTGTCCATACAGGGGACCCCTGCCTGACACAGGCCGCAAGCGTAGGTATCAAGGCCGAACTTTTTTTGTATATATTTGTTCATGGTATGCTCGGTGTATTGCATACAGATTTTTTTATCATGCCCCTGCTCACTGAGAGCCCCAACTGGACAGCGACCGATACATTTTCGACAGGTATTATGGCTATAATGCAGGCAGTACGCATGATGATTGGTATAGGGGCGTGGAGAAGGGGGAATGATGAGCTTGGCAATCACCGAACCCACCCGCACGGCCTTACCCACGGGAGTAATCAGACCGTCGCACAAGCCAAATGTGCCAAGGCCTGCCGCATAAGCAGCATGGCGCTCTGACCAGTTTGAACAGGGGGCATAAGGCCCCTGGTCTGACCGACTCCAGAGAGGAGAAAGCATGGGTGAGAGTGCTGATATATTTTTTGCTGAAAAGTGTGCTAAAAGATGGTTGCGTATGGTGTTATTAAAGTCCTCCCCCATGGCCCTGGTATGTATCCAACGTCTTGCAGGATGCTTTTTTTGACTTGCCTGTTCTTGCCGTGTTTTTGTGGTGGAAGGGAGAATCCAACTGATTACAGTCAGATCTGTTTTTTCAACCACACTTTCAGGAAAAGTTTGCCGATAGAGTTCAAGAGGGGTGTAATAAAAGCTGCCGATATGTTTTTTATACTCGTCATAAAGAGGATCCGAACCACTGGAAAACCCTACCAGCGGTTGGGCAAAGACCTTTTCATCACCAGAAAGACCAAGATTGTTCTTCGGGGACTCAGCCACATGAGTTGTGATAAGCGACTCGATCCAAAGAGTAGTTTCGCACTTTTCATCCATGATTCGCCCTAAACTATCCGCAAAAGTTGTTGATATGCCGAAGCTCAAATCAATCTGTTACTATTTTAAAAACTCCGAAAGTAATCACTTTCGGAATGTTGTTTGCTAAGCACCTGGAAGCCAAGCAGTGGGGATGAATCAGAAACAATGAAAAACAGAAGAACTGGCTGATGAAAGAAGTCAGGCGAGAACTTATGCTATCTTCTTTGCTTTGAAGCATAAAAAAGGTCTTACGTCATGATGCAGTAGGATTATGCCAGAAGTCGTTTATTGTAAGCATTTAATCTGTTACTGAGAAGACGCCTTTCATTACCGTTCAATTCTTTTTCATTGGCGACAATATCCATATAATATCCGGTGAGACCAGTAAAAGAACTGGTCGGATGAATAGTCAACCAGTGTTCCGCATAATCATCAGCGAAAGCACGTTGAACAATTGTTACTATGAGTTCATCGTTATCTTCAAGTGCCCACTTAATAACCTGGTCAAAGAGATGGGCTTCCTTTTCTTTTCGATATTCAGCCCGTTTGATCATATACTCCGCACCTTGCATATATTCTCCTCTTGTATGTACAATTGTTTATTCAAGTAATCTTTCTATCACCTTGTCAGGAGTTATTTTATCCTTATATACTTTCTCTCGTTTTCCCTACCTGAGACATTATATCAAAGCACAGTTTTACTTCTCCATGAGCAATAAACTGATGCATTCGAGAAGTTATCATATGAACAAAATGGTGAGGTCAAGATAGTCTGTGTCGAGTTAATATAACGGATAATCGACCTTCAAACAATGGCTATCCGCAAACCATCAGCGCTTTTTCTGAGAGCCTATATACCGTAACTCAGAGATAATATCAAGATGGTGCCAACAAGGTAAGCTATCGAAGCTACGAGACAAGCGAAATATTGAATCACGCAATCGTATCACGAAACAGGTTTTACATTCTCTCCTCAACATATGACTTTCATCAGATGCCAGCCTCTAATTTCACTCCAAGAAAAGGACAGAAGCCAAGCAGGACAAGGATCCACGCCATTTGTTTGATATACAAATTTGGATTATTACACATTTTAACTGTTATGTATTTCACTGTTGCCTACATACACATCTGTCATCCATACAACTATGTGGCTCAATGGTAATATGGTCCAGATGATGAATCTGATCAAGTCGATCACGATACTCCTGCGGTGAACGGGGGCTGCCTGCAACCAATGTGATAAGAACGCCAAGACTATTTGAGCCGAGCTTCCATAGGTGAAGATCAACAACCTTGGCATCCTGATCAACTTCAATAGCATCGATAATTGCCTGTTTTGTTATATTATCCTGATTTCCATCAAGGAGAATAAAACCACTGGATTTAAGAAGTCCCCAGGACCAGCTGCCGATAAGCACTCCTCCAACCAAGCCCATAACAGGATCAAGAAAAACCAGACCAAAATATTTTCCGGACAACAAGGCAATGATGGCCAGTACAGATGTAAGGGCGTCTGCCAAGACATGGAGGTAGGCCGCCTTGAGGTTATGGTCATGATGATGGCCATGGTGATCTTCATCATCATGGAGCAACCAGATACTTAACACATTGACCAGTAGGCCGATAATCGCAACTATGATTGCCTCATTAAAACCAATATCCACCGGATAGAGAAAGCGTTTTGTTGATTCAACTATCATGTACACGGCAGCAACACCTAAAAACAGTGCTGACGTATAGCCAGCCAACACACCAAATTTACCGGTACCAAAACTGAACCTGGTCGTATGAGCATATCGCCTGGCCAAAATATAGGCAAACCAGGTAATACCAAGGGCAAAGACATGCGTACCCATGTGCCATCCATCAGCGAGAAGGGCCATGGAACCAGTGAGAATTCCGGTGCTGATCTCTACGGCCATGGTAATAAAGGTGAGAATGATCACCGACATGGTTTTCCGTTCATTACTTTTAGTGCACTGATCAAAAGCGTGATTATGATTCAGCTCCTGCCGAGATAATGTATGCATGACAAACCGTAAATAATAGAAAAAAGATTATGACTCTTCGGCATTCAGTCTCTCAATTTGAGCAATTACAAACTGATTCTTCCGAGGAGTACCCAACAGCATTTTGCAGGCAATGACAATCTGCCTGACAAAGTAAATTCTAAGAATTATCGTATTTTTCCTAAATGTTCCATCAACTCATCAATGAGTTGGTCACGATTGATCACGTCCAGGCTCGCATTTTGCACACACCCACGGATATGATCGCCAACAATCTGCAACCACACCCCGCGCATTGCACCAGACACAGATGTAACCTGTCGAAGGACGTCCATACAGTCCTTATCTTGTTCAATCATCTTGGACACCCCTCTGATTTGACCTTCGATCCGCTTAAGTCTTGTAACCAGGCGTTTTTTGTCCTGATCTGTCCCACATAACCCCATAAACAACACCTCCTTTTAGTGTATAGAGGTATACCCTATACGAAAACGCAAAAATGTCAACTTTTATTGTCTCTGCAAAAAGATATTACCTAAATTTTTCAGGCGAATTCGTCTTAGGAGTTTGCCAACGAAGGTACCCTGTAATGAATGGAAGAGAGACTTGGCCTACATTTCCTGCAGAAACGATTAGCTACACAATATCTGATACCTTCCCTTGTCTGTTTCAGGAATATACCATTCATCGTTAGACTGCCGTTAATATGTTTTTTTTAGCTCGTAAAAAAACGGATTAGTCCGGTATTACAGGATGTTCACCTCACGCGTTCACACCGATCGAATTAAATTCTATCGGTGCAAT
Source organism: Desulfocapsa sp. (assembly GCA_030145625.1). GTDB lineage: Bacteria > Desulfobacterota > Desulfobulbia > Desulfobulbales > Desulfocapsaceae > Desulfocapsa. The sequence continues at coordinate 37,214 of JAQYVF010000041.1, read as the reverse complement.
CTAAGCGGATTGTAATGTTACCAAGGAGGAAAGAATGAAACAACGAAGAACTACAACGGATTTGAGACAGTAAAATCGATAACGTCTTCTAACAAAAAAAACGAGACAATTTTTCTTAAGGGTACCTTGAAAAATTAGATTTTTCGTTCAAAATCGAGGCATGAAGAAAAGTTTACCGCAGGTGCTCTGCAAGAATCATCCTAACTACGGGTACAAGTGCCCTTGAGGTGCATATATTTGATATTCCGAGTATAGTTTTTTCGTTCATAACGAAAAGTTTGGGCGAAAAGGCAATGTTGCAAGGTGGCCTTAAATGACAGCTCACAAAGATCGCTAGCACCTCTGTGAGGTCTTAGAACTCTATCTTAAAACTGTAAACACCCTCTTCCACCACGCTCTGCACCTTATATCCAGAGTGGTTGAATATTGCCTGCATCCGCTTATTATCACGCAAGACTTCTGCAGTAAAACCAGCTATACCACTTGCCTTGGCAAGGGTAATCAGGTGTCGGAACAGGAAGGTTCCAAGCCCCTTGTTCTGCCACTCATCGCGGACAATAAAGGCTACCTCGGCCAGGTTGGTCCTTTCATCAAGATAGTACCTTCCAACAGCCACCATGTTGTCGCCATGGGCCTCGGGCAGGGTACCAACAATGGCCACATCCTTGCGATGATCCACATAGACAAAATTCTGTATCTCACGCTGCCCAAAGCGCTGGTTGTGGCTCATGAAGCGGTAATACAGGGTTTCCTGAGAAAGGGCATAGAGCAGATCGCGCATCAGCGGTTCATCCGTGGGGTGGATTGGCCTGAAATGAAACTGGGTACCGTCATCAAGAAGATAGGTGGTCTTCATCATCTCCTGGGGTGCCACCACGAATTTCCCTTCGACCTGAACAAAATCCTGACGAATAAATTTGGCCTCAATCGCGTCTTTCAGAAGCCGTTCACGATGATCGGGATGGGCAATGGCAATCAGGGCCAAAGTCCGATCCTGCACCGATTTTCCGTGAAGATAGGCCACACCGTATTCGGTGACCACGTAATGAACGGTGGCTCGACTTACCACTACCCCTGATCCACTGCTTAGTCGGGCATTAATCCGGGATCTGCCGTCCTGGGTGGTCGATGGAATAGTGATGATAGCCCTTCCCCCTTCGGAACGGGCTGCCCCCCGGTTAAAGTCCACCTGTCCCCCGACTCCTGAATAAAAGACACCGTTTTCCGAATCGGAGCAGACCTGTCCTGTGAGGTCGATTTCCAGAGCCATATTGATGGAAACCATGCGGTTCTGTTTGCCGATCACATTTGAATCATTTACGTATTCTGTTGGTCTGAAGGAAAAAAGAGGGTTGTCATTTACAAAGTCATAGAGTTCCTTAGTCCCCATACAAAAGCTGGTGACAACCTTTCCACGATCGGTGGATTTCCTGTTTCCGGTCACGGCCCCCGACTTGATCAGATCAAGAAGCGAATCAGTGATCATTTCCGTATGAATTCCGAGATCATGTTTTCCTTGAAGCGCAACAATAACCGCCTGAGAGATTCGACCGACTCCAGGAACTCGCCCAATGCCGAACTCTACTGTGGAGCCGCTGGGGACTAAAGCTGCGACCAGCTCGGCAATCTTTTTACTGACCGGATGTGCTGTCTGAGACTTACGCTCCAGAAGCGGGACATCTGCTGGAACCAGGATATCAAGATCATACACATCAATGAGACTATCTCCTCTGGTCCACGGCATCTGCGGATTGACCTGGGCAATGACCAGAGAGGCATTTTCAGCAGCACTCTTGACGATATCCACGGACACCCCTAAGCTCATCTTCCCCCGGGCATCAGGTGGAGTAACCTGGATCAAAGCAACATCCAGAGGCAGCTGTCCGGAATTAAAAAGGCGTGGGATATCAAACATGAGAATAGGAGTATAGTCCCCTCTGCCCTCCTGAATAACATCGCGGACATTGTGGCCGATAAAAAATGAATTTATTTTAAAACTACTGGCAAATTTTTTGTCGGCATAGGGCGCGTTGCCCTTGGTCAGAAGCTCTACTATCTCAACATCTGCCAGTTTTCCAGCTATCTTGGTCATGGCCTCAACCAGTACCGTGGGCTCGCCACAGCCAGTACCGAGGAAAACCCGATGCCCTGATTTCAAATGAGACAGAGCACGTTTCGGGGTCTTGATCATGTCCTTATAGGTTTCTTTCCAATTTGCATCGTATTCCATGATTTCCCCTACTTCTCTTCCGGCAATGGAGCCAGGGTCATTCGTACATCCGCCACCACTGGTTCGGAGCCAAAGTCGCCGACAATAAACGGGTTAATATCTAATTCCAGAATCTGTGGAAAATCTGTGGTCAGTTGACTTATGCGCTGAAGACCTGAGGCAATAGCTGCGACATCAACCCCCTTATTTCCACGTCGCCCCTCAAGCATAGCATAGGATTTGGTAGACATGAGCATCTGGATTGCTTCCTGTTCAGTGATAGGTGCCAGATGAAAGGTGACATCCTTCATTACCTCAACAAAGATTCCGCCAAGACCAAACATAAGCATAGGGCCAAACTGAGGATCACGAGTCATACCGATAATAACTTCCAGGCCTTTACGGGCCATCTTCTCCACGTAGACTCCCTCAATTTTGGCATCCGGTACCTTCTTGCCAATTTTAATAGTCATGAGGTCATAAATATCTTCAGCCGCTTCTCCATTGGCCACGTTAAGGTGTACTCCCCCCAAGTCACTCTTGTGAACGATATCTGGAGAGACGATCTTCATGGCCACCGGATAACCGATACGCTCTGCTACCTCTCTTGCCTCTTCCGAAGACGAAGCAAGAGCTCCTGAGGGAATCCGAAACCCATAAGCCCCGAGAACATCCTTTCCCTTGACTTCACCCAGCTGCAACAGGCCAATTCGCTGACGTCGGGAGAGAATTCGCTCAACTCTCCTTCTGTTGACCCGAAAACGAGTCACCCTCCGGGGAGGCCGCTGTTGCCAGGCCGCATACTCACGCATTCCCTTGAGAGCTGCGACCGCCCGCTCGGGTGATTCATAATCCGGAAGACCGGTTGCTGTCAGTTCTTTGCGTCCAGGCATGACATCAGCTCCTCCCATGAAAGAGGCCACCACTGGCTTAGTGCCGTCAATGGTATTTGCTATGGCCTGAGCGGTTTCTGCAGGACGAGTCATGGCCTGGGGAGTAAGAATGACAAGAATCGCATCCACAGCAGGGTCAGACTGGGCCGCCTCAATAGCTGCCACGTAACGTTCAGGGTCTGCATCACCCAAAACATCGATGGGATTGCCAACACTGGCTACCCGGGGAAGCTTGTCTCGAAGAGCGGTGGCCGTATTACGATCCAGTTCAGCTACACGCATTCCGGCACGTTCAACGGCATCGGCAGCCATAGTTCCCGGTCCACCTGCATTGGTGATGATAAGGATATTATTCCCTTTGGGGAGAGGCTGCATATAGAGGGCCGTGGCATAATCAAAAAGGGATTCAAAGTTGTCTGCCCTCACAACACCGGAACGCTTAAAAGCTGCTCCATAAGCCGTATCAGTTCCTGCCAGCACTCCGGTATGGGAAGCCGCAGCCCTCAACCCAGCAGTAGTGGTACCTGCTTTAAAAATAACCACAGGTTTTTGTGAAGAAGCGTCTTCTGCCGCTTTCACAAAATTATTTCCGGTGGAAATGTCTTCCAGGTAGCCGACAATGACTTTTGTCTGTTCATCTTTGGCCAGGTAAGAGAGGATATCCACCTCTGAAATATCTGCCTTATTACCAATGCTGATCAACTTGGCAAGACCGAGGTGTCGCCCTGCAGCAAGATCAAGCATTACGGTACACAGGGCACCAGATTGGGAAAAAACAGAAATCCCACCAGATTTGGGCATAGCTCCGGCAAAAGAGGCGTTTAATTGATTCTCCGTATTAATCACACCCAAACAGTTTGGCCCCAGAAGACGAATGTCATGACGCCTGCAGAACTCTACCAACTCTTTTTCCAGAACAAATCCTTCGGGACCCAACTCACGGAACCCTGCACTGGTGACGATCACTGCCTTGGCCTTTACCTTTACACACTCTTTCAAAACTTCCTTGACCTGAGGTTGTGGAACAGCCACAACCACAAGCTCAACCTCTTCTCCATATTCACCAAGCGATGGAAAACAACGAAGACCCAGCAGTTCATCAGCAGATGGATTAATCGGAACAATTGTTCCCTGGAAACCGTCACGAACCAGATTGGCCAGGATATCATGGCCAACCTTTCCTACTGTTCTCGAAGCTCCGACAACGGCAACACTCTTAGGATGGAAAAGTGTATCTATAGTCATAAAAATACCTTAAAAAAAGAGAAGGACAGTTGAACACTTCGAATATACAATCAGGCCCGTTTTACAGTTAAACCCTCTTCCTCCAAGAGAGCGTAAACTTTCGCGATTTTAAATGTATTAATTCGCAGATAGATGGTATCACCATCACTCTTACCGCAAATACGCAACAATCTGGTAAAAGGTATCTGCTGTTCTTCCAAAAGCGTCACGATCCGAGTCATAATACCGGGACTCCCATCATCTACAATACCTATAAGAATAGATCCTTTTTCTCCAACACCAAAGAGATTTTTATAGGCTGTAGTCAGATCTCTGATAGAAAAGACCCCTACTACTCTCTCTTCATCAAGTACAGGCAGAGCTCCCATCTGATCGCGATCAAAGAGAAAAAGGGCATCATCCAAGGTGGAATTTGGCCCCAAGGTAACACAATCGGTGGACATAATTTCAGCAACAGTGGTCTTTTCTACTTTCTCATAAACCAATTGACGTTCACTGTTACTGAGGACTGATGAAGGGTAAGCGGATCGCAAATCACGATCCGTGAGCATCCCTAACAGAATACCGTTTTCATCGACCACAGGCAGGTGTCGAAACTGATAGTCGTTGAGTAAAGCCCTGGCCTCGGGAAGAAGCATGGCTGAAGAAACAGTAATAGGTTCACCTGTCATATGTCGTGAAATATACATGGTCTGCCTTTATGGGTAAAAGAACTTATTATTTCCCCAGAAGTCCCCTCACATAGGCTTCTACTGAGTCTCCAAGCACAGAAAGTTCATAACCACCCTCTAGAATAGAGAGGATTCTGCCCTCGGTAAATTGTTCAGCCCAGTCACGGATGACTAAGCCTATGGTATGGTAAAGTTCCGTAGAGTAGTGAAGCCCTGTCATCTCATCTTCTCGATGAGCATCAAATCCGGCTGCAATAATGATGGCGTCTGGCTGCCATTCATTCAGTTTTGGGAGAATGGTTTCCTGAAGGAGTTTTACGACCTGATCGTCACCGCCACCTGGAGAGAGGGGAAGGTTGAGGATTGTTCCTTTCCCCTCTCCCAACCCATGTTCATCTCCATAACCGGTGCCTGGATAACTGAAACTCGGATGTTCATGAATACTGATATAGTAGCCAGCGGCCTCATCTTCAAAGGCAGACTGGATACCGTTGCCATGATGGCCATCAAAGTCAAAAATCAGAATACGTTTCTTACCGTAACAGTGTTGCCAGTATCTGGCTGCGACAACACAGTTGTTGAAAAAACAGAAACCAAAAGGAATATTGTGTTCAGCATGATGCCCTGGAGGACGAACCAGGCAGAAGACATTACGCGCCTTTTCTTCTTCAATAAGGTCTATACCGGTAAGGCCGGCACCTGCAGAAAGACATGCAATGTCGTAGGAATCGTAGCAGATCTGATTATCGGTATGATCGATATAAGTTCGGCCTGCAAGAACTGCTTCCTCAAAACGAAAAAGCCAGTCTTCGGTATGGGCCTTCACAAGCCATTCACGTTCAGCAACATGTGGAGGAACAAAGGTGAGATCACTAAAATAGGGACTTGCCTCCAGTGCCTGAGAAACAGCCTGAAGTCTGGCCGGAATTTCCGGATGTTCCCCACCACCTGTATCATGTTGCAGATAGCGTTGATCACTGATAATAGTGAGAGGTGCAGACATTGTCATATTCTCTGAAGTGGAAAACTTTCGTTGCTCATATTCCTGCTTTCGGTGTACTGTGTATACAAACCTTTTGTCAACTAATATTGGTACAAGACAAAGTAATCATTCAAGCACACGAGACACTTCCTAACACCTTAGAATATCACACAACATCGAAAAAGGAGTTGTAACAAAAATCATGAATCTGACCTTCTACCATTCCACCCTCTGACCCCGTTGCCGCATGGCCAAAAAAGCTCTGGACGAGCTGCTATCAGACATGAGCGATGTCAGCCTAGAAGAAGTTGAGGTGCTGACCAGCCCCCTGCGCACCATCAAAGACGGGGTGAAATTTATCCCCACTCTCAAATGTGGCGATGAACAATTGAGCGGAATCCTGCTCGACCGCACTAAACTGAAAGATTTTCTACAAAAAGTGCACCATTCATGAAACAGCTCCTGCTGAACTCAGTTAACACCTTGGATCTGGTGGTTTGGCTTCTGGTCCTGGCCTTTTTCTGCGGCAGCTCCTTGTTTTTTCAAGGTAATGTGCAACTCTCCTTCATCGGAGCATGTGGGATTATTGTTGAAATGATGATCATTGGCCTATCAATAGAGATCATCATCGAGTCCATCAAACACATCAAAGGGATCGGCACCGTCACCGGATTTATCACCAATGGCCCGGAGGCGCTCTGCCTTATTGCTGGTCTGGCGGTCGGCGATGTCCTTTTTGCTGCCTCCACGCCACTCGGATCAAATTTCATGAACCCGATCCTGCTCTTCACTGCCGCAATCATCTGCGGAAGAGCTCTACAGACCTTCAAAACAAACCCCATCTACAATCTTGTCACTATCCTCTCAACTGCCACTCTGGCCATAAGTTTCTATTTACTGGACAAGTCATTATACCCATACTGGCTGCTTACCGCCTTAATTCTAACAATACCTCTCTTTTTCCTTCGGCCAAAAGAAGGGGAGCAAGAGAGCGATGAAATGTATCACCCCGAGGCCAGAATATGGTTTTTCCCCGCCATTATCCTTCTCTGCGGAGCTGGCTTTTTCCTCGACCCTGTAGTCTCTTTTGCAGCCGAACACTCCAAAGCGCCAAAGGGAATAATCGGGTTTCTGGTTCTAGCCACACTCACCTCCTGGCCAGAGTTCAAATCCTGTTTAGCCCTGCTCAGCCGTAACAAACCCCTGGCTGCCGTACTCAACATTACCGTATCCAATATCACCAACATCTGGCTGGCGGCTGGCGGCATTGGTTTTTATCTAGTTACCAGATAGGTCAAGAGAATTGTGCCTGAAGGCATGGACGGAACATCCTGCAAGACAAAAACAGGCTTTTGGGGGATAATGAAAATAAGCAATATTAGCCACGAGTCAATAACCTGACCTTCTGCAGGATGACGATGGACAGAAAAAAATTACCCTGCCTGGAAATTAAAATTCAAGATCCGAAAAGAGAGTGAATCGTGGAGCAGAAAACATTTAACTTTCTTTGCATCAAATTCCCTTGTTCCTGACAGATGAATACATTTCACAAAATCATCTCATGGGAAAAATGAAAGTTTTCTCCACGATGGAATAAACTTTGCAAGACACATTATGACATTTGTTATATAACTGCAAAGGAGAACGTTATGGAAATTGGCGCAAGCTCGATGGCTTCACGGGAAATGGCATTGAACAAGGCAAATGTAGAACAGGAGATCCTGCAAAAGACTCTTGAAAAGACAGAACAATCACAACAATCCGATGCGACAAAACCCGTTGAACAAGTGCCTGACGACAAGCAGGGACAAATAGATTTTTACGCCTAATCAGCCCTCTTGCCCGTCACCACCTCGTTACTGTTTTGTAATTGGAAACTCCATAGTGAATACCACTTTCGCTATGGAGTTTTTTTTGGGGATAGCTTCTTCTAAGGCTCACAGGTCCTGTTCAGGGCACTCAGCACTCCCTTAATGGACGCCACGATGATATCGGTATCCATACCCACGCCCCATTGTTTCCTACCGTCAGGCATTTCTATCTGAATAAAAGCTACTGCCTTGGAACTTGAACTCTTGCTCAAGGCATGCTCGTGGTATTGGCAGAGAGAGAAATCTCCACTCAGCTGATTTCGCAAGGCAGCACAGAATGCGTCCAGTGGACCGTTGCCGTCTGCCGCAATTGTTTTATCAACGCCCTCGACTTCGATAACTGCTTCAATCTCAGCCATGGAGCCCTGTTCATCACGGTCAATGTGACGTTTGACCACATTAAATTTTCTCAGGGAATAAGGAGAATTAATTGCCAGGTACTCTTTTTCAAAGGATTCCCATACCTCGGAAAGCTGAAGTTCCCGACCAACTTTGTCGGTTACTTCCTGGACAATTGCGCCAAACTCAGGGTGCATCTCCTTGGGCATTTTCACCCCGAACTCTCTCTCCATCACGTAAGCCACACCACCCTTTCCAGACTGGCTGTTGATACGGATTATCGATTCGTAGGTTCTACCAAGATCAGTTGGATCAATGGGAAGGTAGGGCACCTCCCACTTACACTCCTTATCCTGCTCGCAAAGGGTTATGCCTTTGTTGATTGCATCCTGATGAGAACCGGAAAAAGCGGTATAAACCAGTTCTCCGGCATAAGGGTGTCGGACATGGACAGGAATATCAGTGACATGCTCAGAGACGTTGATCACACGGTTAATATCATGCAAATCAAGCTTGGGATCGATTCCCTGAGTAAACATATTAAGAGCAAGGGTAACGACATCGACATTACCGGTCCTCTCACCATTACCAAAAAGCGTACCCTCAACCCTGTCGCCTCCAGCCATCAGAGCAAGCTCGGTGGCAGCAACCGCACATCCACGATCATTATGAGCATGCAGGCTAATAATGGCAGAATCACGGTTCTTCATATTCTTGCAAAACCACTCAATCTGGTCAGCATAAACATTGGGAGTTGCCATTTCCACTGTGGCAGGAAGATTAATAATCACAGGTTTTTCTGGTGTCGGCTCCCACACCTCCATGACCGCTTCACAGATAGCAAGAGCAAAATTCATCTCAGTACCGGTAAAGCTTTCCGGTGAATACTCATATCGAAAATCAGTTTCCGGATATTTCGCGGCCTCATCCCGAATAATTGTTGCACCCTGCACAGCAAGTGCAGTGATCTCCTCCCTACTCATCTGAAAAACAGCACGCCGTTGCAGGGTAGAAGTAGAATTATACAGATGCATCACAGCACGTTTGGCCCCCTTCAAGGCCTCGAAGCTTTTTTTGATCAGATGTTCTCGGGCTGGAGTCAGAACTTGTATATAGACATCATCCGGAATCAAGTTATTCTCGATCAAGGTTCGGGTAAATTGATATTCAACCTGTGATGCCGACGGAAAACCGACCTCAATATCTTTAAAACCAACATCTGTCAGCAACTGAAAAAGCTCAAGCTTCTTCTCCAGATCCATGGGTTGAATCAGGGCCTGATTCCCATCGCGAAGGTCAACACTGCACCAGCTCGGTGCCTTGATTATTGTTTCCCCAGGCCAGGTGCGATCAGGAAGATCAATTACTGCATAGGGTCTGTATTTTCTCACTGCTTCTGCTTTCATACCTTTTCCTCTTTTCTGTGCCAGACAAGCTAGAAACCGGCCACAAACGAAAAAGGCCGCAGTTTCTCACTGCGGCCTTTTTCGAATTTTTCGTTGCTATTTTTATGTGCGTTTCACAACTCTCCGGTTTCTACCACAGTCGATTCCCTAAACAGGGGTAATAGCAATAGAGATAGGAGATTATTTGGGTACATGAGAGTCTCTTTTAATTTTATTATTGAATGTCTGAATAGATAATCATTGGAATTGATTGTTGTCAAGCACCTTTTTCCAGGGAAAACAACTCCGCAGGCAAAAAAAATCTTAATTTTCTCCCTTTAACTATCATTTTTTTTAAGCTCTTTTCAAGACAGTCACACCTTCAATATTGACATCCATCTCATAGAAAGATATATTTCACCTTTTTCGACAAACAAACAGATGTTGTCTGCAGCGATGACAACTTTTCTCAATCCTAAAGAATACGTGTCTTAACAGTTAATTGTGCTCACAGGGATATCTTTTTTATTTTTCCCTATGAAAAACAAGAAATCTTTTACAAGGCACTAAAAACATCCACATAATGAAAGGACGAGGGTTCATGGAAAAACTTAAAGGCTCGATTGCCATTATTAAATGCCTCCAGGAAGAAGGGGTTAAGACAATTTTTGGTTTTCCCGGAGGAGCAGTTATTGACCTCTACGATGACCTTTTCGACTCTGAGATCAAACATGTCCTTGTTCGCCATGAGCAAGGTGCCGTGCATGCAGCTGACGGCCTTGCCCGTGTAACAGGTGAAGTCGGGGTTGCACTCCTCACCTCAGGTCCTGGCGCCACGAATGGGGTAACAGCCATTGCCACGGCCTACATGGATTCCATTCCCATGGTCATTCTTACCGGTCAGGTACCAACACCGCTTATTGGCAATGATGCCTTTCAGGAAGTTGACATTGTCGGTATCACAAGGCCCTGCACCAAACATAATTACCTGGTAAGCAAGGCCGAAGACCTTGTTCCAACCATACGAGAAGCCTTTCACATCGCCCGCACCGGTCGACCGGGGCCTGTTCTCATCGATCTCCCCAAGGATATCGTCGCATCCATGGTTGATTTTGACGAAAAAAAACCTATCCGCATGCAGACCTATCAGCCAACCTACGAACCACACATGGGCCAGATTGAAAAAGCATGTAAAGAAATCCTAAAAGCCAAGCAGCCTGTTCTTTATGTTGGCGGAGGGGTAATTCTTTCCAATGCCAATGAAGAGCTGACTGAACTCGCCACTAAAATGAACATTCCGGTGACCATGACCCTCATGGGACTTGGTGGCTTCCCTGGCCGCAATGAGCTGTCTATGGGTATGCTCGGCATGCATGGAAGCTATACTGCAAATATGGCTGTGGCCAAAAGTGATCTTCTCATTGCTGTTGGTGCCCGTTTTGATGACCGGGTCACCGGGCGTGTTGACGCCTTTGCTCCCCATGCCAGAATTATTCACATTGATATTGACCCCACCTCCATCAGTAAAAACGTCGCCGTTGACATTCCCATTGTTGCCGACTGCAAACACGCCCTCACAGCCATGAACAGCTGGCTTGCTAGCTGCGGCCACAATCTTGAAGAAGTTGGGGCAACGCACACCCCCTGGATCGAGACCATTGCAGAGTGGACAAAAAAACACCCCATGGCCTACCTGGACGAAGGTGAGATCATCAAACCTCAATACGTCATCGAAAAGCTTGACGAATTAACTGGTGGTGATGCTATCATTACCACCGAGGTCGGCCAGAACCAGATGTGGGCAGCCCAATTCTACAAATTCAACAAACCCAGACGCCTTATCACTTCCGGTGGTCTTGGTACCATGGGTTACGGCCTCCCTGCTGCTATTGGTGCAAAAATGGCATTCCCGGATGCTACTGTTGTCGATGTGGCCGGTGACGGCTCCATTCAGATGAATATTCAGGAACTGGCCACCGCTAAGCAGTACAAATGTCCGGTCAAGATCTGTCTCCTGAACAACAATTACCTTGGTATGGTTCGTCAATGGCAGGAATTATTTTACGACAAGCGCTACGCCGCAACAGTCATGGAAGTAACACCTGATTTCGTTGCCCTGGCTGAAGCCTATGGCGCTGTTGGACTTCGTGCCACCAAGACCAGCGAAGTCGAAAACGTTATCAAAGAGGCCTTATCCATAGACAACACTGTCCTCATGGACTTCCGTATCGCCAGAGAAGAAGGCGTCTACCCCATGGTACCTGCTGGTAAGGCTACCACGGAGATGCTTCTGGTCTGATACACCGCGCGCGCTGTCTGCTTGTAGTATAATTTTGAGGCCCCTGCACACCTGCAGTGCCTCATAACCATATATTTCTGTACAGGATAAACCGATGAAACATACGATCTCAGTCCTTCTCCAAAATAAGCCAGGCGTTCTTTCCCGGGTCACCGGGCTTTTCAGCGGCCGTGGTTTCAACATTGAAAGTCTCAGTGTTGCAGAAACCCTGGAGTCCACCATCTCATGTCTCACCCTGGTTACCAGTGGTGATAACGCCATCATTGAACAAATCACAAAACAACTGCACAAGCTTATTGATGTAATCAAAGTAACTGATATTAGTGAAAGTGAATATGTTGAGCGAGAAATGGTTCTCCTCCGAGTCAAGGCCGAGGCCTCAACCCGCGCTGAAGTCTTACGGGTTATCGACATCTTTCGTGGAAAAGTCGTTGATGTCAGCCCCAAATCCTATTCCGTAGAACTTACAGGCTCCGCTTCGAAGATCCAGGCCGTTATCGACATTCTCCGTCCCATCGGAATCAAGGAAATCGTTCGTACCGGTACCATTGCCATGGCTCGAGCCCCAAAAAAATAATCCAGTAACAAAGTGTTATGAATAACACTTGATAACTGAATCACGCCAAAAGCAGGTCACGACTCATGTCGCCACCTGCTTTTGGCGTGTAAGAACTTCTTAAATTTCGGTATAAAACCACTATGACATCACCCAGGATTCCTCTTGCACTGGAAGGCTATCCTTTTATCGGCTTTTCTGCCTTTATTACCCTGATTTCTGCCATACTTGGGTATGACTTCCTGACCTGGCCCTTTCTTCTTCTGACAACCTTTATCCTTGCTTTCTTCCGTGACCCTGAGAGAATGAGTCCTGCTCCGCCCGATGCCCTACTCTCTCCTGCAGACGGTAAAATCATTATTATTGAAGAACAGTTTGATGACAAATATCTGCAACAACAGGTCATCAAGGTTTCCATCTTCATGAACGTATTCAATGTTCATGTCAACCGTATCCCGGTAAATGGTACAATTGAGACTATCCACTACACACCCGGTAAGTTCTATTCTGCCGACAGCGAGAAGGGAGCACTGCTCAATGAAAACTGCGGCGCTATCCTGCGAACCGAAAATGGCGAACGCATGGTTTTTGTCCAGGTCGCCGGACTCATCGCCAGAAGAATAGTCAACTGGCTTGAACCTGGAGACACTGTGCAGCGCGGCAAACGTTTTGGCCTTATCCGCTTTGGATCACGCGTGGATCTCTATCTACCGGTAGACAGTAAAATCAGTGTCAAAATAGGACAGAAAGTACGCGCTGGAGAGACGCCACTTGCAACATTCTCCTAACAGATACCTTTCTTTTTTGCATTTATTTCAAAAATACATACAATATATAAGATATAGATACTCATTCCCTTCATCTTCTTCGGAGTATAATTTATGGAAGATAATTCTCTAAACATGAGCAATCGTTTTTATCCGTTGCCATGTATGTTTACACTAGCTAGTTCATTCTGTGGCTTTTATGCCATCATTGCAGCGATTAACTCTGAGTTTAAAACAGCGGCCATTGCAATTCTTGTGGCTGCCGTATTCGATGGGCTTGATGGTCGAGTGGCGCGGATGACAGGGACAACAAGCAAGTTTGGTGTTGAACTGGATTCACTCTGCGACATGATATCCTTTGGTGTTGCCCCCGGTGTTATCGCCTTCCTCTGGGCCCTTCACCCCTATGGCCGTTATGGCTGGCTGGCTGCCTTTCTTTATGTTGCCATGACATCTTTACGCCTTGCCCGCTTTAACTCTCAGGATGTTGCCTCGAAATCAAAAAACTTTGTCGGCCTTCCCTGTCCTGCCGCTGCAGCCATGATATCGGCATCAATCCTTTTTTGTAACTTTCTTGGCATTACCGGTGAGGTCAAGCATATCTCCCTGCTCTTGCTTGTCTACATTCTTTCCTACCTGATGGTATCCACCCACACCTACTATAGCTTTAAAGAGGTACCTCAGATCAAAGTAAACCGTTTTCAAATTCTTGTCGGCTTTCTCCTACTCTTCATGCTTATTGCTGCAGAACCCCAGATCATGATTTTCACTCTTTTTCTGGGCTATCTTCTCTCAGGACCTGGTTTTGCCCTTTTCAAAAAAATTAGGCATATGAAAAAATCGAATCTCCCATTGCGAAATCAGGACCGATAAAACATCCTGTCTCTTTTTAAAAAGGCGTAACCGGAGCTTTAAACCGGATACGCCTTTTTTTATCTCTCAAACAATGCATATTGCTCCCACTTAAAAAATTTGTTAGTTTCTTTTCTTTTATGATTTAGCATCCCCTGTAAGTATTATTATTTTCAGGTTACCATCATTTACCCCTGTTAAAGAAAAATAAGGATCCAAAATGAGTGAAAATCAGAAAAAGTATAATGTTGCCATCGCCGGTGCCACCGGTGCAGTTGGTGGTGCCATGCTTGAAGTCTTGAGACGGCGTGACTTTCCCATAAACGAATTACGGCTTCTTGCCTCAGAGCGTTCCGTTGGCAAAAAGATCACCTTTAAAGACCAGGAATTAGAGGTGCAACTGCTCAGCAAAGACGCCTTCACCGATATAGATGTCGCTCTTTTTTCAGCTGGTGCAACCCGTTCCTTCGACTTTGCCCCTGCAGCAGCTGAGGCTGGAGCAGTAGTCATCGACAACTCCAGCGCCTATCGCATGGACCCTGAAATCCCACTGGTAGTACCCGAGGTCAATGCCCATGCCATTGCTCAATATAGTAAGCGCGGTATTATTGCCAATCCAAACTGCTCCACCATTCAAATGATGGTCGCCCTGAAACCCATCTACGATAAGGTCGGTATAAAACGTATTGTTGTATCCACCTATCAGGCCGTTTCCGGAACCGGTGCCAAGGCCATAGAAGAACTGCAGAACCAGACTCTTGCTTATGCCGCCGGGACTCCCATGGAAGCCTCGGTTTATCCGCATCAAATAGCCTTTAACTGTCTTCCTCAGATTGATGTTTTCATGGAAAATGGTTACACCAAGGAAGAGATGAAGATGGTAAACGAAACCAGAAAGATCTTTGAAGACAGCTCTATCGGGGTTACAGCAACCACCGTCCGAGTACCTGTCTTTTATGGTCATTCCGAGGCCATAAACATCGAGACCAATAGCAAGATCAGTGCTGCCGAAGTAAAAGAACTGCTGGCAACTGCTCCTGGTGTAAAACTGGTGGACGATCCAGAAAATGGGAAATACCCTCTGGCCACCGACTGTGCCGGAAAATTTGAAACCCTGGTTGGCCGAATTCGTGAAGATGAATCCATCGCCAATGGGATTAACATGTGGGTTGTTTCTGACAATATCCTCAAAGGTGCTGCCCTGAACGCCGTTCAGATCGCAGAGGCCTTTGTTGAGAAATATAAATAATTGCGGATAATCAGTGGGCAGGCCCGGGGCAGGACACTTTACTCTCCGGGGCAGTCAAAAATCATTCGTCCCACTGCGGACAGGGCAAAAGAGGCCATTTTCAGTATCATAGGAGAACGGATTATCTCTGCCCTTGTCCTTGACCTTTTTGCCGGAACCGGGGCATTGGGCCTTGAAGCCTGGAGCAGAGGGGCCAAACAGATCGTCTTTGTAGATCATCATGTTAAATCGCTTGAACTGATCAAAAGAAACTGCTCAACCTGCCTGCAAAACATGAGCCCCGCGGCAGAAGAGGAACTGATCATTATCAGACACGATCTCCGTCGCGGCCTAAACCTGAATTTCGGGAAGAAACCTGTTCCACCTTCTTTCGATCTTATTTTCCTGGACCCGCCTTACGGTCAGGGACTTGCAGAGGAAACCCTGGAAAACATTAACAAGAGCGACCTCTGTGGACCGAATACCCTCATTATTGCCGAGGAAAGTAGCGGAGAGAAATTACCCGAATCCTTTTCTCATCTTATTCTTTCAGACCACAGACGTTACGGTGATACTGCATTCTGGTTTTACACCCTGAAAGAAACCAGGTAGCACTCTACTTATTGAATTATCATGCCTTTATCAAAAAAAACCCTCGCAGTCTACCCTGGAACCTTTGATCCCATAACCATGGGCCATCTGGACATCATTGACCGTGCATTAAACCTTTTTGACAAAGTCGTCATTGCCATTGCCATTAACCCAGGCAAGACCCCTCTTTTTTCACTGGATGAACGGTTAAAAATGGCCAAACAATGTTTTCCTGAGGACTATTCCAGAATCGAAGTTGTGGGTGTCTCAGGGCTTCTAGTAGAATATGCAGCAGAACGGAATGCAAAGGCAATTATCCGCGGCTTGCGAGCTGTTTCCGACTTTGACTATGAATTTCAGCTCGCACTCATGAACAAAAAACTTGAAAGGGAAGTGGATACCCTGTTTCTCATGCCCGGATTCCGCTGGATATATATAAGTTCTTCCATCATCAAAGAAGCTGCCAGACATGGTGGGGATGTCAGCGACCTGGTCCCGGAACATGTCAACCAACATCTGCTGGCAGCGTTCGCCAAATCTTGACCCCTTTCTCCAATTCTTCAATGGCTCCTCCAGAAAACATAACTCACCCGCGCCGAAAACGTCGCCGTTTTCTCCTCTTTTGTGCAAGCCTTGCCGCCCTCTATCCGTTCTTCCGTTTTCTAGGGTATTCAATTCCCCGAAAGCCCCGAATTGTTGAGGTTCCAGCGCCATTGCCCGCTGGAGGATTTCACCTTGGAAGCGACTACATCCTTTTTGACAATGGTGAAAAGGCATGGGCTCTTTCCAGACGATGTACCCACCTTGGCTGCACCGTCAATTACCGTGAAAAAGATGGCTTACTGGAATGTCCCTGTCACCAAAGTCGTTTTTCACCTGAGGGAAAGGTGCTGCATGGACCGGCCGAGAAAGAACTGCCCCACTATAAAGTGGAAAAATTAAAAGACAATGGCGGCTATATCGTCAGCATCTGATATCCGGAACACAGTGACAGCCATAATCAAAATATTCAGAGAAATTCGATGGGGAGCCTGGTCACTCCTCTCTCTCTATATATCTGTTTTGTCCGGTGTAGTTGTCGCACTCCAATATAGCTCAGAAACACCCCTCTATTCAATATCGACCATGGATCTATTGGTTCCTTTTGGGGCCTATTTCCGCTCACTTCATTTTTATTCCAGCCAGTTCTTTTTTCTTTTTTCAGTTGTTCATATGATAGCTGTATTTGAAGAGAGCCAGACCTATTCCACAAAACAATGGATCAAACTGACAGCCACCCTTCCCATAGCCCTGCTTCTTCTCTTTACCGGATATATACTGCGTGGCGATAGTACCGGCTCCTCAGCCGGCCTGATTGCAGAGGCTATACTCCTCGACCTCCCTTTCATAGGACAACCATTCAATGACCTTTTCTTCTCCATCTCCGACAATGGAATGAAAAGAATATACGTCAATCATATCATAGGACTAGGTATTTTCTGGGGATGGTTGGCATGGACTCATCTTAAAAAATACACAATTTCTTTTTCCCAGCACATTCCGCTGACCATCGGAACCCTGCTTTTCTCTCTCTTTGTTGCCGCCCCTTTTGAACCCGATCACCTTGGAGTCTTTCACATCTCAGGGCCATGGTTTTTCCTCGGCCTCCAGGAACTTCTTATCTATTTTCCCCCCATCCTGGCTGGATTCCTGATTCCCTCTTCTCTCCTCCTGAGCCTCGCCCTTCTGCAAAGAAAAAACAGAGGATACCGCTGGTACCTTCTATATACTCTGGTTTGGTTAGTGGTCTATGCAATATTAACGATAATTGCCCTGAACCGATAACTAAACTTGAGGATAGCCTTTCCAATACCTCATAGGGCTCAAATCTAGATCATTGAACCGGCACAAGTAGACCGCCCCAAGCACTGTTCACGAACAAATGCACTCCCACAGAAAAAATAAAAAGGCGGAAGATGCAACAGCATCGACCGCCTAAAAAAATCTCTATTGTGACAAACCTAGTCTATGGAATAGCCTTTTCGTTACCCTTTGAGGGAGGCAAGTACCTTAACAATAGTTCAAAAACAATTCACAAGAAACTAAAAGAGATACCCCACATTTACTGCCCAGGCATGTTGAACTGATTCTATCTCTTCCCACACGGTGTGGTTTGGTACAACGCCATAGATATATTGATAAAAGCTGGCAAACTCAGCAGTCATCGTACCATCAACTTTCATCTTCTTATAATCATATGAGGCGCTCATGAACCAGTGCTCGGTAAAGTCAAACTGTCCTTCCACTTTAAACATCCATGAATAGCCATCAAGATCACCTTTATTCACCTTATAACGGAGCATATGCTGATCAACGTTTTCTGCATCAACCCAGGGAGAATAACTGAGATTGGAGAGCAAACTGAATTGCTTCCCAATTTTGACCCTGCCGCCCACCTGAAAGTAGGGAATGTTATACTCAAGCGTGTAACGAATTGCGGGACTGCCATCACCAATGTAGTCATATCCTATCATACCGGATGGAGAGTACTGCCTGACCAATGATGCCTCATACTGCCAGTTCTGGTAGAGATATCCAGCACCACCATTTAATGACCAGTTTTCACCTTGAAGAAACTTGTACTTCAAACTGAAATCAAACTCGTATCCATCAAAATCAGTAATATTACTGTTGGAATAAATATCAAGCTGGCTGGGATCAGAAGCTGTTACCCAGTCTTTATCAATCATCTGATCATCTGGATCTGTGACATTCTTTTTCACAGAAGCCATAAGCATCCAGGTATCATAAAATTCGACATTGGCCCGTGCTGTCGCCATAGCGATATCCAGCGGAAAAGCAAGCTCACTGAATGGAAAATATCCTTGATCAACAGTTCCATCAAACCAGTGGACCGGATTTCCAATCTGGTAAGTATTGTCTCCTGACCAAGATTCGACACCAATCATCAACTGAGCACTGGCCACCCCGGAGACGACTTCAACCGGTTCAACATTAATCGTATTGTTTTCTGCACTGACAGGCAGCGCAGCCAATGCTGTGAGGCCTATAACCAGGCCGACAGAAAGTCTTAACTGACTCATTATCCTTCCCCTTTCTTAAAAAGAATCTTTTTTTCTCCATTCGTATGCTAGCAGCAAGCAAAACAAAAAATCAAGTTATTTCAAAAGCTATTGCCAGGAATCTCAAAAAAAACAGGCCTGTTCTCATTAAAAAATGTGCGCTGTTAATACCTTTTAAAAGTGTATTAAGAATCTTTAAATCTGCCGGAGAGAGTAAAGATATTGACAATCCACCTGACTTAGAGATTTAATTAACTAACAAGTCCTTTATAATCCATACCGACCATTCCTTTTTCATCTGTCTCGGTTGGACTGAAAATTGTTTTTATCACCTCTTACAACACACCATGCAACTAGCAAAAAAGCGTACGCTCCCTTCACAAAAACTCTCTTTGCTGGCAGTAACACTGTTGTTCTTCTGGTCAACGTCTTCCATAGCTGCCTCTCCAACAGAGATCCAGGAATGGCTGCAGACACACAATAACTACCGCACACTCCACGGCGTCCCCCCCGTGACATGGTCCGCAACGGTTGCTGCAAGTGCCCAGGCATATGCCGAAACCTGTCCTTCAGGCCATTCAGGTTCCGGCTATGGAGAAAATCTGGCCTGGGCAACATACGATATGGGAGAAAATACAGTCGTACAATACTGGTACGATGAAGAACCACTTTATGACTACAACAACCCCGGTTTTAGTTCTGAGACCGGGCATTTCACCCAAGTTGTCTGGAAAGGAACCACAGAAATTGGCTGCGGCTTTGCAACAGGCTGTGGCATTGACTGGCCATACATGTCTAATGTTTGGGTTTGCCAATACAACCCACCAGGCAACTACAGTGGCGAATTTGCCTACAATGTATTCCCACCAACACCCAGCAGTGGAGGTGGAGCAACAGCACATACAGACGTCACTATACTCATGCCCATCCTCACCCTACTCCTTTCAGAATAGGAGTTCCATCCGGCAAACTTGATAGATTCTACTCGGAACTTGTCTTTTTTGTATTGAGCCGGTTAAGGGAAGTGACGATGAAATCGAGAGGTGGCCTGACGTTTATGTCTTCCACCTTTATATTGCGGATAATCCCCTGTTTGTCAATTATGATAAGCGCTCTCTCTGTCGTTCCATCCCCTCTCAGTACACCGTAGGTATCGGCAACAGCTCCGTGAGGCCAGAAATCGGAAAGAACCGGAAACCAGACTTCTCCCATCTGCCTGGTCCATGCATAAAGCGTTGGGATGTTATCCACGGTAATGCCTAGAATAATGGCTTCCTGGTCTTCAAACAACTGTCTGGCAAAAACATATCCTGGCCATTGATCTGAGCAGACTGGTGTCCAGGCTGCGGGGACAAAGGAGAGAACAACATTTTTGTTCCCTTGAAATTGACTCAACCTAACCTTTTCTCCCTGAATTGAAGGCAGGATGAAATCTGGTGCTGTATCACCGACCTTTACCTTCAGATCACTGTCAATCGGTTTGAGGGATTCTGGAGTAAAAATCAATTCTCGAAAATTTTTAGGTTTCTCAGCCTGAGAGATATCAGCCTGTATCAGGAAAATCAGAGCTGCCAAAACAGACACTGCAATGTTAGCGAGCATGATCCACCTCTTTCAATCCAGCTCGATTGAGCAAGTTGTCAAGGAACTCAGAGTGATCAGTGAATCCTCCAGATTCTCTGAAGAAAATAACATTCTTCTCTCCATCTTTTTTGCACCCGATAAAACCTGGAGTCCCTTCACCTGCCAAAGTTTTATAAATAGACATATCCGGATCAGAAAAAAGCGGAAAGGCAATGTCAAAACCCTTACGAAAGGTGTCAACCTCAAGGTCTGTATTATTTGCACCGATACCGATCATTACAAGCTTCAGATCCGGTTGCTTGATTTGTTCCATTTTTTCGTAGAGTTCATTTACAATCGGAGCAGCATGTTGACAATAAGGACAGTACATGCTGAACAATTCAATCATCAGGATGTCGGCTTCTATTTCACCAAGCGTAAACGATTCGCCCGGCTTACCTTTTAGACCCAGATATTGGATATGTTCTTTGTTTTCAGGAACAGTAAGAGTAATTTCAGGAAGTACCTCGACCACAGATGAAGTTTCAGCGATTGAAACGTAAGTGAACAAGAAAGGAAGAAGAAAGATGATCGGGGCCAAAACAATATTTTTATTCATGCTGCCTCTCCTTACTTAAATTTACAGAATACATACCTGCCTGTTTTAATACCGGACTTGGAAAAGTGATTATTTGCAATTTTGCTGATTGCAAGAGCAACACACCCTCCAAAGAGATTCCCCTCATATTGCATTCTATCAAGACAAACATCAAACACAAGCTCGGTTTTTTAAATCCAGCAAAAGGACCTGTAGCTGTTGCCCTGACATCTCCTAGACATACCTTTTAGAGAATCACATAATACCTGTTAGCAAGAGACTGTTACCAAAACTATTGTTGCCACCTTAAT
The DNA here is from genome assembly GCA_030145625.1 of Desulfocapsa sp. Taxonomy (GTDB): domain Bacteria; phylum Desulfobacterota; class Desulfobulbia; order Desulfobulbales; family Desulfocapsaceae; genus Desulfocapsa. The sequence goes on along the minus strand of JAQYVF010000041.1, from coordinate 15,792 downwards.
CCAATCTGGAAATCTGTTTCGATATTCAGATAACAAATTGTTGCCCCATTTTTTTCACAGAATCCCTGTAACTATTTTCATCGAAAGCCGTTAGCTATAATAAAGGCAGACTGTAACCGCAGCTTATTTACAAGGAGGTAACACATGAAGAAATGGTTTGTGATGATGTGTCTCATCATGTTTATAACGATCAACGTAACCAGTTCAATGGCCGACGATTATGGCCAAGATGGACCGGCTCCAAATTCAGGTGACGGTGTTTCTGACGGAAGTGGATTCGAGGGTGATGCAGGTGATTCCACTGCGTCGCCGGGAGATGGACCTGCACCGAATTCAGGTGACGGTGATCCAGATGGAAGTGGCTTTTAGGACGTACGAAATAAAAAATTTGTCCCAAACAATAAGAGACAGACCATGGTTTTCAGCATAACGATAAATCATGGTCTGTCAGTTTTTCAGTTTTTTCATTCGTATGTTTATTACGCTTATCTCACTAACCGATTAATCCAGAAAAGACTGGATGAGTAAAAACTGGCCGGAGAAAATAAGAAAAAACTTTTACCAATGGAGGACAATCATGAAGAGTACTCTCAAGATAATGTTTGTGATCCTAACCGCTGTACTGACTTTATCAGCCGTACAGAACGTTGGCGCAGTAGACACCTATACTGTAGAAGGAACAATTGATTCCATGTCATATAGGCCTAATGTGGTCGTGGTTGACGGTACTAAAGTTTATGGTATGAAGTTCGATTATCTGTGTAACCAATATACTATCTGTCTAGAAGAAGGCGAAATCGTCTCCATTTTGTATTTCGAATTTCTCTGTGATGATGGTACAACAAAAGCCATGGCTTCCAGCATAACGGTTGGTGACGCCACTGTTGAACTGAGATAGCTACCCTGAAATCTTTCCTTTCTATAGGTACAAAGGGGATATCAACCTTAGTCAAGGTTTGTCCATAGAGGACGCAATCAATCAAGAATGTTTTAAACATTCCCAAAAATGTTCCAAAAATAGTACATGAATCAAAAGTAACATTAACTACTTAGAAATTGTAATACGTCAATTCAGACATTCTACTGGCCACTTCAAAAGAGTCCCCAAGCATTAACCAGGGGACTCTTTTGATTCTCTCTAGTCATTGATCCGATCTGCTGGTGCTAAGGCGCTGAAGGTGCTGTTCTTTTGATGACGGTCAAGACAAGATTGACAACAATTCACAATATGCTTCTCATCGTTCAATTCATCAACATTCACTTATTTTTTCTGATACATATAAAAGATATGAGTGTCACTAATCCTCTTCTTGACCACTTTCAGGTTCATTCTAAGCGCAACCTCCTCAAACCAGTCTGGAAAAAATCGTACTGAATCGATAGGATAACGATGATAGAGAAAGCCAGGCATGACAGTATGCACGATGAGATGTCCATTTGTCTGAAGCAGAATACTTAAATCCTCTATATGTTTATATGGGTTTAAAAGATGCTCTAAAATTGCCTGACTGACAATCAAATCCACCCCTTCTTCAACAACAGGTGCATCCTTCTCAAAATCCCACGTATAATCAGTATCGACCAATCCAGTTGTAAGGACTTTTTCAGCATTCATGATCTTTTTCAACCTGCTGGCAGTCTCTTTATTCTCTCCTGCAAAAAGGATACATTTTGGGTGGAGATCCGTGGCCCATTTGATTATCTCTCCATGGTACATACATGATTCACTGGGGAGATCACTAAAAAAGAATTTTTCATATTCTCCCTGATCAAAATGGCCATACAGACTTTCCCAGCGAGCAAAATCTTCACGAACCTCTTTCCTTGTCAAGGCCTTCAGAAGGAATGCTTTTGTCTTTGTCCGCAGTCCCATTGGTCCATCTCCATTGAGTTTAGGGTAGCTTGAAAAATTAGAATTTCCGTTAAAATCGAGGCATGAGGAAATTAACAGGAGTGAAGAGGAAATACAACACTATCCATCTGGAATTTATTTTTAGGAATACAACTCGACCGCCCCTATGACCTGACCGGTAAACTCAGCTGGCATTTTTACAATTCCACACCGTTTCTCCCGCTAAAAATCATAGCGCAACTCACAAAAGATTCTCCCACTGTCACCAACCGGAGCCATTACTCCTTCTCTTGCCTGAAACAACAGTACCCCTCCTTTCACACTCCAGTTATCAACAATATCATAGGTTGCAGTAAAACGCTGTAGAGCGCCATACTCTCCCCGTACACCGCTCAAAAGAATCATCCCCTCCAATTCCAAGGTATCATTCATAAAATCACTGGTTATCCTGCAAGCAAGATCATTTTCAGTGCCTCGTGGTGCTTCAGGGGAGTTGTCCAGCTTCGGATTGTAATTATGAAGATAACGGGTAACAAAATCGAGACTTATGACTGTTTCAGACAGACCGCTATATTCAATTCCTGCCAGCAACTCACTTCGATTATAACTTGTTTGATAATCCTCTAAAAAATGGCGCCCTCGCAAATGAGCTGCTTCAGCAATGTAAAGCATATTTCCCCTGGCAAAACTCAATGCCGAGCCAAGCATGGTGATTTTTTGATGCTCCCTGCTAACCACAGGTGTAGGAACGAAATTTGCCTGGTCCTGAAAAGTTCGCGCACCGTAGAAAGAGAGATCCCAGCCGGCAAACGTTCCATTGAGCGCTACACCAATCTCGGTATTATTCAAGGTATTGGTAGGTTCGGTTTCATAGGAAGGGAGGTCACTGGCAGGATAAAAAAAATGACCATACACCGGACTTTCATCATATCGATGTTCATGGACGGTAATGAGGTCAAGATTCCAGTCCCCTGCAAACAAATCAACCTTGACCATTGCCAGAGGTAGCCGCAGGTCTTCAATATCCACCAGGCCAAGATCTCGGTTATCCAAGGGATTGAGAACATCCGTCACCCGAAAATTATCGGAACGACCCCAGACAACAATCTGCCTGCCTATTTTCAGATCAGCAAAAGGGGTAAGGCTGCCCTGGAGGTATGCTTCCCGTAAGTCTATCTCCTTCTCATAGGCATTAAGTACTTCTTCACTATAGCCATCATGCCCGTTCAGGTCGTAGGCGAAATCATAACACCCTTTTATACCTGCAAACACTTTCCAATCAGCAATACGAAAATCGACCTCCACCAGGCCTTCCAAGCGTAGCTTCGAAAGACCCTGCCAATCCGCATAGATAACATCAGGAGAATAGTGAGTGGTATTGTATACACTTAACAACTTGGCATAGCCGCTGAAATAACGCAAAATTGACTCGGTAGGCGGCTCGACAGGCTCCAAAAAAGCGTCAAGATCTTCAAATCCGGCAAAAGGGTCATCCACTTCTGCAGCAGCAAGTCCCCAGGCAGGAGAGCAGATAAGGCCAAGGGCGAGAAGAACTTCCCTATAACCCTTTTTCAAGGCGACGGGTAGTAAAGAGCGTCTCATCAACCGAATCCTGGTTATATTTGACATTGGTGAGGGTTAAGATGGTACGATGGACTGTCTGTGGCCCTTTTTTTCGTGTCATATGTATTTCAAGACCAGTCCAGATATTATCAATTTCCTCCATCTTTTTGACGTCGAAATATTTGAGATAACGACCATCTTTGACATAATTAATTGCCCGAACCACCATCATATTATCCTGACGAACAAAGAGAATAGAGCGAGTATAGCCAGTCTCTTTTATAATCTTTGCGTTTTTAGGAATACTTTCAATAACCCAGCATTGCTTGCCATAAACAGAAACCTCGGCCTGTTTTTGATGAAACGTGTAGCTGTAATCATTCAGTCTTTTTTTAGTTAAATCGGAATAACTGAAATCAGATCCCATAAAACTGCCGCTTTTATCACTGGAGGCAATTCTCTTAGTCTTTCTGAGTGCAGGCAGGTAGAGCCATTGATCATCATCTTTCCCCTCCGCCTCATAATCATAGGTCAGGAATCCGGTTCCTTTCACATCAGCAGGAGAATGAAAGAACATCAGGTTATAGCGGTCTTCCCCTTTATCAATGCCAAAGGAGCGGATAGAACGACGGCGTTGCGTATTTTGCCGGTCAAAAAGTACCATTTGCATATCAGCAATGGATCTGTCTCCATCATCACGGGCGTCGACCATCTCCATGATTTCTCTGGCACTATAATCTGCCCCATGAGCTGAAGTGATGGGCATGCAAAAAAACAGGCCAACAACGAGCAACAGAAGTAACGGCCTTGCCATACTTCCAAAAGCCGATAGCTGATATCCACGAGAAGTTTTATTATATAATTGGACTTTCATGTCAATTGATCCTCAAACGATTTATTTACGCCTGTAAACTAAGGTCAATAATGCCGGTACCAGAAAAAAATCAGCAGCCAGGGCAAAGAGCACAGCTGTGCCACTGATAATACCAAACCGAACATTGTTTGCTAGATAGGCAACAGTGTAGATGTAGAAACCACCGCAAAGCACCATACTTGTAATAAACAATGCCCTGCCGGTAGTATACAAAGTCTCACGGACTGCCTGCTCCACATCACCATTTTCTTCAAAAGCCCTGCGAAAATGATGGAGGAAATGGATGGTGTCATCGACCACGATTCCTAAAATAAGGCTCCCGACGAGCATTGTACTCAAATCAAGAGGGATGCTAAGCATACCCATCACACCGAGTATACAGACAATGGGGGTCACATTTGCTGCCATACTCATCAGACCGATACGAACACGACCCACCAAGACAATCATTAACAGGGTAATGACAACAATGGCAAAGGTGTAACTTTTTGCCATTGTTGTAAGGGAGTTAGTTATTATGTGAACAAAAAGCTGAATTTTACCTGTTAATGTTACGGAGTTACCAGGAAACTGCTGTTTTAAATAACCGAGTACTTTTTCCGTGTAGTCGGCATAAAGAATGGCGTCGGCAAAAGGGGCAACAATAGAAATTCGCGCAGTCCGGTAACTGCTGTCTGTAAAATCCTCCAGATCATCACTGCCACTTGACTCAAAAAGAATAAGTTCCTGGGCAATGAGTTCACGACTATCAGGTATCGTGTAGGCGCTTTGTTTGTCCTCATTCAGTGCTCGGTTTGTTTCTTTAAGTACATCAGGGAGCGCCCAAACTTTACCTGCTTTGATTCCAGACACCTTAAAATCGCTGATATAAGTAACGGCCTGATCAAGCTTCTGTTGAAACTCAGGAGTATGAAGTCCATTTTTCTCACCGGAATCTATCAGGACCTCCAACATTACCGACCCACCGTTAACAGAATCAAGAAGATTTGTTGCCACCCGGATAGATGAATCCTCAGGGAACCAGGTGGATATATTGTGAGAAAAACGGACTGTTAAGGCGCTGAAAAAAGCGACAGTAACAATAACCCCGAAAATCAAAGTTACGACCAGGGGACGTTGTGTTGTTGTGCGGGCAATCCAGTCAAAAAATATTTCGACTGGAGAATTAACGACCCCTGCTTTGGTACTTTTTTGTTTAACGGGAAGGATCGCTATGAAAACAGGCAGGAGCACTATGCTGTAAACAAAAGCAAACATAACACCCACCGGTGCCACATATCCAAGTTGAGCAACCGTGGCAACATCGGCCCAGGCAAAAGATAAAAGACCGCAGGCTGTGGTGATGCTGGTCATAAAAACCGGTAAGCCGGCAAAACCAACGGCATCGACAATGGCCCTCTTTTTATCGCCATGCTGGTTATAATTTCGATAGAAAATGGTGAGGATATGAACAGTGTCACCAATACCGACTATGAGTAAAAAGGAGGGTAATATCTGGCTGACCAGTGTTATGGGTATACCCACCAGAGCCATGAACCCAAAAGTGGCAAGCAGGGACAGGACGACCACCAGCAAGGGATAAACTACTCCGGAAATTCTCCTGTAGAGCAAGGTCAGGAAGAAGATAATCAGCAACATGGAAAGAGGCATAATTAAAGACAGGTCCCGCTCGATACTCATCTGCAGCTCTGCCACCACCGCCGGGGTTCCAGTGAAAAATACTTTCAGATCGGGGGCTTGATATTTTGCAATCACGGCCTGAATCGCCTTGGTAATCTCAAGACTTTCCGAATTACTGAGGTACCTGTCCGCATTATCCCCATCCTGGGGAAACTCTTGCTCAAAGCCAGTCAGGAGATCATCGGACTGTGATTCTTTTATTGCCAGAGCCTTGATAACGATTGAAACAGTTGATCGATCTTGAGAGACCAGCAGATTTTCATAAAGTGGGAAATGATCAATACGTTCTTTAATTCTTGCGACCTCTTCATCAGTCTGGGGAGGTGTCTCAACCAGATCCTCAACATAGAGAGTATCCTGGTCCGCCCAGACAACTCTGCCGTTGACCAGACTTTTGATGTCATCAATATAGGGTACAGACTCTTCAAGTTCCTGATGGATCCGGTACAGGGTATTAAAAAATTCTTTATCCAGACCTTGTTTTGGCTGCAAAGCGATGATGAAAATTTCATCTTGACCAAAACGCTCTCTGAAATCGTTGTAGGCAATAAGGGCGGGATCATCATCGTGAAAAAAACCTTCATCGCGCGTATCAATAGTAATCTTGCCAAGCTGACTGGCCAACCCTGCTGTGAACAGCAGCATGAACGCCAATGCGACATATTTTCTTGTATAAATTAAGAGTGCAATTCCGGCAAACAAGGCTTCGCATTTTTTATAGATAGTTTTCACGACCCTTCTCCAAAAATTAAAATACCTGTAAGATGCTGATCAAGAATTATTGAAAGTCGTTCAGTTGCACTGGCCACGCTCAGCTCCCGATCACGCAGAAAGTCCCCCAGCACTCCGAGATAAAGAAAAAAGAAAGAAGAGGCCGCCAAAAACGAATCCGCTTCAGCACGAACTGTGCCTTTGCTTTTCTCCTGTTCTATCATGATAGCTATGAGTTCCAGTTTCTCTTTAAGAAGCTTGATCATGGTAGGATTTTCATGGTCAGGCTCAAAAAACGTATCCCGAAACTGGATACGATAGAGTTCACGGTTTCTATCATAGAAAGAAAACATGGACGACACCATGTGCACCAGAACAGCATGGAGACCATCTTCAATAGGCATGGTTGCCTGCGCCTTGGAAAAGGCTTTCTCGATATCTTCATGGAGCGACGCATCAAGGAGAGCTGTTTTGTTCTTAAAGTGAACAATGATAGTTGCTGGAGCAACCCCTGCTTCCGCTGCAATATCGCGTATGGTGCAACGATCTGCCCCCTTTTCCCAAAACATGCTACGCGCTGCCCCAAGTATCAACGCCTTGGTTTCTGCCTTTGAATCATCTCTTCTGCTCATTGAGCCCCACCATTAGTCTTGTTTTTTAAGTAAACACGTTCACTAAACAAACAAGCTACACCTTGACTTTGAGCCTGTCAAGAATTTCGCAAAAAAATAGGAACACCAGAAGTCAGAACTTGTGAATAAGATTGCGTATCCTATCGTATTTATGTTTTTTTGTAGCAGTGAAAAAAATAACGACCAAGGGTGATTGAAACCTCACAATCCATAACGATGGAACAGATGAATCAACTTTTGGAGGAATATTACAAAGCAAGGGGATGGGACAAACAGGGTAGAGTTGTTGCAAATAAAAAAAAATAGTGAGTGTATTAATTTGTAGAAATCGAGACCTGATCTGACCCAGGTTTAAAGAAACAGACCATATACGTAATAGATCCTGGCTTTTCTTTTTCAAGAAAAACAGGACATTGATGACATTATTATACCATAAGTTCGATCGTTAATTTATTACTTATATACAGAAGGAAGTAAAATCTGAGGTTAATTGAAAATCTTCATATCTTGGATGTGGCAATATTAACGTTAAGTTGAGCTACCAAAAAAACGGGAAATCTTTGACAGAACGACTGCACCTGGCAATAACGATACTCGTATGTACATATCAACCACGCTGTTTTTGGTCAGCTCGAACGGCTGGTTCGATGTACATTTTCAATCTACTATTTATCATTTCAGCATAAGCACCCTGTGAGTAATGATGATCTGCTGGGTACTCATTAAGTAATTTATCACTCACTAACCCATTTTTTCCTAATAATATTTCATCAAATGAAAAATAGTCTATGTCATTTTTACAACAGAATGTGTTCATGCGTTTATTAAATTCGAGTGTTAACGTGGTTCTTTCTAATTGTGTCGCTTTACATTCCTTTCTTGCATTAGCTATTTTCCCCCAAGATATATTATCTTTAATAGTAGATAACGGGGTACTAATGCATATTACATTATATTTTTTTGATAGAATCAAAAGTAGCTTCTGATAATTTTTTAGTGCTTGTTTTAACATTTCCGAAACAGGTGTTGAATACTTCTCTGCTCTATACCAAATGAGGAATCCAGTATCTACTTCACCAATCAAGGTGATTGCGATTTTTGCTCTTGATTTACTCAAATTGTCCATGAAGATTGGTAGTGCTTTGGTTTTTGAGTTCGGATTTTCAAGACCTGATACTGTAGCTCCTCGCACAGCTATAACTCTGAAAGAATATCTTGGGAAAAATGAACTTTTATTTATATGATTAAAGATATTTGCATGAGAATCCCCAAGAACTAAGATTTCTTCGCAAAATAGTTTTTCATATGTTAAGCACGCATACTTATGCAACTTTATAAGTATATGTTTTATACGTAGATAATCCATTGTAGTTTGGAACTTAGTTTAATCGAACAAGTTATTATCCGGTTTCCTGATATCATTCTTGGTAAAGATAATTTGACAACGGTTTTCCATTCGTGACACCCCATTTCTAACTGGATATCATTCGATAACGTGTGCTAGCAGGAAACTTGATATCACCAAATGATCCAAATCTCCCTCATCCTCATAAATCGAGTTACAGCTTTTCTCGAACAGAGAGGCACCACATGGACATCACCCTTATTACCTTAAATGGTTGCGTTACTATCTCGATTTCTGCAGTCAATATGGCTTCGTTGATCATGAGAGAAACTCACTCCCCACCTTTATCGAAAAACTCCAAGAAAAAAACAGGTAGGGCCTCTGAGAAAGCAGGCTCACCATGCCGTCACTTTATTTCTAACAATACAACCTGGCTCGGGAACTGTTTTTACCAGTAAGGTCAACCAGGCAAATTCTATAACCGACGACAAAGGAAAAACCACACCTAGCAACTAACTTACTAGAAATAAACCATTAAATCAACCAGTTTCAACTTCACCCCCCCTGGTTCACCGGCCTGTAAACAGAATGTAATGCCTGCCGATGGTTTCCAGTCTAGAGGCTCTGACTGGACAGAAGCACTGAATGAGTTAAAAAAATGTTGTAAAAATGCATCATTACTCACTTAAGTCTTTGAAAGACTGTGCCAACTGAACTCTAAAATTTCAGGACTATGTCAGGAGTAAAGACCCAGCTCTTATTTCGGTTGAAGATGTCAAGGCGTTTAAGAGTATCGTTATTTTCAGAGGTCAACAAAACAACTTATATTATCGAGATGTTACCATAGACACACAAGCTGAATTCGTAGAAACAGAAAAGCAAAATCGTTACATAAAATTAAAAATATACTATGTTAGTAAATTAGTGTTTTTTCCCGCAGCTTAAAAAAACACGACAAATTAAAATTGGCCATAACACAGGACTTTTCCAACAAACTCGTTATGTGGTGAGAGACATAACAGGAGGAGAGAAGACATGGGCACTTTTATAAAAAAACAGAAGTCAAAACAGCAAAGCAAGCCTGCTGATGCTAGCAATCATCGCCTACCATTCACCACACAAAACCATACAGTACATTCCATCCTCCAATTACAGCGCACTATTGGCAACCAGGCACTGTTGAGAATGTTCAAAGCAGAGGAACATATCCCCGACCCTCTCCCCAGTAATGCTTCGAAGTCAAACGTCGAACATGATTTTAGTCGAATACCAATGCACCCCCAGGCAGGAGAAACAGTTCAGACGAACCTCATGATGAGCACACCGGGAGATAAATATGAGGAAGAAGCTGATACTATAGCAGAACAAGTGGTGCAGCAATCTACCCACAATTCTATGCCATCACATATTCAGCAGGATTATACCGTTTGTGACTCTGATATACCGTTACAGCAGCAACTCCTAGAAGAAAAAAATAAAACTATTCAAAGGACCTCAGGAACAGAAGAAGGTACTGATACATGTAACGATTCCGCTTCAGTCTACACTCAGATGCAGCAGTCGCGGTGTGGTGGGCAGCCTATGGGTCCAGCCACCCAGGAGCTGATGGGCGACGCGTTCCAAGCAGATTTCAGCCCGGTGAGAATTCATACCGGTCAACAGTCAGCAAAGATGAATCAACAACTGAATGCTCGGGCATTTACCTACAGAAACCACATATATTTCAATGAGCATCAGTACCTGCCGGAGAGTACTGAGGGTAAACGCTTGCTGGCACACGAGCTTACCCATGTAATTCAGCAGAGAGCTGCTCACTCAGTCTTGCAGAGAACCGGACAGGCGAGCCCTCCAACAGAAGCGACCTACACGGTAGAGCAAACCACACGACTACTCAATTTGTCCTTTTCAATGGTTCCTCGTGCTTTGGAAGATACCGAGATACCGGAGAATCAAAAACAAAAAATCCGAATTCTATATGGACGATTGAGAACATTGTACGGACAAGTAGAACAGGCAGGAAGGAGTGGTGGTAATGCTATTACACCAACATTTGATACTACTCCCGCAGCCAACGAAATAAATGCCGGAGATGCCAGTAAGAGTGTGACTGAACTCTATTATCCTTTTTCGGTGTCTGCCCCCACACCACAGCAAGCTCCTCTTGAATTGCAAGCCAAGTTTGAACATAGCAGAACTTCTCGTATCACCCAAATCCCTTCTGGCCAAGCTCTCGTGCAGCGAGTAGCATGTGGAGGGATTTGTATTGGCATAATTGTGCTGGGGGGCCTTTTGCTGAGTGGTTGCAGCAGATCATCCAGCGGTGCAATGGGTGCAACTCGCCTGCGTCAGGCAGAACAGAATTTCGACAGGAACAACAGTCAATTAAATGCAAACGAACTGTCTAAGATACATACTGCTCTAAATGGTGCAGTTGGAAACAATACCCATTTGCTTGTTTCTTTTTATGACTACTATTCCAATAGAGAAATTGAAAAAGCCACCGGTCAACAGGCTCAGGCATGGAGAAGTTCTGGAATTTATGCACAGACCGACCCCTTAGGTGACACCACTGTAAACCCCACTATTCTCGCAGCAAGCTTTTCTGATAACCGTCTGGGCGCACTACTCATCCATGAATACGTACACACCAAACACCATACTAACCCGATGGGTTTATATGATTATGAGGAGGGAGAGGCCTACGGAGTAGAATATTACCTGGCGGAAAGAAATGGAGATCAGCCACGAATATCAGCCATCCTAGGGATTATGACAAATTTATCTTCCATTGCGTTGGCGAGCTTGCATGGAGCTTTACGGCAAAGATTCTGCAAGTCTTATGGAGCAATGAAAGGATTATATCAAGTGATTGATACGGGAAGCAGTACTTTCCCGGGGTCTCCCTTTAGTTCACTGACTCGAGACGAAGCCCGCGCTCTAACGGCAGAACTTATCTCTGTTCCTTCTGCCAACTTTAGTGCAGATTTAAATAACATCCTGACCTGGGTGTATACTAATCGAACTGTAGTTGGTATGCCAATATAACCCGTTGTAATTAGATAATGTCCTTACATCTCTTTCACGTAAAAATCAGCTTCCGAAAGCAATGCTCATCGAAATCTTTCAGCTGCTTTTCCAAAACAAAAATTCTGGAATGATATGGTGTCTCCACAAAGACAAATCGAAAAAACTGAAAAATTGCACATTGCCCCCTGACTTATCAATGTTGCAAAATAACGTTTCGATTATTTCCTGAAGTAGATTCCCCCTAACCAGATCACAGAAACTGGAAAACCGGCAAAAAAGATTTATTGATTTCTCTCTTCCCAACTGCTAAGCATTAACTACTTGAAATGCAGTATTTTTTAAAGAATTCTACCAGACAAAACCATCGACCTTCCGGAACACCTGATAATACAGGAACATTCCGACAAATGCGCAATTCGCCGATGCTACGTTAGAATGACTGCATTCAAAATGCATGGAGCCATTTCTTCGTTATCCAGAGGCAATAATTGATTCAACTTTAAGATGCCTTGTGGTCATGGAGATTAGTCTCGCTAAAAATGACAATTACTATCGCGCAACATCCAAAGAAGGGAAGCGTGATAGAAACAACCAATAACAGCGACAACTCTGTAATGCTGGACCAACACTTGATGATGATCGGCCAGCTAGTCAACAATGCCGCCGTGTGTGATGTAATACTGTTCTCTGCCTTTAAAATCATCTCAGAGTGTAGCTTAGACATGGAAAGGGCTATTTATTACACGGTTGAATCTTTCCATGCTAAGAAAAAACTTATCTCACGCACACTGAATGTCAGCAACTTTAAGAGCTCAGAAAAAATTATTGCTCGTATTATCTCGGCGACACAAAAAGCCCACAATCAAAGAAATGAAATCAGCCATGCCTTGTTGCGTTACAACGATAAGGAAGAGGTTTTATGCCAGAATCCTCGGCAACAGGTACATTCTCGCAAACAAATATCAGCATCCTACCTTGGCTCATTATTGAAACATTCTTCAGCAGCCTTTTTTGAGTGTCAAATTGCAGCTCATGAGTTATCCATGGTCACCGGAGAACCTTGTCCACTAGATCTTTAACCAACCTCACGAGTGAACCATCTGGTGCTCCATCGTTACAGTCGGGTAAAAGTCTCTTAGTAGCTGCTCTCCCACCACCTGAGATTCAGACAACAATGTTTTACAAATATGCAGGATGCGTTATCGTAAGCAATTCTGGAAATAGCGGAATCGAGGTAATCTTCAAGGAATACTTATGAAAGCGATTACACACACCAAATACGGACCACCTGATGTTCTTGAACTCAAGGAGGTAGATAAGCCCACTCCCAAAGATGATGAAGTAGTGGTGAAAGTGTATGCAGCTTCCATCCATCCAGATGTCTGGCACGTGGTGAGTGGCCTGCCATATGCCCTTCGCCTTATGGGGTCCGGACTGCTCAAACCAAAGAACCAGATTCCGGGGACGGATATAGCGGGCATCGTTGAATCGGTTGGCAAAGACGCGACACAGTTTAAGCCAGGTGATGAGGTATTTGGCGAATGTGTCCGCGGCCATCAGTGGACCAACGGCGGAGCTTATGCTGAGTATGTGTCTGCCCCTGAAGACGCACTGGCACAAAAACCTGCCGACATCACGTTTGAACAAGCCGCAGCTGTACCGACCTCTGGATTAATCGCACTCTGGAATCTTTGCGATGGGGCACTGGTACAAACGGGAGGAAAAGTGTTAATCAATGGCGCTGGAGGTGGTGTGGGTGCCTTCGCTGTACAATTTGCTAAGGCATTTGGAGCAGAAGTAACCGGTGTGGATCACACTGGGAAACTGGACATGGTCAAATCAATCGGCGCAGACCACGTCATTGATTATACCCAGGAGAACTTCACCCATAGTGACGAGCGCTACGATCTCATCTTCGATATTCCTGGAAACAATTCATTATCAAGTTGCAAACGTGTACTTAAACCCAAGGGGAAATACGTTCTCATCGGGTATGATCATTTCGGAAATGCTGGCAAATTGTGGTTAGGAAGCTTGCCTCGCTTTTTCAAATTAATGATGATGTCGCCGTTCGTGAAAGAGCTGCCGAATCTAAACTTTTCGATGCCAAACAAAAAAAAATCCATGCTTATCCTGAGAGAGCTCCTTGAATCCGGAAAGATCACACCGGTGGTCGACAGGACATTTCCGCTGAAAAAGGTCCCCGAGGCAATCTGCTATCTGAAAGAGGGACACCCTAAAGGAAAAGTTGTCATAACCATAGAACATGTCACCAAAACCTAAGGTGGATATTTAGCTGACTCAAAGCACCATGCAGCTACGCAGCAGCGTTACATAAGGACATAAAGTCACTTTTCATTTATGATTCCAGGAAGCCACATCTTCAAGAATAGAACAATATCAACCCAGCGCTCTATTTTTCCATGAAAAACACACCAGTGCGGGATCATTTCAATCCTCAGCAGCCTCTTTTGATTATCAAAAAAGAGCACTCTAAGCAAAAAAGTAAGAGACGATCCCATCCAATTAGATTACAAATCAAATAGTTACCTGACTACCACGAATCTTCAGCTCATCCGGTGTCATTCCCGCGTAAGCGGGAATCTAGGAGGTCGTGCCAAATACTCTGGATTCCCACTTACGCGGGAATGACTTTGTGGCAAGGGAATATTTGTTAGATATCAATGTGCCCCCTGGATTACATCTTGTTTGGCTGAGTTTGAATGGTAATAATAAACGGTTAATCTAACCTAAAAGAGTGTCACAAAATGTCTCTCGAATTGTTTTTATTTTATACAGTAACTGTTTTTGTCGCTTCGATTATACCAGGACCAAGTATGTTATTGGCCCTATCTCACGGTATTAAATATGGAGCAAAAAAAACAATTGCCTCAGCCTTAGGTAATGTATCAATTACATTACTTCAAGCAGCTATCTCTATTGCCGGCTTAGGTGCTATCCTTCTCGCATCTGAAACTTTATTTCTTGTAGTCAAGTTAGGCGGTGCCGCCTATTTAATCTATATGGGAATATGTCTATGGTGTTCACCAGATGTTACTATCCCAACAACCCCTACTAACCATCCTGTCCAAAAAGCGCCTTTACGAAAGATGTATCTTCAAGCAGCTTTTGTAACAGCCGGAAACCCAAAAGCTATTGTTTTTTTCACGGCAATCTTCCCACAGTTCATTAACCCGAATGTTGCTTACATCCCACAATTCAGCATACTGATGGGAACTTGTGGAATTATAGCATTTACCTGTTTCATGGTGTACGCAATCAGTGGACAGAAGATTGCACCCCTCTTTTCGAAAACCATCATATTCAAACATATCAACAAATTAATTGGCGGAACCTTTATTGGAGCCGGTGTTGGGTTAGCTGCGAGCAACAGATAACTGTAAGAACGTAGAAGCAGCAGAATCAGGTCTACACAGTTAACCCACTGATTAAAGGTGACCTAAAGAAAAAAGAGACCTGTCATCTTATTCTTCACCATCAACAAATAAAATGCATCCCCTCCACACCAAAAATTGAGGAAATCATGGATCCAGATCACACATCTTTCGACAATCACATAGAAAACCCAAAAACATTCCTTGATGCACTTGAACACCCTACTCTTCTAATGCAAACAGAACCGAGACAAGTAGTAACAGCAAATGAAAAAGCCTGTGAATTATTCGGCAAAACTCTTGCGCAAATTGAGGGGCACAGAGGAGGCCAAGTCTTCGATTGCATTTACGCCTTCACAGAAGCTGGTTGTGGGGTAGACATAAACTGTGAAAACTGCAAAATTAAAAATGCAGTAGTGCATACTTTCTCAACCGGAATTTCACATAATTGCGTCGACACAATTCTAGACATTAAAAAGCATAACGAAACCACTCCCTATGATATAGAGGTATCAACAGAAAAATTTGGAGATTTTACATTAATATGCGTCTTAAGATACAAGATGATATCTCAATAATGCTCTCAAACTGCCCCACCCACTGTCAGTTTTCAGCGATGATTAAAACAGAATACATTCCGGCAAATATTCGTGCGTGGGTACCGCTCACCTGATATCTGTAAGAACTTGACGTTAACTGTGAAAGAGACGCAT
>JAQYVF010000210.1 GCA_030145625.1 Desulfocapsa sp. | reverse complement strand
GAAAAGCGGCTGCAAGGGCAACGTTTTTGATATTTCCCCCGGTGATCTCAAAACTGCTGCCCATAAATTCCAAGTCTATATCTTTTGCACGAGGCGTTTTCTCTGTCCAGATCCCCTCCCAGATAAGGTGCCTGTACTTTTCGGAAGGAAATGGAAACTCAATGGTAAAATGGATACGCCTTATAAAAGCATCATCCATATTCTTACGCAGATTCGTCGCCAGGATAACTATTCCTTCATACTCTTCCATTCTCTGTAAAAGGTAGCTGGTTTCGATATTGGCATAACGGTCATGAGAATCTCGCACTTCACTTCGCTTGCCAAAGAGAGCGTCTGCCTCATCAAAAAAGAGAATGGCATTGCTCGTCTCAGCCTCGGAGAAAATGCGGGAAAGATTTTTCTCAGTCTCGCCAATGTACTTACTGACCATTGAAGAGAGGTCGATCTTGTAAAGATCCAGACCGAGTTCACCAGCAATGATTTCAGCAGCCATGGTTTTGCCGGTTCCTGAGGCGCCGGTAAAGAGAACAGTAAGCCCCTTACCCAAAGAGAGCTTTTTATCAAAACCCCAGTCGTCATATACCAAAGAGCGATACTTTACAGAGTTGCATACCTCCCTGAGTTGCGCTTTTTTCTCAGGTGGAAGAACAATATCGTCCCACTTGTAAAAAGGGGTTATTTTTTTGGCCAGTGACGATAGCCTGCGATTTGACTGCAAACGGCAGGCAGTTTGAACATCTTCTTTGGTGATATGACCATTTTCCGGATCACGCCACTGTGCCAGATTCCTGGCCGTTGTCGCAGCATCCTGTATCTGTCCTCCACTGAAAGAAAACGTATTGGCCACGGATTCCAACTCCACTTCGGCCTCTTTTGTAAGAGCACCGTTTAATGAATGCGTCCATAGCTGCATTCGCTCAAAAGAGGAAGGACGTACAAACTCAATCCGAACGAAAGGCAAATCATAAAGAGCATTCACCGGCTCCCATGTGTCACTGCCCCCAATAAAGGTCAGGCTCTTCTGTTTTTCCAACTCTTTTAGAAAAGCCTCCAGGACAAATCGTTTGTCCTCAAGCAGCATGAAATCAAACCCATTCCAATAAACAGCACTTTTTCGGAGCCTGGCCTCACGCCAAATAAGAGACAAATTCCTTTCAAAAACATCCTCATTTACCGTCTGTAATTTTTGCAAATCAACAACTAAAAGCCCCAGCTCCAACTGCCCACAAAGAGCTTCCGCCGTAGTTTGTTTTCCTACGCCATAACCTCCCTGAAAATAAAAGAGCATTCCACGGTTATTCGAATGGTTCTTTTTTGCTAACATTGAAAGACGTTTTTTAGTATCAGAGGGCAAAAGCATTTCATCAAGACTAGCCTCAGGCTCTATATAGCTACAATAAGGGAGGGACAAACTCTCAGTCTCATCACTTCCAAGAAGGTAGCTGACAACACGTTCATCTATTTTTAGGAATTTTGTAAGAAGAGGAAGATTATGGCTCGCCAAATCATCAAAAAGTTGCAACAATTCATATTTAACCAGTGGCCTTTTCGAAGAAAATAGCGTTCTGGCCTCTATCTTTGCTGCAAAAGATTCCGACAATAAATTCAAAACAAGATCTACGCTGGGATGCTTCTTTGTCACATCGTCTTGCAAATAAGAATAGATCCGTTCATAGCGCAGATCGAGTTCAGGTGCGATACAGATCAGCAGCGTATCAATATCAAACTGGGTCAGTCCGAAAAGAGATTCGAGCTCAGCCAAATAAAGTGTGATCCCTTTTTTGAGACTTTCCTCTTTGCGTTTGTTTATATCAGTGGAAAGACGGTCTAAAGAAGTGCGAATGTTCCGAAGCGATAAAGGGAGAGGAGATGTTGCCCAACGAGGCAAACCAACAGGGCAGGCAAGGAGTTCAGTGATCTCTTCTTCCTGGATAAAAAGCCCCTGGAAATTCTGATCAATCTGATTCACTTGCCTGGCTATCGATACCTGCGCCTGTATAAGCAGATCAATGCGTTCAAGTTCCGCCAGGATGTGGTTCAAAGAAGAAGTATAATACGCTACACTCATTTTATATTCTTGCGAAAAGAGATGAGAAGAAATTACTTTCAGAGTAGCTCGTCATGACTTGATCAAACAAGAGCGGACATTTCCTTAAACAGCTTCATTTAAAACTGCCCTCTCATTCCATTGGACTCTTGTCGTCTGAGTGAGAATGGTGACAAAAAAATTCCCCATCTCACCCCTTGGCTGAGTGCCCCCCCAAAAAAAAAGCCGGACTACCTTTTCCAAGGTAGCCCGGCTATCTAATAGACCCGTAGCTTTCCGTCCCTGTCTTCCAACAGGTTTGGCTTTATCTCAAATTTAACTAAGCTATTTTTTCTCCTAAACTAGATTTTAAGACAGTGTCGGATAGTAAGTCAAGGCAATAAACCCTCTCCTTGCTCAACAGGCAAAAAAATACGCCCACAGACAGTTAGAGAATGATTCGCAAAAAGAAACAAGCCATCTGATTTAACAGGGGATATAACACAAACAAGCAAAATAAAGTGGACTCCATCTTCACGACAAAACTCAATAAAAATAAAACAAAACTTTTCAGTGCTCTGTTTCTCCTACAATCCTGTTCGCTGGAGCCCATCGGAAATGCCTCTCCGACATTGAGAGAAGTTGAACATTCGATGACTTCCAGTAACCGAGCCATGGGGTATTAAAAGAGCCGAAGTCTCCTTACCGTACTGTTTTGATTACCCAAAAAGGGCTGACGACAGCAGACCCCCCACTACCAGTGTAAACATTTTAACGGTTTTCTTAAGGGCGGTGATGAAGAGTACATAGTCCTTGGACGAAAAGAATATCTTCTTTCTTCACCTGCCCCGGTTCATAACGTAGCACCAGGCGCCTGGATATTCTATCCGTAGTGGTCTGGACATATTTTTCTCTATCACACATTCACAACAAAGGTCAAAGGCAGCCCCCTTTTTCCTTATTTTTCCTTGTTTTTCTGCCGTCCTCACCCTCTGGAAAGGCAATGTCGAGACTATCAAATTCACATCTCTATCAAGGTCGGCAGTGGCTAACTCATCAATCCATGCAGACAT
>JAQYVF010000048.1 GCA_030145625.1 Desulfocapsa sp. | reverse complement strand
CAAATAAAAACTGCGGAAAAAAAGAAAGAAAATATAGTATCTGCCATTGCTGCAGGGGTTATCGATTTCAGCGATGCAAAAGGTCAAATCGATACGATCAAACATGAACTAATAGACCTTAACAATCAACTCGATTCTCAGGCAAATGCACCAAAAGAACCAGACTGGGAGAGCATTACTTTTACCCCTGAAGAGTTCAAACTCATAGACTTCCACAACCAACGCAAAGCCATCCAGGGCGTAATCACATCAATCACCCTATACAACACTTACGCAATCATTAACTATCCGTTTCCACGAACAAAAACAGGTAGTCATGAGGCAAGAATCAACCTAGCTAGAGGGAAGAAGTACAAGCTGAAAAACCAAAATCGTACAAGAGCGTAACGTACTGACATAAAACATAAAACAAGGCAAAACAGCAATTAGCAAAAAAGCACCTTGTACGCGAAAACAATAAAAAAAGGCGGTAAGCTCAGTAGCTTACCGCCTTTTATCGTTTTTTTGCGCTCGGTCGCTCTACCAACTAAGCTATCGAGGATTAACGCTGCTTTTAAAAAAGCAACAACAGGCAGTTTACAACCACATCGTTACAGATGCCCTCAACCCGTAGGCGGCAAATATAAACGACTGGAGATGGGCTGTCAACACCTTTTTCTTTACCCCAATCCAGCATTTGCTTTTGCATTTCTCTACACTGCTGAGACTAGGACTGTTGCTGCCTTCTCGCAAAAGTGTTCTGCAAAGCAGCATAGCCTCGGCAGAGGAGATAAAAACAAAAAGCAGCGCTTACCAAAAGAAGCAGTTGCCTGCTGTCCAGTGCCACAATTTTGAAAATTTCCTGAAGTGGCGTATACATGAGCACAAACTGGAGAAGAATCGATAGACCAGCCGCAGCCCATACCCAACTGTTGGAAAAGAGGGGCACCTGGTAATCTCTGCGGATCACAAAGACCAGTACCACCTCATAAAGAACCACAAAGTTAAAAACCATGGTCTGCCCCAGACGCAGCTTTTCGCTGTCACTGTCCATTCCACCATGGGTCACAAAGAGGAGCAGTGCAAGTCCAGTCCCAATGCTTCCCAGTACACCGATCAGCAAAAGTTTATCCAGGGGCAGAATGCTTTCATTACCCACTTTCGGCTGCCTGGTCATGATATCGGTGCCATAGGGGTCTACGCTAAAGGCCAGGGCTGGTGCCCCGTCTGTGATCATATTGATCCAGAGGAGAAGGATGGCAGTGAGTGGCAGATTCATCCCCGTCATCACTGCCAGAGAAATGATCAGTACCTCACCGAAATTACCGGAGAGGAGAAGCATTATAGATTTCTGGATATTATCATAAATGCCACGCCCTTCCCGTATCGCATTGACAATATGACTGAAGCTATCATCAAGGAGGACAAAATCCGAGGCCTCCTTGGCCACCTCTGTACCGCTGCCCACAGCTATGCCGATATTTGCCTTTTTCAAGGCCGGAGCATCATTGACCCCATCCCCGGTCATGGCTACGGTATGCCCCATTTTCTGCAGGGCCGTGACGATACGCTGTTTGTGCTCGGGAATCACCCTGGCAAAGACATTGGTGCCTTTCGTTAAGGCTGTAATAAGGGCTTCTTCATCCATAACATCAAGCTCCTGGCCCGAACAGACCTCACCTTCTATACCGATCTCCCTGCCAATGGCCTGGGCAGTGGCCTGGTAATCGCCGGTCACCATAATAACCCGTATCCCTGCCTCAGACGTCGTTTTGATGGCCTGAAGCACATCCTTTCTTGGGGGATCTATCATGGCCTGAAAACCAAGAAAAACCAGCCCATCTTCAGCAAACGGCTCTTTTTCCTCCACCTCTTTCCAGGCAAAGGCCAGGACCCGCATGGCCTGCCCGGCATAGAGATCATTGCGGGCCTCAATCTCTGCCCTTGCACCCTGATCCAGGGGAAGAATTTCTCCCCCTCTGTAATAGTACTCGCACAGTTCCAAAAGATGGCTTGGCGCCCCTTTGCTGAAAACCGCCAAACCCTCTTCCTGATCACGAACCAGCACACTCATCATCTTCCGATCGGAGTCAAAGGGAATTTCGTCAATGCGCTCCCCTTCTCCGACAAGGCCAAGCTTGCCTGCACTTGTCAGCAGAGCCCCTTCCGTCGGGTCACCGATCAACTCCCAGATACCGTCATCCTCACGCAGGCTGGCATTATTACAGAGAACTCCGGCTCGAAATAACAACTTCACAGGTTCTCCAGTGACCTCACCTGCCGGTTTGTAACCAGTCCCGTGTAACTCCACTTCCCCTGCCAGGGTCCAGCCATAGCGAACAGTCATCTGATTCTCGGTGAGAGTACCGGTTTTATCCGTACAGATCACATCACAGCTGCCCAGAGTCTCCACAGAAGAAAGCCTGCGCACCAGGGCCTTCTTTTTCAACAGACGTTTGACTCCCACACTGAGGGCAATGGTAACCACGGCAGGCAAGGCTGTGGGTACCGCAGCCACGGCCAGGGCAATGGCAATGAAGAGAAATGAGACGAAGGTGTCGGTACTGAAAGTCCCTCTGAAAAAGGACTGAAGACTGAGGAGACAGAAAACGGCCAAACAGATACCCAGGATAACCACCCCCAGCCTTCTGCCAAACCTGTGCAGTCGCCGCTGCAGGGGAGTCATCTCCTCACCAACACTGGTGATAAGGGTTGTTATGCGACCAATCTCCGTCTCCATTCCTGTGCCAACAACCACTGCCCGCCCGTTGCCGGCCACCACCGAAGTGGAAGAAAACAGCATATTCCGCTGATCCCCTATCTGTTTTTTGTCAGGAATCACTCGATTATTTTTTTCTGCCGGGACACTCTCGCCGGTCAGGGCAGATTCTTCCACCTTCAATCGTACCGACTCCAGCAGACGCGCATCTGCCGGGACTTTATCACCTGCCTCCAACACAAGGATATCACCAGGAACCAAGTCCGCAGCATCGATAATATCTCTCTTCCCCTCGCGGAGAACAGTAGCATGGAGTGCTGTTATCTTTTTCAGAGCCTCCAGGGAACGATAGGCGTTCAACTCCTGAAAAAAACCAATCAAGGCATTGGCCAGGAGAATGACGAGGATAAGAATGGAGTCTACGTACTCTCCAATAATGAGAGAAAAAACAACGGCAAAGAGCAGAATATAGATGATGAAACTTTTGAACTGATCGAGAAAAAGAAGGAATGGATTAATAGGCTTACCGGTCTGCAGAACATTGCGACCATTTTTCAGGAGACGTTCACGAACCTCTTCGCCGGTCAACCCATCATCGCAAGAGTTCAGAACTGCGAGAACTTCTTCTCCTGTCTGCTGTGAAAACTGCACAGAATAGTCACCACAATGAAATTTAATTCCCTCTAAAACTCATCTTCACCTGTTTTGGTCTGCCTTTGGGCACCATAGTTAGCTGAGTTTTAGCGGGAATCAGAAAACAAAAACATCCTTATATAATTGGAAATTTCGGCTGATTTCTTTTACAAACTGCCAATTTATTGTGCAGGAGGAAAATCTTTCATAATCGCCGCCACTGCCTCATCAATCCCCTTGGTGACCTCTTCCGGTTTTTTATTCCCCTTGAGACGATCTTCACCGGTTCCGCGCCAGATCAATTTATGCTGATCCGGATCCAGAATATCAATAATTAAGGTTCCAACCTCGTACTCATAGGTTCTGACCGTAGGCATCGAACCACCCAAGGCCGGAGCACGATAGAGAGAACCGTATCCGTAAGGGCTGTAAAAATGGTCAATGGTGTCCACCTGTAATTTTTTATCAATGGCCCCAAGCCAACTCACTATGAAATCAGCTGAAGCACTATCCGTTTTCACATATCCTCTGGTAGCGAGGGTCTGCTCTACGGCCTTTCGCACCCTATCAACAATCAGAGCATTATTGACCCTGGCATCACTACTGGAAATCTGACCATTATTCAGCCAGGCGTAGCTCTTCAATGCTGAAAAATCATATGCCGGATTGTAGTCTGTGTTCACACTGAGAGTGGAACATCCGGAACTGAGAAACAAGAGAGCAACAACGAGCCCAAAAAAAACAGGACGGTTCATGAAAGACTCCTCTTTCTGAAATTGATGGCCTTTACCTATTTAGGCACCCTGACATTCTACTTTTCAAGGGATACTCAAAAAAAAGCCTTTTAAAATTATCAATCTATCAAAATTGACTTTAAGACAAAAAATGATAACTTTTAGAAGAAAGCGTGTCAAGAAGGCCCTTCTAATTCTAGGCCACCTTGCAAAATTGCCTTTTCGTCCAACATCTTCGTTATGAGAAAATCTTTATCCTCGGAATATCGAACATATGCCTGCGGTAAAATTTTTCTCACGCCTCGATTTTGAACGAAAATTCTAATTTTTCAAGATACCCTCTATTCTTTCTTCCCTATTATGGTGCGACTATGAAAACACTCTTTCTCCTTGCTGTTATCCTTCTTCTTTCCTCCTGTCAGATTGGGAAAACAGGAAACCTGAAGCTAAACAAAGAAATCACCTCAAACTTTGAGGCCTGTATCGTACTCCCAGGATATGACTACTACTATAACGGTCCGGAAGCACAACCCAATGTCATTCTCGCAGTCAAAAAAGAATTTACCTTTGAAAAGGGACTATGGAAACCGATTGCCCTTGATCAAAAACAACTCTGCTCCTGGATGCGGATAATCGATCCCGATCTTCGGGGAATACGTAACCAGTACGACGGCTACGTCATCTATTCTGCCGAAGGAAAAGAGCTTGGCCTCTGGTACTCAATAAATTGGGCCGACTGGACAACGATTAAAGAAGAAAACGGCACGGTCACCATCTACACACCAATGAACCCCCAGAAATCTCGACGCCCATTTGGAGGAATTGACAGCACATTTTAAAGCACCAGCCACTTAGATTCTCCACTCTATTTTCCAAAAAAA
Organism: Desulfocapsa sp.; assembly: GCA_030145625.1. Taxonomy (GTDB): domain Bacteria; phylum Desulfobacterota; class Desulfobulbia; order Desulfobulbales; family Desulfocapsaceae; genus Desulfocapsa. The sequence continues at coordinate 31,919 of JAQYVF010000048.1, read as the reverse complement.
ATGGCCTGGTATGGGATATTCATTTCCCAGCCAGGCCATTTTTGTGATCGAGTGTGCTAGCCTACTGCTGGTTCGGATTGCCGAACATCCCTTTCAACATATCCATGGCCTGCTCCATCTGCTCCTGTTCTTCCGGAGTCAACTGCTGCTGTCCCGGCCCCTGCATACTGGGTACTCCGCCCTTTTTCTTGGCACTTTCCGGATCTTTCAGCATGGCAATGGTCTGCCTGGCCATCTCACGGGCCATGGCATCGGACTGTGGATCATATTGCGGCTCAATTCCCTGAGGAATCTGAAAAAATTTGCCGGGCACCCTTCCTTCATCCACTGAGGTCGCCTCAATCTTCATGCTCATCCCCATCATATTACTCTCGAGGCGAAGAGGAATACCGCTGGCGTGAATACTATAAGACACAGTACCCATCATCTCGGCCCGATCACAGTTGTACCCCAGGATCTTTTCTGCATTTTGCTGGACACTTCCGCCAAACCCATCAGCAACGGATGTTCCCATCTTTTCTGAATTCTCTTCGACCTGTTTCCGTTCAGCCTTCGAGAGCTTCTTGTACTCCTCAATCATATATTTCTGAGGATTTACACTCTTGGTTCCCGTCTTCTCATTCAGGTCAAAATGGTACTGCCAGTCCGGGGTGTATATATCCACAGTTTCACTCACCATGGTCATTCCCATCATGGATGTCTTTGTGGTATGGTAGGTGGCAACCTCGCGACCATAGTCACGAATATACTTAATTTCACTACCATTTTCTACGCCACTGATCGTATAATGAATGGTTGCACTCTTAAACGGCAGCTTCACCTCCCAGGGACTCTTATTCCCGGCAAGTGCTCCCACCGGCAGCAGCAAGACCAGCATGAAAACTATCAGACACTTCCTACCCATTTCCCCCTCCTTCGTCATATAGGTGTAATATTGTATATCTGGCTAAACAATGCTCAGTAATCAACTTGTTTCAGTCTAGCAATTAGTGAAGATTTCTGCAATTCTTTCCGAATCGTTAATTCTCTTGCCAACCCTGCAACCAGCCTCCCTCTATTCTTTCCGATGAATGGCAAACGGACTCCAGCTCTGACACACAGGCATAACTTCCACCCGGTTAATATTAACATGAGACGGACGATCGGCGATCCAGTAAACAATCTCTGCAATATCTCTGGGAGTTAGCGGTTCGGTACCCTCATACACTGCATCGGCCTTTGTCTGATCCCCCTGAAAACGGACCACTGAAAATTCAGACTCCGCCATTCCCGGCTCAACGTTAGAGACCCGCACTCCCGTGCCGTGCAGATCAGCACGCAGATTATTGGAAAACTGCTCCACAAAGGCCTTGGTGCCCCCGTATGCGTTTCCACCCGGATAAGGCCAGGAACCGGCAATAGAACCCATATTAACGACATGCCCCTGCCCGCGGGCAACCATGGCAGGCAATAGAGCTCGAGTCATATACATCAGCCCCTTGATATTTGTATCAACCATGGTCTCCCAGTCTTCCAGGTCCGCTTCCTGGGCCGGATTCATACCCAGGGCCAGTCCAGCATTATTGACAAGGAGATCAATTGCACTATGAGACTCAGGCAGTTCGTCTATCATTGCCTGCACCTGGACTTTGTCCCGAACATCGCAAACAGCGGTATGAACTTCAACACCTGTAAGATTCTCCTTCAATTCCTGCAAACGTTCTGCACGCCGTCCGGAGAGTACCAGATTCCAACCTTTTTCTGCAAAGATTTCCGCACATGCCTTGCCAAACCCTGAGGTTGCTCCAGTGATACATGCTGTTTTTCTCATCTACTTCCTGCCTCCCTGTTTAAAAGTTCTGCCGCCCCTTTCATATCATTATCACTCAGATAAAAATGCGGAGCAATTCGTATATAATCTGATCGGGCCGTCAACACCAACCCCTGTTTTCCAACCCTTTCCACCAGCTCTTCACTATTGCCGCGTGACAGCAGAGTGAGGATCCCGGATCGATGCTCCTTCGGATAAAGCAGCACTCGAAACAGCTTCTGATCCAAGTGTTCTAAAAACAAATCCTGAAGGCGAAAGACCTCATCTCGAATGTCCTCCATGGAATAGCGAAGAAATGTGGAGTCCAGCACACCATTCAGTGCTGCCACATGCTCCCAGGCAAGGGTGGAATATTCAAACTTGCGGCCATCTTTATATGGGTTCCAGCGATGATCAAGATAATCCAGACCCTGCTGCATACAATAAGGGCCAACCATGGTGAGTTCGACTTTTCCCCTGAGAGCCGGGCTGGTATAGAGGATACCCGCACCAAAGGGCCCCATCAGCCATTTCCATCCCGATGCCGCCACAGCTCCCACATGATACTCTTCGGGATACAGGGGCAGACAGCCCAGGCTCTGTGCCCCATCGATAATCAGGTCAATACTCCGCTCTCTGCAAAACGTACCCAACGCCCTGAGGTCTGCTGCATAGCCGCTGGCAAACTGAACATGGCTAAGTGCTATTATCCGCGTCCGGGATGTGACCCTGCTCTCCAGCTCCTCCATGGACCAGCCACGTGGCGCATCTACATCTCCTAAAGACCCTAAGGGATCGCAGTCCCCCAGCAACACCAGTTTTACCCCCCTTTTTTCCTGCAAACGCCAGGGATAATGATTGCTTGGAAACTCATGAATATAGCTGACGACCTCATCTCCGGCTTGAAAGGGATACCCATTGGCAAGAAGACACATGGCCTCTGCCGTATTATGGACAAAGGAGATATTTTTAGGATCAGTCTGCAGCAGTTTCCCACCTTTCTTGTGAAATTGGGGCAACAGGTTGTAATAGGGGGGTAAGCCACTGATCCCTCCTGCAGCCATGGCTTCAAGAAAACCTTGCGCCGCCTCTTTTGCCTGCTGTTGCAGGGGAGAGATCGCGCAATGGGCAAGAAACAGACTGTTTTTTTTCACAGGAAAAAGACTCTCACTCTTGTCAAACATTCAATGCCTCGCCATCGTTCTGTACAGAACTGACCAAAGGAAAGTGATGGTGTTGAAGGGTCAGGTCGGCACACTGATTATTGAGGTGAGCGAAATCAAAAACCAGTTCCTGTCTTCGCTGCCCCCGTTCATCAACCAAATACTGATAAATATCGATAAAAGGAATCTGCAACTCACGGCAGTAGCTCCGATAGCACTGATTCAGCTTCAGGGTATAGTCAGTGCGTTCCTCATAGCTTGCAGTAAAGGGATAGGAAAGCCCCTTTTTCCATTTCATGGCCTCGGCTCCCTGATAGTCTCCGGTGGGCACCACATTAAACACATGTACCCTGTATCCCTGCTGCCGTAGCCTGCTGACATATGAGATATAGCGGGCAGCAGTCTTGTCGATGAGTTGTTCCACAGATATGCCTGACTGCTGCTGCTTGTATTTAATATGAATACGAATATCCACTTCACCAAAGCAGAAGATCAGTTCCTTTTCTCGTAAAGGCTCTAAAATCTGCAGCAGTTTTTTCTCATGCCGTTCCAGATTATACGCTGTCTTTCCATCCAGTTTGTTATAGCCGACCAAGACTCGGGAATCTGCAATCCAGTCATTATTTTCAAAACAGCGCCTGGAGTGGCTGTCGCCTATGGCAAAAATTTTTCTATGCATTTTTAATGTAACTCAAAAAGAATTTTGCTTGCCATTCAAACTCAGCGAGACAAGAAGCAATCCAGGTAGCACCTTGCTATTTCGCATTTATTTCCTTGCCACAAAGTTATTACCGCCCATACACCACGACATTACTACCACAATACCAACGACATAGACTACAAACAATTTCTTATTGGCCTGGACCTGAATCTAAAAATTAGAGTTTTAAAAATACCCCGTAATTTTTCATTGTACAATGAAAACCATTCGCAGAAGAAAGAAGTCTATCTACCACTCTCCTCAATTACTGACACACCAGCAAGTCGTAACAATAGCGACCACAGAAAGGATACTTGAACATCTAAAAAAAAAGAAAATTATAATTGACATCCCCAAAAAAATCTCCTAGTGTGTGAACAATAACTATTATCACACACAAACATATGAAAAATGCAATGCAACATACCCTGTCACAAAGGATGACGGAATTTGAAAAGGCATGCCGGACGGCAGATCTGAAAGTGACACACCAACGTCTTGAGGTCTATCGAGAACTGGTTCAGGCCGCAGACCACCCTTCTGCCGAGATGCTCTACAAGCGTATCTTGGAGAGGCTGCATACCATCTCTCTTGATACGGTATACAGGACGCTGGCCACTCTGGAAAAACATGGCCTTATTACCCGAGTACAGACCATTGAAAGCCAGGCCCGATTCGAGGCGAAAATGGTCTGTCATCATCATGCCGTCTGTAGTACATGTGGGGCTATCACAGATTTCACATGGGACTCTTTTGATGAAACTCCGGTACCTGCAGTGCTGGGCGAATGGGGAAAAGTATCAAAAAGGAATGCCATTCTTGAGGGAATATGCAATAATTGTTCTGCCAAGAATTAAACCCTACTGACCATTTTTTTTGACTTTCGCGTAAGAAAGTTTCTTAGTACATATATATTACCAAACAATATTTATTCCAAAAACACAGGGCCTGTGCGCAGTTACAGCCGACCCTGTCAGGGCCAAGACAAGAAGAACCAATCACTACTCACTGAAACAAAGGAGGTTGTAATGAGTTCCAAATCAATGACCACGACAGGGGGCAACCCGATTGCCGACAACCAGAATTCTCTCACTGCAGGTGCCCGCGGACCGGTTCTTATGCAGGACTATCAGCTTCTCGAAAAACTGGCTCACCAAAATAGAGAGCGTGTCCCGGAACGAGTCGTCCATGCCAAAGGTTCCGGCGCCCACGGCACCTTGCGTATCACCCACGACCTGAGCCAATACACCAAAGCCAAACTCTTTTCCGATATTGGCAAAGAGACCCCGGTCTTCCTGCGCTTTTCCACAGTGGCCGGAGAACGCGGTGCCGCCGATGCCGAGCGTGATGTGCGCGGATTTGCCCTGAAATTCTACACCGAACAGGGTAATTTTGATCTGGTGGGCAACAACACACCGGTCTTTTTTATCCGTGACCCTCTCAAATTCCCCGACTTTATCCACACCCAAAAGCGCCACCCAAAATCAAACCTGCGCAGTAATACTGCCATGTGGGATTTCTGGTCACTGTCGCCGGAGAGCCTGCATCAGGTCACCACTCTTTTTTCCGACCGTGGCCTCCCCAGGAGCTACCGTCATGTAAACGGCTACGGTTCCCATACCTACAGTTTCATCAATGATGCTGGGGAGCGCTTCTGGGTCAAATTCCATTTCAAAACCCAACAGGGCATTGAGTGCCTGACCAACAGCGAAGGGGAGGCAATCATCGCCAAGGACCGTGAGAGCCACCAACGTGATCTCTTTGAATCCATTGAGCGAGGCGACTTTCCCAAATGGAATGTCCAGGTCCAGATCATGCCGGAGATGGAAGCTGAAAAATACCATCTCAATCCCTTTGATCTCACCAAGGTCTGGCCCCACAAGGATTATCCCTGCCTTGATGTCGGTGTCCTTGAGCTCAACCGCAACCCGGAAAACTATTTTGCCGAAGTGGAACAGGCATCATTCAGCCCCTCCAATATCGTGCCCGGCATCAGCTGGTCGCCTGACAAGATGCTGCAGGCCAGAATATTTTCCTATGCCGACGCCCATCGCTACCGGGTAGGAACCCATTATGAGATGCTTCCCATCAATAAACCACTCAGCCCCGTTAACACTTACCATATGGACGGGTCCATGCGTCTCGACGCCCCTGGAGGCCCAGATACCTATTATGAGCCCAACAGCTTTGACGGCCCGGCTCAGGACGAGAGCTTCCGTGAACCACCCTTAAAAATTTCCGGAGATGCCGACCGGTACAACCATCGCGAGGGTAACGATGATTATACTCAGCCAGGAGACCTCTTTCGCCTGATGAGTGATAACCAGAAGAGTCAACTCTTTAATAACCTGGCTGCAGCCATGGACGGTGTACCCGCCGATATCGTCCAGCGCCAGCTGGGACACTTCCATAAGGCAGACCCCACCTATGCTGCCGGTGTTGCTACTGCTCTTGGCGTTGACTGGAAGGGATAGCGCAGATAATTAAAGGTAAAATGCCACGGTGGCAAGTCCGTACTAACGAACGGACTTGCCACAATTTCACAAACAATTCCAACTTATTTCCAATACGCGACATGGCTACCCAGTCCCTCACTGAAGAGGAAGAAAAACGTTACGCCGAGCTCCAGCTCATGGCTGTGGATATGGCCAGGAGTGGTGATACGGCCGAGCTTGAGAAAATGCTTATCGCCGGCCTGCCGATAAACCTCTGCGACTCCAAAGGCAATTCCCTCCTCATGCTGGCCTCCTATAACGGCCAGGAAGAAACCGCCTCCATGCTCCTCAAACACGGGGCCGATGTCGATCGCCGCAACGATCATGGCCAGACCCCTTTGGGGGGCGTAGCCTTCAAGGGCAATATGCCATTAGTTTCCCTGCTGCTTCATGCCGGGGCAGACATCAACGCCGATAACGGTGGCGGCAAGACGCCACTCATGTTTGCTGCCATGTTCGGCCACCGAGAGGTGGTGAAATACCTTCTTGAGCAGGGTGCAGACCAAAATTCCCAGACATTACTGGGTATCTCAGCCCAGAGCCTTGCCAAATTTACCGGAACATTCCGTTCACTGGGTTCTTTATTCTCCAAATAAAACATGCTACAAAAACTTAAGGTCTATTAACCTCAACACCAAAAGGAAAATACCATGCCATCACTCAAAGGTAGCCAAACCGAAAAGAATATCCTTACCGCCTTTACCGGCGAGTCTCAGGCCCGTAACCGTTACACCTATTTTGCCTCCAAGGCCAAAAAAGAGGGATATGTACAGATCTCCGATATTTTTACTGAAACCGCCAACCAGGAAAAAGAACACGCCAAACGCCTCTTCAAACTGTTGGAAGGAGGTGAGGTAGAGATCACCGGGACCTTCCCGGCGGGCGTCATCGGCACGACCGTTGAGAATCTAACTGAGGCTGCCGGCGGTGAGAATTATGAGCATACAGTGATGTATCCCGGTTTTGCCAAGACGGCACGCGAGGAAGGGTTTGATGATATAGCCGTCATTTTCATGGCCATTGCCGTGGCCGAAAAACAGCATGAGAAACGCTATGTGGAAGTCAAGGCCAATATTGAGGCGGGCCGTGTCTTCAAACGCGATGAAGATATGACCTGGCGCTGCCGCAACTGCGGTTACCTCCACACGGGTAAAGATGCACCGGAGGTCTGTACGGCCTGTGACCATGCTCAGGCCCATTTTGAGCTGCTTGGCGAGAACTGGTAAAAACAAAATCCACACTACATACAACAAGCCCGTCAGCTACTGCATCTGACGGGCTTCTCCATGTCTCCCCCCCTTCCAAGCTCATCACATCCACACCACTGCACTTTACAAAGCCTTCCGTTTCCCTTAAAATAACTGAAGAAATAATTAAAGTCCCAAAATCAGATGACACAACCCCAACGAGTTAAGCAGTAAGGTACCTTGAGAAATTAGATTTTTTGTTCAAGACCGAGGAGCAGACGAAAAGATAAGCGCAGCATATAATTGATATGTGAGCATTATTTTTTTTGGTTGTGATGAAGAGCTTGGACAAAAAGGCAATTATACGAGGTGGCCAGCAAAAGAAAAGAGATTCTGACGTGCTGTACAACCATCAACCAAGGCCTCGCCGCCATGAAAAATTGTATCATTTCTCTCTTTCTTCTCTGCCTCCTCCTAACCGGATGCAATAGTTCCGGCAACAGTGATCCACAGACCGTGACAGACGAGGCAGGAATGCTCAGTCTGAATGAAAAAACCGCTCTCCAACACTACCATACAGCCCTGCTTCAGGACCATGACATTGATTTTCGTCTCATCCTGGAAGATCGTACCCCGGAGCGTGAAGCATTCAATCTCCGAGCCAACAGTCTTATGGAGGAGTTGGCAGCAACAACACAAAGCAGACAGGGGAGAGTAATCCTCCTCCTCATTGACAGCGGAAATGACCTAACTCGCCTGGAGATATCCGGCGACCTGGAGGGGATCTACACAGATGCCTTCAGCGGATATATCCAGCAGCAGCATATGGTTTACTTTTTCCAGGAGCGACGCATAAAAGACGGGGTCCTGGCAGCCAGCGAAATGATCTATGAACGCGCCCGCCAGGCATCTTTGGGTAAAGACTTTCAGGTTCCTCCAAGAACAACCCTTCCCACAGGTGGCGGAGCCACTGCAGAGGCCAGGATCGGCAATACAGAAACCATTGCTGCCTCTCCGCCGACTCTACATTCAGAAATGATCCACCCCGGCAATGATCCCCGAGCCACCCTCCTAGTCTATCAAACAGCCATGGCCAATGGCAACAAGGACCCGGAACTGAACATCTATACAGATGCGACCAGAGCCATGCTCAAAGAATGGACTGTAACGCCTGTGCAAATGCGCAATGCGGCACAAGGTATTCAGCGCTGCAGCGCATACTCGTCTCAAGTTTTTTATAATCATGACGAACAGCTGGCCGTGATCCGTTATCCGGTTCAACAGCGACAATGCCATCCCTGGTTTTTTAAAGAAAAAGAAGGAAAATGGCGATTAGACTTCAATGCCATGCAGCAGGCTATCGGCTTTAACCAGAAAAACCAGTACCACTTCAGAGGAGACCACCCCTATTCCTACGCCTTTACAGACCTCAATTTTGATAAGAACGGCTACCCCCATGAGTAAAGGGAAAACTACCCAACCAATTAGCACTGGTTGAATTGCTTACAAAAAAAAGATAAAATGTCGAATACATACAAAGCATCCATTATCCTTTTTCTCTCTTTCTTTGTTATCACACTTATGAGCAGCACAGGTGCTTTTGCAGCTCACCCCGTTTCTGATAATGATACGACCTTCCCTCGGAGCCTTGACAGCTATAATGACGTCGAGATTGCTGATGTCTTTTCCATCCTGCAAAACCGGATCAAACAGGAACCATTCAATCTGATCGCCACCATCATTTTTTTCTGCGCCATCATTCATACCTTTATGACCAGTAAATTCCTGGCCATTGCCCATAAATGGGAGGACGAACATCAGGAAAAAATTAAAAAAGAAGAAGTACACAAATATTCAATCCACCATTGGGCCAAACTTTTTCATTTCCTTGGTGAGGTGGAGGTGGTTTTCGGCCTATGGGTTATTATCCTCATTCAGGCCATTATCATTTTCTATGATCGCTCAACGATGATCAATTACATCAGCTATAATGTCAATTTCACCGAGTCCCTGTTTGTGGTGACAGTGATGATACTTGCGGCAAGCAGGCCGATTTTGAAACTGGTGGAATCCACTATGCAGTTCATTGCCGCTATGCTCGGAGGCAGTTTGGCTGCCTGGTGGCTGACTATTTTGACTATGGGCCCTATACTTGGTTCCTTCATCACCGAACCTGCCGCCATGACAATCTCTGCCCTGCTCCTTGCAACAAAATTATATGACCTGCACCCCTCTGAAAAATTTAAGTATGCAACCATCGGCTTGCTCTTTGTCAATATCTCGGTGGGCGGCACCTTGACACATTTTGCCGCCCCTCCAGTTCTTATGGTTGCAGGTGTCTGGGACTGGGGACTGCTCTATATGCTGAGCCATTTTGGTTGGAAGGCAGTTCTGGGGATAACCATCTCAACCACCCTTTATTTTTTCATTTTTCGCAGCGAACTGAAAGTACTTGAAACAGAACACACGATACGAAGCCTGAAAGAAAAAATCCAGCGCACTTTCATGCGCCGAACCGACATGATGGTTGAGTTTGAAAAAATCGGCCTTCTTGTCAACCAGGAGATGAATCTCAAAGAAAATTTTGAGCACCAGGCAGAAAAGGTTCTGGCGGAGATCAAAGACCGCCTAGAAAAACAGTATTTACCCAGGATCATTGAAAACGGCGCTGACCCTGCCTTGGTAAAAGAGGCATTTGACCAACGTTTTGAGGAACTCAAATTACAGAAGATACAGGAGGTGCTGCCAGGCATTCTGCCCCCGGAAAAACGTGCGCCCTTTATTGACCCCAGTTGGGACAGCCGTGATGATAAGGTTCCTGCCTGGGTGACAGGTATTCATGTTCTTTTTATGGCCTGGATTATCTCTAATGCCCATCATCCTGAGCTCTTCATCCCGGGCCTGCTCTTTTTTCTGGGCTTTACTGTAGTAACTTCCCCCTACCAAAACCGCATTGATCTTATTCCACCCATACTTGTCGGCTTTTTTCTCGGAGCTCTGGTCGTGCATGGGGGAGTGCAGGGATGGTGGATTGCCCCGGTTCTGGGTAGCCTGAATGAAATCCCGCTGATGTTTGGGGCAACCATTCTCACCGCATTTAATGACAATGCGGCCATCACCTACCTCAGCACTCTGGTTCCGGGATTTACCAATGAACTGAAATACGCAGTGGTATCTGGGGCCGTAGCTGGAGGCGGCCTGACCGTTATTGCCAATGCTCCTAACCCTGCTGGACAATCGATCTTGAAAAAATATTTCCAGGACGGCGTTTCCGCACTCGGCCTTTTGAAGGCAAGCATACCGCCAACAATTATTGTCTGGCTCTGCTTTCTAATTTTCCGATAATTATAATGATAACAGCAGGAGTAATTGTTCAGCGATGCACTCAAGGCTCCGGCCTCTATTTTAGAAGTAACTTGTTTCTTCGCAGGCCAATACTAATGATACTTTTTACATAGGAACAAATACAGAATTTCTTGAAAGATTAGAATGTTCATTCAAAATAGAGGTATGAGAAAAATTTGGCCGAAAAGGCAATTTTGCAAGGTGGCCTACAATTTGTATGTCGGCAACTTGCAAGAGAGTCAAGGTTTATTGGCACTCAGATGTAATTAGGTGTAAACTGGAAAATAAATAAAAATATTGCGACAGAGATCCATTTTTTGCCAGGAAAGCTTATTGAGAGTGATGCTGGAAAAGATCAAGCCTCTTTCCGCCTAGGGATGAACTTCTTTTTTAAATATCCTAAAGGGTACCTTGAAAAATTAGATTTTTTGCTGTGACGAAGAGCTTGGACAAAATGGCAATTTTCCGAAGTAGCCTAAAGTTATCCCCTCTGCAGGATGAGACTTTGAATACAAAAAAACAACACATTGAAAAGAGGTTTTACAGATGATGCTGCCTAAAACAACATTTTCAAATCAAGTCGTATTCGTTCTATTGGCATTCCTTTTCTTCATTCCCGGACAGGTAGTTGCTGAAGAAGCAACATGGCCGAGAGAAATTTCTGCCCAGCAGGGAAATGTGCTAGTTTATCAACCCCAGTTTGATACCTTAGAGAAAGATACCTTAAGTGGCCGGGCAGCCGTTTCCCTTACGCTCGCTGGTGAGAAAGAACCGGTATTCGGTACCATATGGATCGTTTCCAGAGTGGAAACCGATCGCGAATCCCGAATAGTTACCTTAAAGAAAGTACGGGTGCCACGGGTACGTTTCACAGGATCTACCCCGGCCCAGGAGAGTATACTTGCTGAGATAATCGAAGACTCTGTGGTAGGGAAGGATCTCACCATAAGCCTTGATCGTCTGTTGCCCATGCTTGAACTTGCAGAAAAGCAAGGGATTGCTTCGCAGAAGCTTTCCACTGCACCTCCCACAATTATCTACAAAAATGAAGCTACTGTTCTGATCTCCATTGATGGCAAACCCCAGTTCAAAGATATTGAAAATTCAACTCTGCAGCGGGTTGTTAACACTCCTTTTTTAATTGTCACCGATAAAACAAAAAACAGTTATTACATCTATGCTGCAGAAAACGGCTGGTATCAAGCCGCGAGCCTCAAGGATTCCTGGAAATTCACCACCTCAGTTCCGGCAGAAGTAGCAAAACTTGCCCCAAAGCCACCAGAGGCTGAAACCCAGACTGGAACTGAAGCGAAAAATGATATAATCCCTGCTCTGCTCGTCGTTACAGAACCCGCCGAACTGATCTCCACCCAGGGTGAAGTAGCGTTTAAGGAAATAGAAAACACTTCCATCAAGTATGTGACAAATACTGATGATACTATCCTGCGTTACAATGCAAAACAATACTATGTCCTGCTTTCCGGGAGATGGTTCCAGGCGGCTAACCTGAATGGTCCTTGGAAATATGTGGCTTCAGACAAATTGCCGGATGATTTTAAAAAGATCCCTGTAGATTCAGAACTGGCAGACATTCGCTACGCAATCGCCGGGACTGATGAAGCGAGTGAAGCCGTGTTAAATGCTTACATACCGCAAACCGCCAGAGTAGAACGTGATCAGGTCTCCATAAAAGTGAGCTATGACGGTCAACCCCAGTTTAAGAAAATCCCCGGAACTGATCTCCTATACGCCATAAACTCTGAACAGCAGGTAATCCAAGCTGGAACAAAGTATTACGCATGTGTTGATGCTGTCTGGTATGTGGCGGATAATGCCAGCGGGCCATGGCAGGTTGCAACCGAACGGCCTGAAGGTGTGGAGGAGATCCCCCCGGAATCACCCGTATATAATGTCAAGTATGTCTATATTTACGATGTCCAGCCCGATGTGATCTATGTGGGCTATCTGCCTGGATACACAGGAACCTATGTCTATTCCAGCACTGTTTTCTACGGAACCGGTTACTACTATTCTCCCTGGTATTATCACTATTATTATCCCCGACCGGCAACCTGGAATGTAGGTGTTCGCTACAACCCATGGGGAGGATGGAGTTTTGGCATAGGCTACAGTACCGGACGCTTTACCTTTGGTATTGGCTTTGGCAGCTGGTCACGCTGGCATGGAGGATATTGGGGGCCTGCCCGTTACCACGGCTATCACCGAGGCTATCACCGCGGTTACAATCGAGGATACAATAGAGGTTATCAGGCCGGAGCAAGGGCCGGAGCAAGGGCCGGAGCAAGGGCCGGAGCATATCGATCTTCAAACATCTACCGTTCCCAGAAACATGCCGGAATTCATTCACCCCAACATAAAGCCGTGGCCAAGACAGGAAACAGGGCAACAACAGCACAGATAAATAGAAACACTGCCCGCAACACGACACCAAACAATGCCAGAAACATGTCAACCGGAGCAACACAGCGAAGAAATGACATGTATTCTGATGCACAAGGCAATGTCCACCAGCGCAAGACAGACGGAAGCTGGAAGCAGCAAGGTCAACAACAAAAAACTAGACAGACTACACAAAATCTCAATCAGTCTCAGAAACCAGTGCAGAAGAGCAACAGCCAACAGCAAAATCTCAACCGTGCTCATCAAGCACGTGAACAGGGAGCCAGACGTAGCCAACAACAACGAAGCAGTCGTCCTCAAACCCGTCCCTCAAGAGGTGGCGGGGGAAGTAGAGGTGGTGGCAGGCGCTAACAAATCAGCAAGCGAAAAAGGAGGGAAGGATATGGTCATAAAGAAGAGAATCTTTCCTGTTGGCTCAGTAGCATAGGGAGCAGTGGTAAAGGACTGCTCTCACTCTGGAGGCTATTTCCTGCAGGCATCTTCAAAATTTCCGCCAGCAGGAGATTACTCCAATTTTACACCGGCGCTTATCACCCGGTTTCGACCTATTTCCTTGGCCGCATACAGGGCCTGATCAGCCAGAGCAATAAGTTCATCCGACTTCGAGTAACGTTCAGGCACCCACGTGGCCACCCCCACACTAATTGTTACATAATCAGCGACCTTGGAACTTTCATGAGAGATATTTTGTTTTTCAATATTTGCCCGCATTTCCTCGGCCACGACTAAAGCGCCTTTAACACCAGTTTCAGGCAGGATCGCCGCAAATTCCTCACCTCCATAGCGAGCCACCATATCTGTTTCGCGAGACACCGATTCATCCAGGGTTTTGGCTACCCGTTTCAAACAATCGTCTCCCCCCTGGTGACCGTATGTATCATTGAATAACTTAAAAAAATCGATATCCAACATTATAAGTGAAATAGAAGTGGCGTGACGTATTGACCTCTGCCATTCTGCTTTCAGCACTTCATCAAATCGCCTGCGATTCGGGATACCGGTCAGGCCATCCAGCGATGAGAGTTTTTGTAAAATTGCATTGGCCGCGGCAAGCTCTTTCTGGCTTTTCACCAGGGCATCAAAGGCTTCGTCACGTTGCTTCTGGTTGATATAGGACTGGGAATGATAACGAATACGTGCAACCAACTCCATCTTATCCGGCAGCTTGACAATATAGTCATTGGCTCCAAACTCAAAAGCCTTACTCTTTATCTCAGGCTCCTCCTTCGTTGAAAGAACGATAATAGGTACATGGAGAAGGACAGGGCTGGCCCGATAGAATTTCACCATGGTAAGTCCATCAATCTCAGGCATGACAAGGTCCTGAAGAATAATAGTCGGCAACAGTTCCGTGGCCATTTTCACTGCATTGGTAGGATCCTGGCAATAATGAAAATCTATGTCTTCCTCGGCTAGGGCCCTTCTTACTGCCTCGGCAATTATCGGCTGATCATCAACCAGAAGAACCCTTATTCTATACGACGTTATCTCATTGAGCTTCTTTCCGTTTTCAACATTAAGCTCAGCCATTATCTTCTCACTATTGCGCTGCTAATAAATCATTAATTGTTAAACCAATAGCATCAATCGGTAGGATTTTCTGGGCTGCATCCATTTCTATTGCTGCCTTAGGCATACCAAAAACAACTGAACTTTTCTGATCTTGGGCGATGGTAACATAGCCCTGTTGACGAAGGGCAAGTAGCCCTTCCGCCCCGTCTCTCCCCATCCCTGTTAAAATTATCCCAATACATCTCCCGCGCCAGTAACGGGCCACACTGTTAAAAAAGACATCCACTGAAGGATGATAAAAACTCTCTTTCTGTTCAATTGAATAGCCAACTGATTTATTGGGATACATTACTACATGGTTGTCGGTAGACGGAATCAGAACCACTCCCGGTTGCGGGAGCTCCCCTTCTTTTAATACTCGTACCTTAACTTTTACCTGCTTATCAAGCCACTTCGCCATACCTCCGGAAAACAACTCATCCATATGCTGAATTACGACAAAGGAAGCAGTTGAATCCGCAGGAATTGTCTGCAGGATATTCAATAGAGCCCTTGGGCCTCCGGTTGAACTACCGATTGCAACCAGACATTCCCCTCTGCTCTCCAGTTTTGGTCTTGTTCCCCATGCCTGATTCCGGGGTTGAGAAACAGATAGCCCATTGATTCCGACAATCTTTCCAATCCTATCGATCTTCTGAAGTAGCTCCTGGCCTCCTTCTCCTTTGTCCGCATCCAGAATCGGGGTAGCCACAACATCAAGAGCTCCCGCACCCATAGCCTCGAATACTAAACCAGAGTTACTCTCAACGCTTGCCGTCACCACCAGGATCGGGCAGGGGCTCAACTTCATAATCCACCGGACTGATTCAACTCCGTTCATGACCGGCATGACCAAATCCATCAAAATCAGGTCAGGTACCTGGTGAGCACATTTCTCAATCGCAATCTTACCGTTTTCTGCCACCCAGATAATCTCATGCTTTCCTTTGACTGTAACAAACCGCCGAAGTATCTCAACAGCCATGGGCAGATCATTGACTATTGCAAGATTCACATGCACCTCGCAGAAGACACTTTCGATTTTATTTTGTTCTTATTTTGACGCTGCACCTATCAAATCCTCCACTGCCTTGACAAGGGCTTCATCCTGGAAACTTCCCTTGGTTAAATAATAATCTGCTCCCGCTTCAAGGCCGCGTTTACGATCTTCTTCCCGATCTTTATACGAAACAATTATCACCGGCAGAGTTGAGAAGTTTGCATCCTGGCGCATTTGGGTTACCAGCTCAATTCCATTCATGCGAGGCATATCAACATCTGTTACAACTAAATCAAATTCCTCGCTGCGCAGGGTATTCCAGCCATCCAATCCATCAACCGCTGTCATCACATCGTAGCCCTTCACAAAAAGCATATTCCTCTCTACTTCACGTACAGTTATTGAATCATCAACAACCAGGATCCGTTTTACGGGACGTTCAATGAAAAATTCCTCCCTGTCGATTCGCCTCAACCTGTTGCCTAAAATCAGTGAATCTATGGTCCTGATCATATCATCCACATCAACGATCAATACCGGTATACCGTCCTCGAGAATAGCCACCGAACTTATATCCTGAACCTTTTTCAGGCGCGGGTCCAGCCGCTGCACAACAAGATCTCGTATTTCAATGAACTCGTCAACGATCAGCCCGTATCGGTGATAATGGTCGCTGATTACCAGGATGAGCAGCTCATCGTGCTCATCCTGATGATCTGTTTTCTCTTCTTTCTCAAGTACCTGGGTCGCAGACACAAGTCCGACACGCTCCTGGTTAAAAGAAATATACTGCCGTCCCTCTATTTCCCTGACATCATCCCTTTGCATCCTGATGACGCGATCTATTGCTGCAAGGGGAAAGGCATATACCTCGTTACTGATTTCAACTAGAAGAGATCGCATTACTGACAGGGTTAAGGGAAGCTGCATTTCAAAGGTTGTGCCAACCCCTAATTCGGTGGAGGTACGGATAATTCCCCGAACCTCCTGCACCGCACTATGCACAACATCCAGACCGACTCCTCGTCCTGACACTTTACCTGCCACATCGCGGGTACTGAAATTTGGTAAAAAGATAAACTCAAGCAGCTCCGCCTCTCTCAATTGATGCGCCATTTCTTCACCGAGCATCTTTTTGGCAATAACTGCATCACGTAATTTTTCAATATCAATGCCACAGCCATCATCGCTGACAATAATGCTCAACATTCCCGCACTGTGTTTGGCTTCAAGACTAATGAGGGCGAGTTCAGGTTTACGGGCATCAATTCGATGCTGGGGTAATTCTATGCCGTGGTCAATGGCGTTTCGTATCAGATGGTTAAGCGGCGCCTCTATTTTATCGAGGATATCCCTGTCAACCAGAGTTTCTTCTCCGATAATCTTAAATTCAACATTCTTGCCCAGTTCACGGCCAACATCTCGTACCATACGCGGAAAACCGGTAATTCCATCGGTAAAGGGCCGCATTCTATTGGCAAGGACTTCTTCATACAGGTGATGGGAAATTTCTGTTGAACGGCGGGAATGGTCCTCAATTTCTTCTAGAATTTCGTTAAGATGGCTGCGGCAGGAATTCATCTTGGCTACTATTGCCCGAAAATCGCTTATACTGAAATCCTCTAGCGAACCAGAACCAAAGGTATCAACACTTTTACCAAGGAGACGATAGATTTCATCCTGCCTGTGCTTAAAACGCAGAACTTTCCGGGAAAAAGATGGTAGCCAACGAGACTCAACCTGCACTTCCCCGGCAAACCCCATAAGACGATTCATACCATCCGCTGATACCCGCATAGAACGGTCTGCGGGTTTTCCCGTTTCCGCCTGATCCGTGCCTCTTTTTTTCTTTACCGGAATCTGTTGCGATTTTGCAGGGGCTCGGGGCACTGTTCCAGGGACTTTGCCTGCAGCCATTTCCGT
This sequence comes from Desulfocapsa sp., assembly GCA_030145625.1. GTDB lineage: Bacteria > Desulfobacterota > Desulfobulbia > Desulfobulbales > Desulfocapsaceae > Desulfocapsa. The sequence goes on along the minus strand of JAQYVF010000048.1, from coordinate 14,345 downwards.
GAATATTTTCTCCAGGTCCTTAATCGTTCTTTCCTGCTCTTTAAACCATGCATCAAGTTGCTCATTGGGATGTTCGGCAATAGCAGCGAACAGGTCCGTCCCGTTCAGCAGCATGTCAACATGATCACGGCCCAAGCCAACCTTTCCCTCCTGTGCTGCGACAAATACATCTTCCATGGTATGGGCCAGACCGACGATACTATGAAGATTTATAACCCGGGCGGCACCCTTTATGGAATGTGCAGCTCTCATGAGCGAAGCCAATACCTCGGAATCTTCAGGGTTCTTTTCCAGGGCGAGGAGATTATCCGAAAGGACTAAACAATTAGTTTCCGCCTCCTGGCGGAAAAGATCCAGCATGGACATGGAACTCAGGTCTATTGTATCTCCTTTTTCTACCTTGGCAGCCGAGACGGAGTCTTCTCTTGGAGGTCCTTTATCCAGGGACGTTTTTTCTTCCTTGTCTTTGGCAACCAGATGTGAAAATTCACCTACAAGTCTTTCTATCTCTTCCTTCTCTCCGGCCAGCCAGTCATTGACTTCATCGTTTGGGGCATGCCCTAATTCCTCCAGCTTATCCACGCCGTTAAACAGCAGGTCAATATCCTCTGTGCCAATTGCAACCCTATTCTCCTGGGCTGCAACAAAGATGTCCTCCATAGCATGGGCCAGGTCAACAATACTCTGCAGATTCATTATCCGAGCTGCGCCTTTTATGGAATGCGCAGCTCTCATGAGTGATGCCAACACCTCTGAATCTGATGAATTCTTCTCAAGGGCAAGAAGATTATCAGTAAGGGCAGCGCAATGATTTTCCGCTTCCTGCCGAAAAAGGTCCATCATGGATAGAGAACTCAGGTCCGGAGGTGATTCTTTTGTCTTATTTGTGTTGTTCCCTTTTGATTTCCCGGTAGGAGAAAAGCCTTTATCACCTTTGCTGGCTGAATCCTTTTCTTTTGCCACCACCTTCTTTTCTCTTCTTTCCTCTGAGACAGCCATAATATCATTTGTAAGTTTTTCAATCTCTGTCTTCTGTCCGGCAAGCCAGCCCTCGACTTTGTCACTTTCGACATTCGCTATTTTTTCAAACGTATCCAATGCCTTAAGCAGCAAATCAATATCGTCCTTTCCTGGGACGATCCGGCCTTTCCGGGCTCCAGCAAAAACACTCTCCATACTGCTGGACAGGTTGACAACACTTTCAAAACCCATAATCTGAGCAGCGCCCTTTATTGAATGTGTAGCCTGTATGAACGGGTGCCAGGATTCCTTATCAGCAGAGTTATTTTTTAAGGAAAGAAGCTTGCTTGAGAGGCCGGCGCAATGATTTTCCGTCTCCTGACAGAAAAGATTCATCATGGACATAGAGTTCAGGTCGTTACCAGTACCGGTCATTACATATTCCTCTTTAGGGCACCAAAAAGAAGCTGGTCATCGAGGATGCCCACATCAAAATCTTCCACACACAGAATCCCTTTAGTATAGGCTGCTTTTGAGCCGGAAATTGTAACAGGTGACTGCTGCAGCATCCCCTCTGTATAACGGAAAGATCCATACACACTGCTTACAGGAAAGACGATCCTTTCGCCTTCCCGTTCCGCCACAACTAACCGGACAGGAGAGACATTTCTATCGCCTCTGTCGACAACTTTCTCAAAACGCTCAATGTCAAGTACTGCACCTATCGAGAAACAAAGCTCCAGTTTACCGCGAACATTGACGACACCCCGCAGGATAGTACTGCTGCGATGAGGAAGACTGTGAATCACCCCCATATCAACAACCTCTTGAATAAGTTTAGCCGGTAGGGCAAGCCAATCCCCCCCGGCTCGGAAAACAAACACAGTGTGAATAATTGTTTTTTCCTGTGCTGTGATTTTTGAAAAAGCCGACGTCCACTCATTACCGTATTCTTCAGGTACAGGGCGATCCAGCAAGTTACGACCGACAGAAGAATAAACAGGACAATTCCGGCAATGGATAATCGTCTCAAGTTCGGAGCAAAGTCTGGACGAATTACTCCAGACACCGATTTTATTCCAGCAATCATCAACAACCATCAAGGCTTCTGTTTTCTTTTCTTCAGTCACTGTTATTTCCTTCCTGCTGGAGTTTCTTGGCCCGCCTTTTGTAATTTAATGCTCTCTTAAAATCTCCAGCACGTTCTGTGAGTAATGACAACTGAATCAAACTTTCAACATTATCCGGGGCAAGATAAACAGCCTTTCGCAAGAGCTCCATGGCATCTTCCTGGTTCCCCTGGCTGTCACGAATAATCCCAAGAAGGCAATACCATTTTGCTGAATGATCATTGAGCCGCATATACTTTTCACAGCGACCAGCAGCTTCTTCCAGCTTGCCTTCATCAGCTAATTGCTGAACAAATTCGTATTCATCTTTTTTTGGTTTCTGAGGACACACAAGAGATGGCTTGGGCTGTCGGTAAGATAATGGTGAAGACATGGACGGCCTGTTCGCCTGCGTACTGCTTTTGGAAGACTCCTGTCGAACCGATTTGGACTGCCCAACACTTTTTTTATAAAAGGAAAAAGCCATAGAATGTGAGACTGGATGGAACCTTGTTTCAATAAAAAGGTTTGCTTCCGAATGTCCGGTAAATAAAAGCCCATCAGGCCTGAGGAGGTTAAAAATGGATTCGATCGTGTGTTTTTGGGCATCTTGGTTAAAATAAATAAGGACATTGCGGCAGAAAACGACATCATAACGTCCCAAATTTTCCAGGAAGCCGGGCTGTAACATATTTCCCTGAAAAAAACGGATGTTTTCACGGACCTTTTTTTTAATGGCGAATTCATCCCCTACTTTGTAAAAATATTTTTCTCTGAAAGTAAGATCGTTTGTCCGAAATGAATTATTCTTATAGACACCTTCCCGGGCAAATGCCAAAACCTGTTCGCTGACATCAACAGCGTCAATAGAATAATCTGAAGGTTCAAGACCCGCCTGCATCAAAGTCATGGCTATGGAATAGGGCTCCTCTCCGGTTGAACAGGGAAGGCTTAATATGCGAAAGTTGACGTTAGCCAGCTTTTTTTTCGACTTCGAAATAAAATCGGCAAGGAAAACAAAAGGTTCCTGGTCCCTGAAAAACCAGGTTTCCGGGACCACCACCTCTTCGACCAACATTCGCAACTCCTCCGGTGAAACAGAAACCTGGCCGAAATATGCGGTAAAATCATCTGTTCCTAAAGCCTTCATGCGGGTTCCTAATGCCCTTTGAAAGGTTGCGTTGCTAAAAGATGTTACATTTAAGCCGATTGTCTTCTCAAGTAGATCGGCAATTTTTTGTTTCGCCACTTGCATTCAAATATGATCCTGATTGTCACTCATGCCAGGCAATCATTACGGGTTATTATAATGTGTCAATATTACCAGCAAAATACTCAAATTGAGACTGGCTGGTTTTATAGTTCCATTCAATCAAAACGACTAAATCAGGCGTCTATGCCAATGACTTAGTTATGCGTCCCCCTTATTCAAAACAGCTCCCGCACAACATCTGTCGAAATCATACGCGGCACATTATACAACTGTACTAATTCATCCTGATCTGACTTTATGGCACCCGAAGTTGAACCCTTGCCAAGCAGAATTCCAGATGATCTTATATCTGTTTCGCTGCATCTGAAAACATCCGTAGCTCGCTCAGCTATCATTCCGATAAGACGATCTTTTTCCTGGCTCATCGGGTAATGCACCAAGATGATACGCGTACTGTAAAAATGCCTGCATGAAGTTCCCCCGGAAAGAATGCAGAGATCAAATAGCGGCACTGGTTCACCTCGGTAATTGATAATACCGGCAACATAATCAGGCGCCCCGGGGATTTTCTTGGGTACGAGATAGGGTATTATTTCAACTATCTGTTTTGAATCCAGGGCATAGCGACCATCGCTTGTTTCAAAGAGCAGAAGCAGCATGTCTTACTCCGTGTCGGTTATTCCACTGTGAATTTGGAAACCGCTTTCTGCAGGCCTTGAGCGGCCTGTTGAAGTCGTTCTATAGTCAGACTCACCTGGCGGATCGATTCTGCACCCTGTTGGGCAGCAGAATTAATCTGACCGGTGGCTTCGCTTATCTGTTTTGCCCCCAGTGACTGGGCTTCAATGCCATCACTGATTGTATTTACGTGAGGTCTAAGGATCTGAACCCGTTCAATAACGACCTCCATCTTTCCACTGCCTTCCCGGATGTTTTCGACACTTACCCGTACATCTTTTGCAAACTTATCAATCCCCATAACCGCTGAGGATACCGCAGACTGTACTCCCTGTACCATCTGTTCAATATCATAAGTGGCCACGGCAGTCTGATCCGCCAATCGGCGGATTTCAGTAGCCACCACAGAAAATCCCATGCCGTATTCTCCGGCCTTTTCCGCTTCTATAGCGGCATTAAGAGACAGCAGGTTCGTCTGGTCAGCCAATTTATTGATGGTTTTAACCACGCCAGCTATATCATCTGCCTTTTCACTTAAAACCGAGAGCTTATTGACAATGGATCCGGTAGATTTTTCCATCTGTACCATTGTCTCATCAATATTAATCAGACCTGCATGACCATCTTCGGCCGCCACTGCCGCATTTTTGGTCAAACTATTGACCTTTTTCATGGTTGTCATCAAATTATCCGAGGTGGCGGCAATTTGATTGGTGGAAGCTGCTATTTCGCTTACTGTGATAGCATGTTCATTCGCAGTGGCCTCCTGCTGATGTGTACTGGCAGCGATATCCGTTATGGAACTGGTAACCTGAATTCCAGCATGTCGAATCTGCACAATCAGGTCCTCAAGATAATCCGTCATTTGATTGAAGCCTTCAATCAGAGCTCCGAATTCATCATCTATATCATAATCCAGTTTATGGGTCAGATCCCCCTTCATCATTACATTAATGGCCTTGGTGAGACGCTTTAACAGATCATTAATGCTTTGCATCAGAAAAAAACCTACCGAAAGAGCGACACAGGCTCCCACCACAATTGTTGCCCAAAAGGCCCCCTTGGACCAGGCATATCTTTTCTCTGACCGCTCATACTCTTTTTTTACAGCAGCTATTCTTCCTGATATCAAGCTGTTGATTCTTATATCAAAATCTTCGAGAAAAGGTTCCAAGCGTTGATTAAAAAATCCGTGAAGCTGAGCTGTATCGTTTTCTTGTAAAACAGCAAGCACTTCCATGACCATTGTTTTACTATTATCAAACATGGAAAGATCTTTGGATAGCCAATTATCAGCACCATTACCGCTTTCATTAGCAACGGATATCAATTCATTCATCTTTTTATCAATTTTTAACGTGGCTGCCTTTACTCTTTTGACGGCTTCACCCCAAGTTATCTGTTCATACAGTACCTTTTCCACTGAATTTGAAACGTCATACATCAGCAATTCTTTAATTTGCCGCATTTCTTCTATGGGTTTTACATTGCTGTTGTAAACCATGGATAAAGAAAGCTTCGTATCACGCATGCCGAGCAGTCCGCCTGTACCGGAAAGCGCAATAAAGAACAGCAGACAAAAGATAAAACCAAGCAACCGCCATCGAACACTTACTTTTTTTGCAAATTGAAACGCCATCGCAGCCTCTTTCCGCTAAAATTATACAAATATGGGGAAACCCTCTAGTAAGGTCTTATGAACCCCAAACTTTAATTGCATTGCAACAATTTAATTTTATAGTACTTTTTACACCCCACTACCTACTTTAAAAAAGGATAAAAGTGACATGCCTATCCTTTTGATTGATGTTTCTTACAATTCCTCTTCATCATCAATTTCTTCATATCCCAAAAAGCGCATCTTTTTATTATGCTGCTTAAGTATGTTAATTTTGGTACGGTCAACTACTCTTCCACCTACTAAGTTATATCAAACTGCTTCTTTTCAAACAAATTTAATACACCTCAAATACAACAAAGTTGTCCAAACTCAACAATCCGGTAAAACCTTTACCGAACTAACCCATCGTTTCTCATGAAGATTGCTGTGAGAAACAAAAACAAATAACAACTGACAAAAATGCCATTCACAACGCAATACAAGTACGTTGACCATGACAAACAAGCATCATGCTTTCACGAAGATTGCCTCCGGGCCACCTTACAAAATTGCCTTTTCGCCCAAACTTTTCGTTATGAGAAAAATTTTATCCTCATAATATCAAATATATGCCTGCGGTAAAACTTTTCTCATGCCTCGATTTTGAACGAAAATTCTAATTTTTCAAGGTACCCTCTGGTTTTTCTCGGATAGGATTCGACCACCGTGTCATCATCGAAAATATCGGCGGTGACGCACCCTTTGGTGGCGACTTTGATGATGCTCTGGATTAAGAAGAAGATGCCCCTCAGAGAGTTTTGCAGAACAGCGGGACAACCGATGTCGCCCCCAGAGTTACAAATGTGGTTGAAGGAAGCTCCGAGGTACTGGGAGCGGCTGACAGCTCTATAGAAACTGCGCCCAAGGCGCATTGAGCACTATCGGAACTGGTTGCGAGGATTAAAAAAAGATGGCAACTAACTCTTTGTTTGCCCCTGGAAAAAGATCAGTCAAATACCATTCAAATGACAATTGGAGCACAGGCCACCTTGCAAAATAGCCTTTCCGCCCAGACTCTTCGTTATGAGTAGGATTTTATCATCGGAATATCAATCATATGCACTCCAAGGGTACTTGTACCCGTAGTTAGGGTGATTCTTGCAGGGCACCTGTGGTAAAATTTTTCTCATGCCTCGATTTTGAACGAAAATTTTATTTTCTCAAGGGACCCTACAATTTATCCTCAGGGTGCCAATTGTCACCAAAACAAGTCACTGATAGAGAATTACAGTTTTTTTGATCAAAGTTAACACACTGAAATATCTTCATAGTACTAATACCTGTTCTGTACTGTCTGGTCACCCATATAGGGGAGCAGGGACTCTCCGGTTGCCGTCGTCAGGCCCTGTCGATTGGTGTAGAGGGCAACAAGGGCCAAGGCCAGGCGGGACTGGGTCCGCACCAGATCCCGTTGTACCTCATTCAGGCGCGCCAACGATTCCTGTCCCACGCTGTAGCCTTCCTGAACCAGGTCCCGGGTCTGCTCCACGAGTTTCACTGAAGTACGCTGCAGCAGGAGCTGCTCGCGGGCCTGTTCCAGCCTGGTAACAGCCTGTCGTACGTCGCTCAACACTTGGTTTTTCTGCTGTTCCAAAAGCCTGGCCGCCTCCCGCTTGGAGGCCTTTGCCTCGGCAATACGAGCTCGATCAGCACCACCTCGAAACAGATTATAGGAGAGATTGACAGAGAGGGCAGAGCCAAAATCAGCGCCCTCAAAATCCACATCCTCTGTCCGTTTACCATCAACGGAACCATTCAAGGAAATCTGAGGATAGAGAGCAGCCTGGTTGGCCCCGACAGTGGATTCCGCCCGCTGCAAATTTACTTCCTGACCTAACAGATCCGGACGATTGCCCAGTGCAGCCTGCAACAACTGTTCTACGGACAATTCGTGAAACTGGTCTTTCTCCACCATCTCCACCTTTGCCAGCTCCAGCCCCTCGGGCATCTGTCCACTCTTTCTCCCCAACAAAACCGCCAAGCCGTAAAGGGCCAGTTCATAATCTCGCTCAGCCAGCAGAATATCGGTACGGGCGTTATTCATCTGCACCTGAAAGTTAAGCACCGCAGAAAGTGATCCCGCCCCAGCTTCCATACTGGTACGGGCCTCATCCAGCTGTTTGGAGTTAAATTCATAATCCGCCTCACCAATGGCCTTATTGTATGAGGCCAGCTGGGCCCCATAGTAACTCTCGGCCACGGATTGGAGTAGAAGACGCATGCCATCTCTTCTCGCCTGTTCGCTCCCTTGCTGCCCATAATCGGCTATCAGGTTAGAAAATTTCCGGGAAAAGCCGTCAAACAGGAGCCAGGAAGCGGCCAGGGAAAGTTGATATTTTTCGCTGTCCCGATCCACATTGCTTCCCCCCATAAGCAAAGACTGGGATGCCGCATCATTTTCAGACAATCTGTTTGCAGCAGCAGAACCTCCGGCATCGATACTGGGCCAATACAGGGCACGCGCCTGATCGATCCGTTGCCTGGCCTGTTCCACACGCTCTGCGGCTGCTGCAAGTGTCGGATTGTCCGCCAGGGCAATGTGTTGAGCTGTCTCCAAATCTAAAACTTGCAGTTCATCCAAGGTCTCGGCTGTAACTGCAAGGGGGCCACCCGTCAGACCTATCAACAATACCAGAAGAAAAATTGTTTTTTCTCTCACGTCTACTTTCCTCTTCTTATTATTTCCGTTCATCAGTCAACTTCCTTCTGGGTTCAACCGCCTCTCGTGACACCCAGTCGCCACTTATTCCCTTGACCACCACTCGACGCAGGTCATTGAGAATCACCAGCAGGCTGGGAATCAGCACCAGGGTCAGGCCCGTGGCAAAGATCACGCCTCCGGCCACTGACAGGGCCATGGGAATCAGGAACTTGGCCTGCATATCGGTCTCCATAATCAATGGAGCCAATCCCCCGACGGTACTAATGGAGGTGAGAAAAATGGCCCGAAAACGTCTGGCTCCACCCTGGATGATGGAATCAAAAAATGGAATCCCCTCTTCCAGATTATTATTCACCCGCTCAATGAGCACAATGGCATCATTTATCACCACGCCAGAGAGGGCCACCATACCGAAAATCGACATCATGGACAGGTTGTAGCCCATAATCAAGTGACCGGCAATGGCCCCGATAATACCGAAAGGAATGGTGAAAAGAATGATAAATGGCTGGACATAGGAACGAAACATAGTGGCGATGATGACAAAAATACCAACCAGGGCGATTGGAAATCCGATTTTCAGCGAAGAAAAGGATTCACGCGTATTTTTCTTGGAACCCTGCATGGAGAGGTAGAGATCCGGGTACTCACCTTTTAGTTCACGAAAGGTAGTGCGAGCCAGCTCTGCGAAGATCTCTCCAGAATTGGCCTTATGACTGTCCACCTCGGCGGTGACTACAATACGACGCATGCCATCAGTACGCGATATAGTGGAATACCCGGGCGCAAAACTGATGTTTGCCACTGAAAGAAGCGGTACCTCACTCCCGTCAGCGGTGCGAATACGCATCTTCTCAAAATCGGAAATACGACTTCGTTCATCGGCAGTGTAACGAACCTTGACCCGGATATCATCACTCCCCCGTTGGAGACGAAATGCCTCCCTGCCATAAAAACCGGCATTAACCTGCCGGGCCAGATCATCCACCGAAAGACCGAGAGTAGTGGCCTCGGGTTTCAGAGTGAGCTGCAGTTCGTTCTTTCCCTGACTATAGTCGGAACGGATTTGATACACCCCCTGAAATTCCGACAGGCTCTCCTGCAGACTTTCTGAGGCCTTAACCAGAGCAGCCATGTCCCGGCCCTGCATCCAGACCTCTAACTCGGCCCCGGAGGGTCCTGCCGCCATTCCCTCAAAAGTCAGGCTTTTCACTCCGGGAATTATACCTAGCTCCTTTTCCCAGGCAATAAGCAAATCATTGGAATGGATACCACGATCCTCAGAAGGAAGGAGTAAGATCTGAATGGAGCCCAGGTGCGGACCGCTGGAACCCATGGTGCCGGACAGGGCCTGTCCCACCAGCATCAAACGCTGACGCACCAATGGCTTTCCACTTATGGTCTCTGTTTTCTCAGCCACGCGGATGAAGGCGGCCTCGATCTCTTTTAAGGCTTCGCCGGTGAGTTCAGGAGGAGTCCCTTCCGGAAATTCCACTGTGGAGGTGATAACAAAGCCATCAAGCTTGGGAAAAACCTGAAATTTAACCAGCCCGCCCTGAACCAATCCTACACTGAGCATAAGCACTGCAATGGCAAGCGAGAGCGAGACATAGCGCCAGTTCAACACCCCGGTAATAAAAGGGACATAACGTTTTTCAATAAATCTCTCCAGGCCACTGCTCACGCCCCTCTGGAACCTTCCCAGGAGCTCAAAAGGTTTCCACTGTTTGCGATGACGATTCAGGTCCGGCAGATGACTGAGATGTGCCGGAAGCAGAAGAAGAGACTCCACCAGAGAAATCAGGAGACAGGAGACGACCACCATGGGCAGGATGGAAATAAATTTTCCCATAACCCCTCCCACATAAGAGAGCGGAATAAAGGCGACAATGGTTGTTGTAACAGCCGCAAGTACTGGCATGGCCACCTCTGAGACCCCATTTATAGCAGCCTGCAACGGAGGCTCACCTCGTTTTCGGTGAACGTAGATGGCTTCACCCACCACAATGGCATCGTCGACCACAATACCAAGAACCATGATCAGACCGAAAAGGGAAATCATGTTAATGGTGGCACCAATGGACCAGAGGATAAACATGGCCCCGGCAATGGAAATAGGAATCCCCATTCCTGCCCAAAACGACAGACGCAGATCGAGAAAGAGCCAGAGCATAAAGAAGACAAGACAGAGTCCGATTACGCCGTTGCGGGTCAGGAGCTTAATTCGGGCTCTCAGGGAATCCGTGGTGTCATAAAAGACAGAAACATGGGTCCCGGGAGGAAGTAGCTCCTGTTTTTTCTCCACAAAACGTGCAACGGCATCAGAAATTTTGATGGCATCCTCGTCCTCAGTCTTAGAGACCTGGACAAACATGGCTGGTTTATCGTCGATGGAGGCGAAGATAGGATCCTCAGTAAAACCGTCTTTGATCTCGGCAATCCGGTCCAGAGTGATTATCTCACCGCCGGGACGGGCCAGAACCACAATCTGTGCCAATTCCTGCCCTGTGTACTTACGACCCACCGTCCGTATCCGAATTTCCTCACCGGTAGTTCGCAACGTCCCACCAGCCAGATTGAGGCTTGATTTACGCACGGCAGAGGCCACCTGATCAAAGGTCAGCCCGTACCGGCGCAAACGCTCCTCCGAGATCTCGATACCAATCTCATACTCCCTGATACCGTAGGCCTCCACCTGCGAGATTTCCGGTAGCTGCTTCACCTCGTCCTTGATCTGCTCCCCCCACTGTTTCAGCTGCTTCTCAGTTAAATCCCCGGAAAGCGAGAGCAGCATGACCACCTGCTTCCGGACAATCTCACGAATAATGGGCTTTTCCGCATCAACAGGCAGGGTGGATATGGCATTGACATGGGAGCGAACCTTATCCAGGACCTCGGAAGTATCATGCCCTTCCTTTACCTCGATGGTAACCGAAGCCACATTTTCTGCCGATTTGGTGGTGTACTGTTTGATCCCCTCCACAGATTCCAGGGCCTCTTCAATCTTTTGATTGACGCCCTCTTCTACCTCCTCCGGATCTGCCCCGGGGTAAGAAACCGTGATGGAAATCATATCAATGGAAAACTCGGGAAAACTCTCCCGGACCATGGACGTGGTAGCAAGAAATCCGACAAAAAAGATGAGCCCGAGAAGAATATTTGCAAAAACCGTATTCCTGGCAAAGGATGCAAGCAACTTATTCATCACTTCTCCCCGTCGGATTGACTACTGATCTCGACCAAACTGCGCTCCAGGGGATTGGCCAAACGGGTGGTAATCACCATGTCACCTTCCGCCAGCCCCTCACTGATATAGGCCTTGTTTCCCTGGACCCTGGCCACCTTCACCGGAACTGTTTCCAACCGGTCTTCCCGTACCACATAAACGGTGTTCTTAAAACTTACGGCCCAGCGCGGCAGCTCTACCACCTGCTGCAATGAACGTCCGGGGATCTCTGCTCGGCAAAACATCCCGGCAACCAGGGGAAGCACTTCAAGTCGATCTTCAAACTGTTTTCCCTCTATGCGCAGGACTACTTTTACTGTCCTGGTCTTTTCATCAAAGAGACTGACCCTGTCCAGAATCCCCACAGCCTGGTTCTTCGGATCCTCTGTCCAGTTCACCTTACACTGCACCGGCTGCAGTCTGGAAAACCAGGCCTCGGTTGCCTTGCCACCACTCTCAGCACCTGCAAACTGGAGCCATTGCAAGGCATCTCGGCTGTCCACCGGCACCTCCAACTCCAAGACCGAATCATCGGCAAGACCAAGGGCGATCTTACCCGGAGACACATATTGCCCTTTTTCTATATTTTTACTGGTGATCCTACAGGAAAAAGGAGCCTTCACCCGACAACGTTCCAGATTGATTTCAGCACGGGTCATAGCCTGTCTGACCTGAGCCAGGCGATCAGCAGCAGTATTGGCTGCCTGCTCAGCTTTTTCCACCCCAGCCCTGGTCCCCACCTTATTCTTCTCAAAAAGAGTCCGTACCCGCTGTAAATCTTTTTGGGTCAGCTCCTTGTCTCGGGTAAGAATACCAAGACGCACCTTATTGCTCTCATATTCAGTCCGGTAGTCACGATCATCGATGGCAAAGAGCAGTTCTCCTTCCGGGATCACTTCGCCGGTCTGTAGCCGGGGATGAACCTCAACCACACTCCCTGCAACTTCAGCAGCAATATCCACTCTGCGAATGGAACGCAGTTCACCATGGGCCTCAATCAGTACCGGAACCTCAATAAAGGCTACAGAAACTGCTTCCACCTTGAGAGGACGTTCTACCAACTCTGCCTGGGCAGGTGCCTTTTTTCTGCTTTTCAAAAAACGAAACCCGCCAAAGCTGACTGCCAGAATCAACAGGCAGGCTACAACCCGAATAATTACTGTTCCACGTACAGACTTTTCTAGTTGTTCACTCATCATCTTTCACCTTACATTGCTCTCCAGCTGCCAGGACCTCATCCACACGAGCAAACACCTCGCACCATTTCTCTGCAGTCTCAGGGCCCACCTTTTCCACCAGCTCAACAAAGGTGGCCAGTACTGCCTCTTCCATCTTCTGCATATGCTTGACAGCCTGTTCAGAGAGATGAACCACCACCTTTCTCCGATCCTTCAGACTCCGTTCCCGATGAAGCAAACCCTTGTCCACCAAACGATCCACCATGCATGAAGCCGAAGGAGCAGAAACCCCGAGGAGAACTGCCAGATTGGTAATAGTAGTCTCACCGCAACCTTGAACCGTCATCAGGGTATGCATCTGGGCCGCAGAAAGCTCCTCACCTTTACACGGAGCACATTCCTCGCAGACTCTGGCCTGGATGGCAAACATCCTGCTTTTCAATTTTCGCCCTGCCATCGCTATGGAGCGCGCCTGTTCTATTGTTTTATCAGTGACCATTCTTCCTTATTAACTCTCTCCGCATAATTTATATTTTATTTAGCATGACTAAATAAAAGCATCACTAAGCATCTGTCAAGGACATTCTCGGATACGGAACGCAATTATCACACCCTGCCGAACATCCCTGCCTCAAAGAACTATTAAATTTTGCTAGGAAAAAGAGCACATTCCAGGTAAACTATTGTAAGAAACAAGTCGATAAGAAGTATACAGGAAGAAAATCACCTTCGAGAAAGGGACTCCAGAAAGCCCTTGAAGATGACAAGAGTCTTGATTGTAGAAAGTAACGCAGAAAATTTTTTTTATTTTTCCTTATCTTGTTAGCAACAATAGGGAAATTAAGACTAAAGCAATAAGTTGGCCCACCAGGGAGGGAGGGAGAGGCAATGACCCAACAGGAAGCCATACGGGTACTCATGTTAAGCCCAATCTACTTCAAACTGACACCCTCAGATCGCAGAGAACTGATCCAGGAATACTGCGCCCTGTTTAATCAGGTCAGCAAACAGTATGAACACGAATACAATAAGAAAAAATAATTCTTCCGGCCAGACTCACCAGTTAGAGAGTTATAGTCAAATCTGGTAGTTGAGAAATTAATGATCAAACGACCGCCCTGCTGAGTTCACCTTCTTCTACTTGATCAATTCGTTCCCCATCTTTGAATTAAACCCCTCTTATCACCTCTGCCAGCAACTTAAATCCTCTCAGCCTACGCCATCTTTTCTGAGCACTCTGGCCAAGTTTGTAGACCATGGACAAGATTGTATGTCTGGCAACACATCCTCTTATTTTTGCAGTCCGCAGGCGAACCGTGGCAAATGTTGCTTCGATTGGATTCGAAGTTCGAATATGTTGCCAATATGCCTCTGGAAAATCATAAAAAGCCAGCATTTCATCTTTATCTTTTTCAAACACTCCATTGCCTTAGAGTACTTGTCTGTATACGTTTTCAAGGCTAGCTCAAAGGCTGGCTGTGCCCACGTTTAATCAGTTTGAGTTCTTAATTAAGTATGGTGTTTGAATGTATAAGTAGAGGGAACGAAACACAAAGAGACCTCCTGTGTGGTAGAATAGCATAGGAGCTGGCTGTGACGACATCAAGTCGCACAGAATCATTAGCCACAAGGAGGTCTCTTATGAACAGTATGCATTAT
>JAQYVF010000193.1 GCA_030145625.1 Desulfocapsa sp. | reverse complement strand
TACGTTGAATAATCTGGACGAAGCATCCCTCACCGAACATCGGGAAAACAGTTCCATCTACTCCGCTGTCACCATGAATCTCTTTGCCGGTTTCCGGGACCGCTACTCCATCGAGTCTGCCCAGATTCTGCAAAAAGTGGACGCCCATCGGCTACAGGGAATTGAACAGGACATCCAGCTCAATGTGGCCCTGCGCTATCTCAGCGTCTATGAGCGCAGAGCAAATCTGACAGTGACCAGTGACGCCTATAAAACCCTGGAACGCATCTACCGGGACGGCCAAAAAAGGCTGCAGGTTGGCCTCATCGGTAAGAACGAACTCCTCAAGTTCAAGGTCGATCTGGATAACGCCAACATCACTGAGCAAAAAGGTCAGGCCGACCTGAACAAAAGTATCCAGCTCCTGGGCCGGGAGATCAACCACTCAATCCGCCTTGAGGATTTGAGCTTTGACGAGTTTTCCATCCTTCCAGAAGTGGAAGAGCAGGAGATATGCCAGGAAAAAATGCTCACTCGCCGTTCCGAGCTCCTGGCCCTGCAAGGACTTACCGAATCGGCTTCCATACGGGTCAAGGCAGAACAGAGCGCCTATTATCCCCAACTCGACGTGGTCGGCAGTTATTCACGTTACGATGATGATTTCATCAACGGTGAAGGAGAGATAACAGACGAAGAACTGCGCGCCCAGATGGTCCTATCCATGAATCTCTTTGACGGCTTTTCCCGGGAATCTACCATCTCCCAGGCCAAGCTCAGTGTGCGGGCGGTCCAGTATGATCTGGCAGAGCTGAAAAACACCCTGACCACCGACCTTGCCAACCTCTTCATCGATTACCAGGTGAGCATGGCCAACGTGGAAGTGGCGAGAGAAGATATTCGCCATGCCGAGGAAAACCTGCGCATCACCCAGCTCAAGTACAAGGAAGGGCTACAGCGGGAATCGGATCTGCTCGATGCAGTCACCAACCTCTCCCGGGCCCGTTACAGCGAGGTGGCCGTCATCAGGACTGTCTTTGCAAACGCCTTTCGCATCACCAGGATGGTTGAGGGTTTCCGCTACCGGAGCATTTCCTCCTGATGCAATCCCTGCGAGGCATCCATTATGGCTGGATCATTGTTCTCTCCGGTATCCTGACCATCATTGGTGTCTTGGGGCTTGGCCGTTTCTCTCTCGGCATGCTCCTGCCTTCCATGGGAAACGACCTGCAACTCGGCTACAGCCACATGGGCTTTATCGGCACCGGTAACTTTGTCGGTTACCTGCTGGCTGTGATCATCAGCAGTAGGATGGTGAAACATTTCGGCTACCGGGCCGTGATCAGCGGCGGAATCTTTCTGGTGGGCGCTTCGATGATTGTTGTCGGATCGGCAAACGGTTTCTGGCTGGCACTGACCGCCTTCTTTTTCACCGGCATCGGCAGCGGCCTTGCCAATGTCCCGGTCATGGTCCTCATCGCCCACTGGTTCGGTTCCTCCATGCGCGGCCGGGCAACTGGCCTGGTGGTGTCTGGCAGCGGCCTTGGCATCATGCTGACCGGTATGCTGGTTCCGACTATCAACAGCTGGGCAGCCAACGGTCAGGGCTGGCGAATAAACTGGATGATCCTGGGCAGCCTGGTCCTGATAATCGGTGTCGTCTGCGCCCTTATCATTCGTAACCACCCGCAAGACTTAGGCCTACAGATTGTCGATAAGACACGGAAAAAGAAAGATGAAAAGCTGTCGGACCTACTCTGTAAAAAACCGATAATCTCGGGAAAACGCGTCTTCCTCCACCTGGGCAGCATCTACTTTTTCTTTGGCTTCACCTATGTCATCTACGTAACCTTTGTCATCACCACCCTGATCAATGACTACAGCTTTACCGAGGCAGTGGCCGGACGGTTCTGGTTCTGGTTCGGCCTGATGGGTATCTTTTCCGGTCCCGTTTTCGGCTCCCTCTCCGACCGCCTGGGCAGAGGCCGAACGCTGGCCCTGGTCTACACCCTGCAAGCTGCCTCCCACCTGCTCCTGGCCCTCAATCCTATACCTGGAAGCATCTATCTCTCCATCGCCCTCTTTGCCCTCTGCGCCTGGAGCGTCCCCTCCATCGTCGCCGCCGCCATCAGCGATTACTTAGGCCCCCTCAAAGCAGCCTCGGGCTTTGCTGCGGTAACCCTGCTCTTCGGTATCGGACAGATCACCGGCCCGGCCCTGGCAGGAATTCTGGCCGAGAGCAGCGGAAGCTTTGCCCAGGCCTACCTGCTGGCAAGTTTGCTTACGGGAACAGCCGCGGTGTTGAGTTTGTTTTTACCCAAGGCGGGTGAGTGAGCATCCAGCGTTTCAGAGAAAAGCTGTTACCGCCCATACCTCTTAACGCGTTATCACCCTGATAGAGCCCACCCTTGCAGAAAAGTATGGACGTAGTCAACCTGAGTGAACCATCTCAACGCGAATGGTTCCTTTTTGAAGTTTGTTGAAAATTGGTTTTTGTTGTGGCTGAATAGGCTTAAAAAAGCAAAAAGACCAAAGAATTCTTGCTTTTTAAAACTCCAGCTGTTAACCGTCAACCAATTGAAATGTCTGTTTTTAAGAGATATTGGTCGGACGTGCTTGTCAATTAGATGGAGCCACTGATAACACTGGCACTTTCTACAAAACGCGGAGTGGTGAAGGCGAAATTGTGTTGCCCCCTACCGAAGGCAAACAGATTCGGATATAATTTTTCAAACTGCAACAAAAACAGAACGCTTACAGGTCCAGATCCTCAAGTGGGCTGGTGAGCCGGGAAATATCTTTGTCCATCACATGCGTGTACATTTCTGTCGTTTTGACATCAGCATGTCCCAAAAGGTCCTGGAGAACTCGGATATTGGTACCGTTCTCCAGCATCGTGGTCGCAAAGCTGTGACGCAGGGTGTGACAAGTAACCCGTTTGTCAATATCGGCCCGTTTGGCAGCCAGCTTTACTGCCTTTTGCAGTCCGGATTCCATAACATGATGACGTCGTTCTTTGCCTGATCGGGGGTCTATTGATCTGTTTTTGGCAGGAAAAACATATTGCCAAATTGATTCCCTTGCAGCATGCGTGTACTTACGGGACAAGGCCGGAGGTATATAGACCTCGCCAAATCCTTCTTCCAGATCGCCATGATGCAATGCTTTGACACGTTGTATGTGTGCCTGCAGTACAGGAATAACCGGTGGGGCAAGGATGGTGCTCCGCCACTTGTCGCCCTTGCCAAGCACCTTAATTCGCTTTCGGTCAAAGTCGATATCTTTGATTCGTAATCTGACACATTCCATGAGCCGTAAACCCGAGCCATAGAGGAGTTTGGCCATAAGAGCATGAGTGCCATCCATATAACGAAAAAAACGGGAGGCCTCTTCTTTACTGAGCACCGTTACAGTTTTAGGTTTTTTCTTGGCCCTGATATGTGCAAATTTGCCATCCAAAGATTTATCCAGCACGTCTCGATAAAGAAAGACGATGGCATTCAAGGCCTGTCGCTGGGTTGAAGCCGACACTTGCTGTTGCACTGCCAAGTCGGAAAGAAAACGCTCCACATCTTTAACACCAAGCTGCCTGGGGTGGGTTTTACCGCCAAAGAAACGGATAAATCTTAATATCCACTGGCAATAGGTCTGTTCGGTTCGGTATGCATAATGGTGATAACGCAGGACCTCATGTACCTGCTCCATTAATTTATGTTTTGGATTCGGATGAAACTTAGGCATATTTTCCATGTTACCTATTTTAATATCACAATAAGTGGAATAATCAACGGCAAAAGTAATAAGTGGAAAGTTTTTTCCACTTTAGAGGTCTTAATATAAGAATAAGTGGAAAAAAGCGGCATCTATTACTATCAATATGATGGAAAATTTCCACTTATTAACAATGATAGGAGCGACCGCTGCGCGCCCGCTCCTATCGGTCGCTGTAGAGTTCCTCGAACATGCTGAATAGTCTCCGCGCTACGCGCTCCACCTATCCAACACGTTCGAGCCGACTCCGATTCTCAACCAGGATAAGAAAATAACAGCCTTTTCTTATCCTGGCCTGCGAGTCTCGCGGCTCAACAGCGACCGT
>JAQYVF010000072.1 GCA_030145625.1 Desulfocapsa sp. | reverse complement strand
TCTGCAAGAGGATAATCTGCAAGAAATTGTTGATGTCTTTTGGTGAACCATCCTCAAAAGGGGATGTTGATAGTTTTACTGGTACTGTTTTCTGAAACTGGTGGCTCTCTAAAATCGGGGGCAATTTATAGATCTCGTATATTGGAGTAGCTATGTTTAAATTTTGGCATTCATTAATTAATCCTCTTTTTCAAGCCATACAACCGAAGGTGGTGGTTGAAATAGGTGCACTAAACGGCAAGAATACCGAAAATATTTTGGATACAATCTCTTCGGATTGTATCCTTCACATTATTGATCCATTGCCAACAGTTGATTTAAAAAAAATAGAATCAAAGCAAGTTGTTTTTCATCATGACACTAGCCTGCGCGTTATTCCCCACTTACCGTCTTTTGACATTGGCATAATTGACGGCGATCATAATTGGTATACTGTTTTTCATGAGCTGAAAGCGATCGAAAGTATTCACCAGAAAGCAAATACCCCATTCCCATTTCTTGTTTTTCATGATGTTGGTTGGCCATATGGGCATCGTGACATGTACTACAATCCATCCACTATACCGGATAACTATCGGCATCAATTTGCTGCTCAAGGGATAGTGCCGAATAATTCTGGATTAGTAAGGTCTGGTTTCAATAGGACAATTAACAATGCTTTTTCTGAGGGGGGAGAGAGGAATGGCGTGTTAACTGCGATTGAAGATTTTATTGCTGAAAGCAAATCAGAATATATTTTCAAAACCAATCCTGCTTATTTTGGCTTTGGCTTTTTGTTAAGTAAGGATCGCTCTAAAAAACACCCCGAGACATATAAGGCTCTCACTACGATCTTTAGCTCAGAAACTCTTTTGCAGGTAATTGAAAAACAAGAAGAAATGTTCCTGGATCAGGCGGTGCAGATAACTGACCTGAGCTGCCATCTGGAAAAATCAAATCGTAAACTCACGAACACTGCTCCCACCTCATCGGAAGCTACAGATTCTGTAAAAATTTCTTTTGTTGTAATTACTTATAATATGCAAAGAGAAGCTGAAAGGACTCTTAAATCCTTGACGAAAGAGTATCAAGAAGGTGTGGAGGGACTAAACTATGAAGTTATTGTTATTGATAATGGTTCAAGCAAGCCGCTAGAAAAAGAAACCATTGAAGCCTTCGGCGAGAATTTCCGTTATTACTACATTGAGAATGCTGCAGAATCACCTGCGCATGCAATTAATTTCGGCGCAAAAAAAGCTGCAGGAGAATTCTTAGCCTTAATGATAGACGGGGCACATATTCTGTCACCAGGCGTACTTCATTATGCCAGCAAAGCTATCACTCAATACGAAGAACCCATCATTGCTGTTCAATATTGGTATTTAGGTCCTGGCTCACAGAATATCACAACCATGAATGGATACAATGAAGATGTTGAAGATGAACTGATTGAAAGCGTAGACTGGCCAAACAACGGCTATGGTCTGTATTCTATCAGCCAAAAAATACCTAAAAATCATTCATGGCTTGAGGCCTTATTTGAAAGCAACTGTTTGTTTATAAGAAAAAGATTGTTTGATGCCATCGGCGGTGCTAACGAGAATTTTGACTTTCCCGGCGGTGGGTTCTTAAATGCAGATATCTATAAAGAAGCTGCAGAATTCGGTGGCGTACAAGTAGTTACGATTCTTGGTGAAGGTTCTTTTCATCAGGTTCATGGCGGAACTACAACTAACATTCCACCCAAAGAACTAGACAGTCTCATTCGGATGTACCGCGAGCAGTATAAAAAAATAAAAGGACAAGAATACCAACTGGCAAATACGCAGATTCAATACATTGGACACATGCCTCGCGAAGCAAGAACTCCAGGATCTGCAATGTATCACCTAAGGGGAAAATATAATCCTATTGATTAGTCGGTCGTACTATAAAAATCATAGAGTATTTGGCATCTATACTCCATCAAGTGTCAGGGAATAAAAATGCACCACTCTGCAATACAAAATGGTTCGCTGTTCTTCGATACCTACATTCAGAATTCTGACTTGATAACTGTTGTAGACATTGGTGCGCAAAATATAAATGGTTCGCTTAAAGAGCTTGTCCCACATCAGGTCAAATATATTGGTGTGGATGTTACGGAGGGTAAGGGTGTTGATGTTCTCTTAGATGATCCCTACCAATTACCTTTTGAAGACGGATCGATCGATGTAATTATCAGTTCTTCATGTTTCGAACATTCTGAGATGTTCTGGCTACTGTTTTTAGAAATCATGCGGATACTCAAAAAAGGTGGATTGTTTTACCTGAATGCTCCTTCAGCCTTTGTGTTTCATCGTTATCCTGTAGACTGCTATCGTTTTTTCCCCGACAGCGGAAATGCATTGGCAAAATGGGGACAAAGAAATGGGTATGACTGCATTCTGCTTGAACATTACAATACTCTCAGTAAGCATCCTGTAATAGGAGAAGTAGAAGATTACGTGTGCATATTCCTAAAAGACAAAACCACTTTGGAGCAACATCGTAACAGAATATTACACAAATTAACAACATTCCGTTATGGCCGTATTTATCCGGATTTCAATAAATTTCTGTCGACAGATGACCTCTGAAAAAGCAACATTAGTTATCAAAGAAATCCATCCATGTCAGTACGAAATTAATATTATTGTTTGGCATTCCAAGTAATTGTGTCTTGACGCTTTGGTCTGATCCTCGTCCTATACAAATAATTACGCTATCCACTTTGTGATCTTGTTCAAAGAACGTCTGTGGTGCCATAATTTGAAGCCCAAAAAATGAACTTTCCCATTTATGTTCATCATTATCTAAAATTGCAATAACGCTAGGACCGCCATGCAGAGCAATTTCTTCCAGAACCAGTAGGCTAAAGAGGCTAGCCCCATGTAATGCAATACGCTTCATCCCACTGTTGAGCATACGCTGTCCCAAACCACCAGAATTATTTCTCAGTGAATACCTCCAGCGATAAAGATCGTTCACGAGTTCCCCACGATTGCTTGGCAGTAATTTTGAATCATCAGTGCAAAACGCAAAAACCCCATTCTCTTTCAGCGAAACGCTGTCTCGCAATGTATAAATGTCATTAAAGAGTGCCAACACTAGCAACGACCTATTTATGGGCAATTTGTCCGGATACTCCTCTTGAAAATTAATAAGCCATTCCGAGATGTTATCGCGAAATAATTTCACTCCTCCAAGTTTGTTGTGAGCCAATTGCTCCATCAAAATATGAATTCTTACTAATAAAATATGTCCAGTTAGCTGTTTACTCAGATAGGGTACTCCATAAGATTCCAACATATTTTTTAAACACGAAAAGAAAATCATCAGATTCTGTGTGTTGCCAATATGTTTATGGAAACTCAGTTGACCTGTGTGAATACGACGCAATATTTGTGGTTCATTGATGAAATACAACGGAAACTTGAGATTGAGCTCGACGAAAGCCAGCATGTCCGCAAAACAGCCTGCTTCCTGTCTAAATCTGAATGCTGATTCCTTGAGTAGCTGTCTGCGAAACATGCTACCTGGAAATTGAAAGCAAAACCCATAGCTCACGTCATTACAAACGCCATTCAGGCAGACCTGTTTGGAGTATTCTCCAACGTTAAAATAAAGATCACGGTCAAGCTTAATGTAGTAATCTGATTGTTGTTCGCCGAAGATATCGATCAGGCTCGCATTGGAGGTTACCATGGCAAGCTTCTGGTCATCATCCATGATATTTACCAGGGTGCCGAGACAATCGGGTAAGAGCAAATCATCATCACCGGGGAAAATCACATACTCACCCGTAGCGACATCCAGCCCTTTGTTCCAATTATTCACAAAGCCAAGGTTCTTTGTGTTTCTGATGTAGGTAATCCTGTGATCTGAAAAACTTCCAACTACATCACCTGTATTGTCGGTCGAAGAATCGTCCAGCACCAATAATTCATAATCCTTAAAATTCTGCGACAAAACGCTGGCAATTGTTTGTCCAAGGAGATGAGCCCTGTTGTAACTGGGTACGACAACGCTAATTTTGGGAAACGATTGTTTTGGTGGCATCTATTGTATCTCAGAGGTGCAAGTCTTACTTATTGCAAATAATAAGTACCAGTAAAAAGAACAATACAAGACAACGGTTATTTTATTTTCAAACACATAGTTACAAAGAGCGCAGAGTTAATCGGGAAACTTGTTTTCTGCACTGAGCTGGTTGGACTACTTACTCAACTTTCCGACTTGTGGGACATTAAAAAAGGTAATCAAACTTAACAAGGTTAAGTTGTTGATTATGCAGCGATAAGTAATTTGTGTTGTGATGCGTCGGTTTTGTGAAAAACAACAATAAGATCAAAAAAGAAGAGTTGAAATGGATAGTATCAAACAACATCAGGAGCAACAAGAAACAAAACGATTACATGGTAGAATTTCTTCCATGGCTGCATCTGATTCCGGTTTGGAACGCAGCAGGTAAGAAGGCTGAGTTGTGGCCGTGGAGCAGGTATCTCGTCACTGCAATGTCCTGTGTTCAGCTGGGTCACAAATGAAAATTGCTGCAGGGGCGCTTATGGCAACTGGATCAGGGCATCCCATGGACATCATGGCGCTGGCTTACCGCGCACTGTGCCAGGTGGACAACAATGCCAACTTCACTTCCGTATTTCGATAGCTATGACGAAAGTCTGATCGACTGCAATCAGAGCAACGTGACTTGGGTTGCTGGCCTGTCGTTCCCGTTCGATTGAGTAGCTGCCGGCCTTTCTCGGAAATCTTCTTTACCGGATTGTTCCGTTGTTGTCACCGACCAGTTGCCCGGTATATCCTCCATGGCCCGTTACCGTGCCGGTGGCGTCGCAACTGCTGATTGTTCCGTTGTTCATTCCCGCTATTCCACCCCTGAAACCTCCTAAGCCGCTGACATTGCCGCTGGCCTGGCTGTTGCTGATTGTTCCGTTATTGCTGCCGATCATGCCTCCGACGAATCCACCCTTGGTACCTTTTACCGCAACAGAAGTCCTGCAATTTGTCAGTGCGCCGTAATTGATGCCAGCCAATCCGCCTATACTGCCACTGTATCCATTTATAGTGCCGCCGGCCAGCGTTGTATTCTGCACCGTAGCGCCTGAGTCAATGACACCGAACAGGCCAACACGGTTGAGCTTGCGCTGATAGATGGTCAAGTTGCTGATGGTATGTCCCTGCCCGTCGAAGATTCCGGAAAACGGTACTGAGTAGCCGCCGACAGGGGCAAAGCCTTTGCTGCCCCAGACATCGCCGGTGTTTGAGGTGCCGGTAGCATCGATATCCGTATTCAGTGTGTAAACAGCGGCAGGTTTAAGCGTCATCAGTTGCAACTGATGAGCAGTGTTGATTGAGGTAGAGTATTCAGCAGCCAGCATTGGAGAGGTGGCGCCATCTGAACCGTTGGCATGGTTCAGTGTGCCGTCGCTATCCACGATCACCCACACAGGCGTTTTGAAATCGAACCCGATGAAATTATTGGCACTTAGCATCTGTTCACCGCTCAGGCCAGCGCCGCCCGCGGAAATATCCTGGCCCGAGGTTTGCATATTCCAGTAACTATAGCTGACCGAACCGGAAGTGTTGAGTCCAACCAATCCACCAACGTTTCCGGAGGACCCGTTTACGGGACCTGCGGCATAGCTGGTGCGAATAGTGGCCGTACCGGTGCCGCTTATCTGGATTTGTCCGGCAAGACCGCCGACATTGCTGGAGCCTGTTACGCTGCCTGTCGCGTAGCTGTTGCTGATCGCAGAGGAGCCTGAATCTGTACCCAGAATATGTCCCACCAGCCCGCCCACCTGATTGCTTCCACTCACGCTGCCCGAGGCATAACTGCCGGTGATAATGGCGCTGCCCGTTCCACCTCCGTTGTATCCGATCAGCCCGCCCACATCGTTATTGCCGGTTACATCACCCAGGGCATAGCTATTAGTGATACTGGATGTGCCGTTGCCCAGGCTGTTTCCAACCAGTCCGCCGATGTTATTCCCCGTTCCCCTGACATGGCCTGTCGTAAAACTGTTACTGACCATGCTGCCGTTCAGGTAGCCGACCAGCCCGCCGACATTGTTGTCCCCGCTTATGCTGCAGCCGAGAAGCCCAATGTTACGGATTGCAGCTTTCGGTCCGACATTACTGAACAGGCCAACATTTGTTGAGGAAGGCAAATTGATATTGAGGTTGTTTATTGTGTGTCCCAGGCCATCAAAAGTACCGCTGTATTCATTGATTGGCGTAAAACCTGAGCCTGTATTCCAATCAGTGGTAGCCGTTGCATCGATATCGCTGCCGAGTGCGTAGTTGCCTGCAAGGTTCCCATTTATGCCCTGCAAATCAGAAGCTGTGGTACTCCCCAGTGCCCCCAACGTGTTGATGACCCTGAAATTCGTGACTGTGCCGTCCGAACTCAATTTGGTGGTGAAATTGTTCGTGCCGGCAGGCAGGGAGACTGGTGCATTGATGAAGTAGTTGCCGGTGTTGTCTGCTGCAACACTTCCCTGGCCATATTGCAGCGCGATAGCGCCCGCGCCGGTTAGCGTAAGGCTGGCATTGAGGTTGATGTTGCCTTTCGCATTGAGGGTCAGCGTGCCTGTGCTCCAGGTGAGTGGGGCATTGATGGCAAGGTCGTTAGCACCACTTCCGCTGTCTGTGATGGTGCGAGTTGGGAGTAGGTTGATGTCGTAACCGTTCTGATTGCTAATGAAATTGTACGAATCCCATGTGGCGGTGTAGCTGCCGGGAGTAGCACTGCTGCTCAGAGTCAGACCCGTTGCCGAACCGATGATATTTGCATTGACAGGATTAGGGATACTGGCTGCGTAGTCGGCGATATTATCCAGTGTCTGAGTAGTGCCGTCATAGGCAGGTAGTACTGTGATCGGCGCAATGAAAAAACGTAACAGGGGATAGGAGCTGCCTTCGTAAATACGCCATGTCGCAGTGCTGCCACCGGCATTGGCGATGGACCAGCCGTTAAAGCTTGCCATCATCATCATCTGAGTATCGGTCAATCCTGTTCCGCCCGCGGAAGCAGCCTGACCTGAAGTTGTGGTATTCCAATAACTGTTGCTTACATTGCCAAGATTCCCTCCTGCCAGTCCTCCGACGTTGACGGAACCACCGCTCACTTTGTTGGCGGCATAGCAGCTGGTAATATTGCTGTTTGTAGAGTTGTTACCGACCAGCCCTCCGACGTCGCTGCCTGTGCTGCTTACGCTTCCCATGGCGTAACTGACTCTGATATTGCCGGTACTGGTTCCCACCAGTCCACCGACGACATTGCCCGAACCACTTACGTTACCTGTGAAGTAGCTGTTGCTGAGGGTGCTACCGTTGAGAGATCCCACCAGCCCGCCGATATTGGCGTTGCCGCTCACGCTGCCATCGGTCACCCCTACGTTTTTGATGGTTGCCCCTGTTGATGTGGTTCCAAACAAACCGACATGACTCGCCGTGGGCTGGTTGATGCTGAGATCGGTTATAATATGTCCCTGCCCATCGAAAATACCAGTGAATGGCGTGCTTGTATTTCCCACAGGAACAAACCCTGCGCTCCCCCAAACACCGATGTTGGTGCCGGTGGCCGATGCATCGATATCGTTGCCGAGTGTATAGTTCGTAGCGGGAACCATCGTCATCAATTGCAACTGTTGCGTATTGGTGATGATGGTGGAGTATTCAGATGCCAGCATCGGTAGTGTTGCCCCCGCCGACCCATTTGCATTGTTCAGTTTCCCGTCGCTATCAACAATCACCCAGCCGGATGCGCCTGGCGTGGTGGTGAAATTGAAGCCGGAGAAACTGCTTACCGTTTTCATCTGTGCAGCAGTCAGTCCGTTGCCGGTAATCGTACCTCCCGGTTTGTAACCCGTGCCGGTTGAATTAGCAGAATTCCAGTAGCTATTGGTTATAGTGCCGGAATTCATGAAGCCCACCAGACCGCCCGGGCTCTGCCCAAATTCGTCGTTCGATGTCGCAACTCCAGCGCTATAGCTGCTGACAACAGTTCCTCCGTTACTGGTGAGTCCGCCGCCATTGCCGTTGCCTCCCATCGCTCCAATCAGGCCGCCGATACCAGTACAAGAATTCAAATTGGGGGTGATATTGCAGCTAACGTTGCCTGTCGAGTAACTATTGCTGATGGAGCCGCCGTCCCCCTGATTATCTCCCTGGATCCCTACCAGTCCGCCCAAATTCATCCCGCCATTCCCAGTTCCGCTGCTGACGCTCCCTGTAGCGTAGCTGTAGGAGATTACACCAGGTGCATAATTCTCTCCTACCAGTCCTCCGGCGTCCGTCATGCCGGCTTGGCCTCCGGACACAATGCCTGCGGCATGGCTATTGCCGATCTTGCCGGAGTTGCGTCCCACCAATCCTCCGAAACCATATCCAGATCCCGCATCCGATCCTGTCGAAGTCACATTGCCCGTGGCATAACTGTTAGTGATTGGGCCCTCGTTATCGCCCGCCAGTCCGCCAAGCCTTCTGTATCCGTTGATATTGGCTGTGGAGAAGCTGTTGTAGATTGTACCCCCTCGGTTTAATCCCGTCAGCCCTCCAACGCCAGATGCTCCCTTTATGCTGCCGCCTAGTATGCCAATATTGCGGATCGTGGCTCCAGGCCCAGCCTGTCCGGTCAGGCCGACATAAATAGCATTCGGTCTATTGATCGTAAGATTGTCGACGGTATGGCCCAGGCCTTCGAGGATTCCGGCAAAGGAATTTTTGGGATTGCCGATCGGCGTGAAGCCCTGTCCGTCGCTCCAGCCGGAGGTGGCACTGCCGTCGATATCGCTGCCAAGCGCGAAACTCTTTGCCAGGTTGGCTGTTGCCGCCATGCCTTGCAGCGTCGGCGTAGTTGGTGCGATCGTTGCATCCGCTGCTGTACCAAGGCTGTTGATCACCGTGTAGGTTTGGGCTGTGCCATCTGTTCCCAGTGTGGTGCTGAAATTTTGCCCGGCGGGGAGGTGGACCGGGGCATTGATGATAGAGTTGCTGGAGTTGTTTGCCGCCGGGGAGCTTTGCCCGTAAACAAGGACGAGGCTGGCAGTGCCGGAGCCCTTCATCGAGGTGTTGATGCTGATGTTACCCAGCGCATTGAGGGTCAGGGTATTGGTGCTCCAGGTAACGATATCATTGATGAGCACATTGCCCGATCCAGCATTCTTGCCCTGGCTGCTTTGCAGTGTTACGTCGCCAGTTGCCAGCTGGGCAGAGAGTGCAGCACCGGTGATATCGCCGCCGATTGGGGCGACAATGTAGTCGGTTGCGGTATGGCCCGTGGCGGCGCAGAGTGTCAAGGCTATGGTAATCAGCCAATGGTGACAGCCGTGAAATATATGGTGCTTCATGATTGTTCCTTTTGCTGTTTGTTTTGTTCGGGATTATGGGACATTGCGGTCGTGGCCCGCTCAGGGCATATAGCCCGCCGGCATGTTGCGCAGTGCGGGATAGGTATCCATCTGCCAGGTATTGGTGAAATCCCAGCCGGAGAAGCTGGATTGTTGCCGCATCTGCACGTCGCTCAGGCCGTTGCCGCCAGCACTGGTGGATTGGTTGGATGTAGTGGTATCCCAGTAGCTGTTTGTGACACGGTTTGTTCTATACGTGTATGCTACCAGTCCGCCGGCTTTCCCATTCCATTTCACGATTACGGGTCCTCTGGCATAACTGGTCTTGATATAACCATCGTTA
Organism: Desulfocapsa sp.; assembly: GCA_030145625.1. Taxonomy (GTDB): domain Bacteria; phylum Desulfobacterota; class Desulfobulbia; order Desulfobulbales; family Desulfocapsaceae; genus Desulfocapsa. Next base: position 13,079 of record JAQYVF010000072.1, on the reverse strand, counting down.
TATCCTACAAGCCCGCCGGAATTACCGGGACCCTGGTTTGTGGTTCCCGGAAGCCCTCTTCTCGCATTCGTGTTGCTTGTCGCATAGCTGTTGTTGATCGAACCCTTGTTGTATCCCACCAGCCCACCAATACTGCTTCCTCCATAGGCAATACCCGTTGCATAGCTGTTATTGATCGTGCCCCCATTGTTATCACCAACCAACACCCCGATATTGTCCCCATCGGAATTATAGAAGGTGTAAAAACCGTATATGTGGCCGCTGACGTAGCTATTGCTGATTATTCCATTGCCGTTGTATCCCACCAGCCCCCCGACGTTATTGGCTCCGCTCACTTGTGCTTCAGACAGGCCCACATTTCTTATCTCGGCATTATTTATGTAGCCGAACAAACCGACGTTATTGTCTGTTCGATTGATGCTCAGCTTGCTGATTTTATGGTGCTGCCCATCGAAGACGCCGGTGAACGGGGTATTGGTGTTTCCAACCCTGACTGGGACAAATCCGAGTATCCCCCAGACCTCCTTACCGTTGCCGGTGCCTTTCGCCGCCACATCCGCACCCATACTGTAGCTGGCCCCAAGGTTCATCACCATCATCTGCAACTGATGCGCGTTATTGATGGTGGTCGAATATTCCGTCGCCAGCATCGGCGAAGTTGCGGCCGTCGTACTGTTAGTAGAGGTTTGCAGACTGCCGTCGGTGTTGACGACTACCCAGCCCAGTGCCCCAGGGGTGGGAGTGATAATGAAATCCTTGAAGTTTTTTGAAACCAGCATCTCATCAGCAGTCAATCCGGTCGCACCTGTTGTGGTGCCCTGACCTATTCCAGTTGAGTTGACACTGCTGTTCCAATAGCCGTTGGTGATGGTGCCTTGGTTCTCTCCCACTAATCCGCCTGCGTTTTCTCTGGCAGTGACAGTACCGGTTGCATAGCTTTTATAGATGGTTGAGCCCGTAGTGTTACGACCAACCAGCCCGCCAGTATGGCGGCCCGTTCCGCCTACACCGCCCGTGGCATAGCTGTTGGCAATACTGCCGCTATTGTTGCCTACCAGCCCACCGCCGGAGCAACCATTGCCACAATCTACTCTGCCCAGTGAATTGCTGAAACTGATGCTGCCGTTATTGAGTCCTACCAGCCCACCCAATTCGCTCGTCGTGCCGACATCGCCTACGACTCCAATCGCGTAGCTGGCGCTGATGCTTCCTTTTTGTTCGTTAGTTCCGACCAGCCCGCCAGCTTGGCCTGCGGCATTGATTACCGCGGCTAGCGAATAACTGGCATCGATCTTTCCTTCGTTGACTCCAACCAGCCCGCCGATATCATCGATTCCGGTCACGTTGCCGGAAGTGTGGCTGCCACTGATTGTGCCGCTATTCTTTCCCACCAGCCCGCCGCTGCCGCTGCTCTTGTCTCCCATACCCGTGATATTGATCTGCTCGGCGTGACTGCTGGTGATATTGCCGCTGTTAGAACCTGCCAGTGCACCCACGTTGTTCCGTCCGGTCACTGCACAACTGTCCAGCCCGACATCGCGAATATTGGAAGACATGCTCGTATAGCCAAATAAGCCGACGTAATCAGTCTCTTGCAAGTTAATCATGATGTTGCTGATGGTGTGTTCCTTGCCGTCTAAAGTACCGGTGAATGGAATACTTTCATTACCAATCGGGGTAAAACCCTTGCTGCCCCAAATATCCTTACCCGTACTTGTGGCAGAAGCATCAATATCAGCGCCAAGTGTATAGTTCGCACCCAGATTCGTCGCCATTAATTGCAGCTGGTGTGTATTGTAAATCGTGGTGGAATATTCGGACGAAAGCATGGGGTAGGTTGCCCCCTCTACAATGGTCCATATGTTGGGGAAATCGAACCCCGCAAAACTGGATTGCATCTGCATTGCTGCAGTGGTCAGTCCCTTGCCGCCGGCTGATGCTGTCTGGCCGGATGTCTCGGTGTTCCAATAACTGCTGTTAATGGTGCCATTGCTGTTATTTCCAGCCAGCCCTCCTATATCCTGTGAACCGAAAACATACCCTGCAGCGTAGCAATTGCTGATTGTACCACTGTCGTTAAGGCCTACCAGACCACCGACTCTTATGCCGTTGCCGCTTACACTGCCTGTTGAATAGCTATTGCTGATCACCCCCGAATTGGCTCCCACCAGGCTGCCACCATGGAGACCTTTATTTGTTATGTTCACATTACCTGACGAATAGCTTTTTTTGACACTACCTGAAGAGGTGTTGTAACCTACCAGGGCTGCGACATTATTGACTCCGGTCACAACGCTTCTGGCGTAGCTTTGAGTGATCAGGCCATTGTTCTCTCCCACCAGGCCGCCGACACGATGATTCCCTGTGACTTCTGCGTCAACAAGACCCATGTTATGGATCTCGGAGCCTTTGCCCGTGTCTCCAAACAAGCCAACCCACCATGTCTTGTCCGGCAGGTTAATCCCTAGTTTTGTGATAGTATGGCCCAAGCCATCGAAGTTTCCGGTGAATGGGTGGGCAGGATCGTTCAGTGTCTTACCGCCATCTCCGATCGGCGTAAACCCCGCACCGGAGTTCCATGTTGAAGTCTCCGCGGCATCGATGTCGCTGCCGAGTGCGAAATTCTTTGCCAGGTTGGCTGTTGCCGCTATTCCTTGCAGCGTCGGTGTAGTTGGCGGAGTCTTCACGTCGGTTGCTGCACCAAGTTTGTTGATCACTGTATAAGAGGTACCTGCAATATTGAGACTCGGAGTATTGCCGGAAAGCGTAATGGAGGAACCGTTGAGGCTGTAGGCGCCTGTTGAATTTGGAGACTCGACACCGTTTGCCGTGGCGGGGCTGAGCACCAGGCCCGCAGTATCTCCACTAGCGGAGAAGTTTGCCGTGATAATGACGTTATTCGAGGCTTCCAGAGTAAGTGTAGTGTTGTTACTCCAGCTAACAATATCGTTGATAATTACGTTACCCGAACCTGATGTGCCACCCTCGCTGCTTTGCAATGTTACGTCGCCATTTGCCAATCGTGCCGAGAGTGCAGTTCCTGTGATGTCCCCATTACTCGGCGCGACGATATAGTCTTTGTTTGCGGCTTGAGCGTACGTCGCGCAAGATATCAGCGCGATTGCAGCCAAGCCGTGAATATATCCTTTAGTTATCTTGATATTCATGGAAGTTTCCTTTAGTAGTATTGCTTGTGGTGGCTGGAATCAAAGTAGGGAGCGCCTGAATAAATTACGAAAACGTCTCCATAACTGTGTCGGTTACGTTTGTATGATGAATTGGCAGGTTGATTGTATCGCCTTTGCCGTTACCCTCGCTCTCACCATGGCGCACAAGGAAAACTTCTTGCAGCATTTCGGAGAAAAATAAGTGCCCTTTTTGGACGTTCTTCATCCAGTTGTTGGGGAGGGTGATTTGGCTGGCCAATGACTCTTCTTGACTTCGAGCAAAAATACCGTTTATTCTTCTTATACTTCTGCAGGAACTGAAATTGCAAAATAATTCGGAGGTATATCCGGCAGCACTTGGGGAAGGATCTGTGTCATAATTTCGATTGGTATTCAAGGGGCGTCGATGATCGAGGGTAACGACATCTTCGGTGGATATCTTTCGGAGATTGCAAAGAAGAGAGTAAATGCGGAAAACAGAAATACACCGGGCGCAAGAGGCGCCCATTGTCACTGATGGAAAAAGGATGAGACTTCCCAACCTCTTTGTTCTCGGGGCTGCCAAGTGTGGCACTACAAGCATATACAGCTATCTGCAGCAGCACCCCGAAGTCCATATGTCTCCGGTCAAGGAACCTTCTTTCTTCTGCAGTGAATTCCAGGTGGTGAGTAATCCGATTGACTATTTTGGACTGTTTGAGTGCGGAATGGAGAAAAAGGTCGTCGGGGAGGCTTCCCATGTCTATTTCAGCAATCCCGATACGCCGCCCGTCCTCAACACTCTTTTCCCTGATGCCCGTTTTATAGTCATTCTCAGAAATCCGGCTTTGAGGAGCTACTCTCTCTACCAGTTTATGCGGCAACTCGGCTACGAAACCATCCCGTCTTTTGAAGAGGCGCTGGCCGAAGAAGAGCGGCGGTTCAATGACCCGTCGTTTTTAACGGGCTGTCCGCAGTATTTCTGGAACTTCATGTATTACCGCTCGTCCCTCTACGATGAACAACTTATGCGATATTTTAGTCTGTATGACAGAAGTCGGTTTTTCATAATGTCCCTTGCCGAGCTGGCCGGGGAACCCCAACTCTGGATGGAGAAGATATTCAGGTTCGTCTCGGTCTCTCCGGATGCAGTGATAGATTACACGCCGTCTAATGTATCCGATTACCCTGGAATGTCTCGGAGTATCCAAACGATGCTGGAGATGAGGTTCGCGTCGATGCTTTCACGCATCCCGATGCTCGCCGGAAGGCCGCTCGACCTGGAGTCCCGGTGAAGTCATCCTCTCCGAGAGCTTTCAACAGCCTGGCAATTGGCTCTTTGAGACATAATAAAAAAAGCCGAAGCACCTCTTTCAAGGCAGCCCGGCTATCTCTTTGAATCCCATAATTTTTCGTCTCTACTTTGCAGCAGATTAGGTTTTATCTCGTAATAAATAAAAGGCCACCTTGGAAAGTTGTATTTCCGCCCAGCCTCTTCGTTATTTGAAATATTTTATCCTAGGAATATCAAATAGATGCGCCGCAAGTAGATTTCTTTCAGGGTACCTATGGTAAAATTTTTCAAGGTACTCTGAACTCTTTTTTTATCATATCAATAACTGGTGGCAAGTCAATACCACAGGGTATGCCCTTTGCAAGAACGGGGTCAGGCGTGACATTTTGTCGTTTGACCTTTAAGATATCCGCATGGCACGTAACCCTCCTATTCATTTTCCCGGTGCCTTTTATCATCTCATGCCTCGTCGCAATGGTGGTCAAAATATATTCTTTCCTAGGAGCTTGTCCGAGAATAGGCATTTTATCCAAAATCGAGGCATTTCTAAAAAATATGCACAGCCATATATTTAATATTGTGAGCATTATTTTTTATAAATACCGAAGAGTTTGGGGGGGAAGGTATTCTCGGACAAGCTCCTGTTCTTTGTGGTTCGCTGCAATAAATTTTGTGTGTCAAAAGAATGACAAAATAATTTGATATTGTTAAGATAATGCATGGAATGTTAACTAGTATTTTACTAGTGCGCATTGTTTTTCAGATATGGTTCAGCAACAACTGTCATGATATTGTTGAAACATCTAAAGTTCAGAGGAGTGTTTTAAATCGAGGGAGGTCAAAGGGGTATTTGGTTTTGCTAAAATTCTGGCTGAGTCAGGATCTATAGAAGATATTTTGATTCTTGTTTTGACCATGACAGTAGAAAGTTCAAGTTGGAGTATTGTTGAGATATTAATATGTTCGGTCTGGCAATCTTAATTTCGATTATGATCGACGGAGCTGTTTACACAAAATCTTTTACAGGCTCCATTCACACACATTTATTTATACTCTGCCCTTAGTTACGCCGAATTTGTTTTTTTTGTTTTAAGCAGGTCAATGTAAACGTTGATTGATATTTTTAAATCCGTTTTTTTGACTTTCGTCCTTTTTTCGATGTAGAAAATTAATAGAAGATTGCTGAAAGAAATAGCTAAAGTAGGGAGGCCGGCATGAAAAATCTCCAAACATTCAAACCTTTTTTGTTCGCAGCGATTATTTTTTTTACTATCATTACGTCAGGATATTGTTTGGATAAACAGCCGCAGATGATCAGGGATATTAATCTGATAGAGCGTGGCTCTTATCCAACCGAATTGACAGCTGTCAATAACACTCTATTCTACGCTGCAAGTGATATCTCCGGCGGTATAGAATTATGGAAAAAAGAAGGTACAACAATTTCACGGGTCAAGGATATTAACCCAGGCCCCAGTGGAAGCTCTCCAAAAAACCTCACTGCAGTCAACAATACACTTTTTTTTACTGCCGATGATGGGATCAACGGTATCGGATTGTGGAAAAGTGACGGAACCACAGCAGGCACCTTGATAGTCAAGAATTCTACCCCAGGTCCTGAAGGAGGCTCTCCGGGGAACCTTACTGCAGTCAACGATAGACTCTTTTTTACTACTGAGGATGAAACCAACGGTTTCGAATTATGGAAGAGTGATGGAAGCACAGCAGGTACATTGCTGGTTAAGGATATTAAACCCGGTCCTATTGGAAGCTACCCGAAGAACCTCACTGCTGTCGACAATACACTCTTTTTTACCGCCGAAGATGGAACCAACGGTATCGAATTGTGGAAGAGTGATGGAGAAATGGCAGGCACTTTGATGGTTAAGGATATTCATCTTACCGGGAGCAGCAATCCACAATATCTCATTAATGTTGATGGTTATGTTTGGTTTACCGCCTTTGACGGGATCCAGAATGAAATTTGGATTAGCAATGGGATGGTAACTGTGAGGCCATCCGGTGCAGATGTTACTACTCCCACAGAAAGCAGTAACCCGCAAAATCTTGTCGCACTCAGCAACACGGAAATCTTTTTCTCGGCTAACAATGGAACTGACGGGAGAGAGCTTTGGAAGTACGACGTCCTTACAACAACCAGTATACAATTTGACATTAACCTTACAGGCAGCAGTTACCCTTCGTACTTTTCTGTAATCAACGGAAAACTATATCTCACAGCCAATGACGGTACCAGTGGGGATGAATTTTGGCAAAGTGACGGGACAACAACAACGAGGGTCAAAGATATTAACAGTACCCTTGGAGAAGGAAGTTCGCCAAAGAACTACACTGCCGGTAATGGTACTCTTTTTTTTACTGCCGATGATGGAATAAACGGACCTGAAATCTGGCAGAGTGATGGAACTCCTTCTGGAACTGAAGTATTGAAAATTCTAGTTGAACCCTTGGAGGCCTTCCAGCTGGATAGTCCTTACGGTTTAACCTATGTCGATAGTAAACTGTTTTTTGCGGCTTACGATGGCGTCCATGGCATAGAGTTGTGGCAAAGCGATGGAACAGAACCAGGTACTCTTATTGTGACTGCGGGAGGAGCTGGAAACTTAAGCAGCTATTCAGAAAATTTTACAGAGGTGAACGGGGACATTTTTTTTAGGGCAGATGACGGCATTAACGGTATGGAACTGTGGAAACGTGACGGAAATGGAAACCTTTCCATGGTAAAAGATATAAACACATCAGGAAGCAGCAGACCATCTAATTTCACAGCAATTAATGGCACTCTTTTCTTTACGGCTGATGACGGCACGCATGGTGCAGAATTGTGGAAGAGTGATGGCTCGTGGTCTGGGACCACAATGATTAAAGATATTACTTCCAATCCAGGTATAGGGGGACCGAGATCCCTGACCAACGTTGCTGGCACACTCTATTTTTCAGCAAATGACGACATAGATGGCAGTGAGTTGTGGAAAAGTAACGGAACAAGCTCTGGAACAACTATGGTTGTGAATATTAATCCAGGCTCTTCCACTAGCATTTTGCCAGCATCCCTCACCAACGCCAATGGAACTCTTTATTTTTGGGCAGATGACGGTACAAATGGTATCGAACTATGGAAGAGCAATGGATCCGTTGCTGGAACTACAATGGTTACGAGTTTCATCAATCCCTTTCCTGGAATGATGGTTCTCCCATCTAAGCTTCTTTACTTTCAAGACACCCTTTTTTTTAGTGCTGCTGATAGCACCAATGGTAGTGAACTCTGGAAGCATGATATTGGAACGAATAGCACCGCCATGGTCGCAAATATAAACCCGGCGGGTGGAGATAGCAGTCCAAGAAGTTTCACCGGAATTGCCGACACCCTGTTTTTTAGCGCCGATGATGGTACCAATGGCAGTGAACTCTGGAAGCACGATATTGGGACGAATAGCACCGTCATGGTCGCGAATATAAACCCGGGTGGGAATAGTACTCCATATGGTCTCACCGGAGTTGCCGACGCCCTGTTTTTTAGCGCCGATGACGGCACTAATGGCCGTGAACTCTGGAAGCACGATATTGGGACGAATAGCACCATCATGGTCGCAGACATAAACTCGGGCGGAGATAGTAATCCGGATCATCTCACTGCTGACAACAATACCTTATTTTTCACAGCTTATGATGGTTTGCACGGCAATGAACTTTGGCAAAGCACCGGTACTGGTGCAGGTACTAAGCTTGTTGTAGATATAATGCAGGGTTCCGAGGGCAGTTCTTTATGGGGTCTCACTGTGGTTAAGGACGTTCTCTTTTTTACAGCCTATGAAAATATCCATGGCTATGAACCTTGGATGTACCATTTTCGGTTATTTCCCTGGCCTATGTTTATGCCCGCTACCACCGGAGCTGGGCGATAAAGTATTCAAGAAGGAATAGCATACTTTCGGTTTTGTCTTTTGTTACGTATAATCAGGAAACACCTTGATATGAGGCGATTTGATCCTTGATGATGATGTCGGTGAGTGGAACACTTTATGTTCCACTCACCATCCCAGTAACGATGAACTACTGTCTTGCTGCAGGATTTGAGAGTTGTTTGTGGACACCATCAATACCGAGTGTAGTTCCGCCTATTGGGGGGAATTCCTCAAAGGACTTAAGCCACTGCCTTGTAAATATCTGGGCAGGTACAAAGAGCCACATGTTCCCGCCCCTTATTAAAACGATTAGTTACCTGCGTTACCTGCAGATTTCATAGCAGACAGTGCATCGTCCACATTGAATTTTGAAGGCTTTTGTCGCGGCGGAAACTCCTTGAAGGTTTCAATGTACTCACCCACAAAGGTTTGTGCCGGGACCATAGTAAATACCCGGCGAATCCACCACGTGTTGTAATTATTGGAATCGGTGTCTGCACGCTCAAAGGGATCAGTGCGAAGGTTGAAGAGCTTCGGGACACGCAGTGGGACAAACGGTTCGGACCACACCATAAACTTGCTTTCACGTTGCTCCTGGAATACAAGTTTCCAATGATTATAGCGCAATGCCACCAAACCACCACCATCGTTCCAGTAGAAGTATTCACGGCGCGGCCATTCTTCACTTCCACCGCTCAGATTCGGCAGAAGATTGTAACCATCCAGATACACTTTGAACTCCTTGTCCCCAAGTTTGGATCCAGCCTTGAGATCCTCTTTGATCTCGGTGTTGCCGGCTGCAGCCATGAGCGTTGGTACCCAGTCAAGCGCTGATGTTGTATCGTTGATAATTGTGCCACCTTTGATCTTTGCCGGCCAACTCACAAGCATTGGCACGCGGTAGCCGCCCTCCCAGTTAGTGTTTTTCTCACCACGGAACGGAGACAGACCGCCATCCGGCCACTCGTTGTAGTGGGGGCCATTGTCGGCTGTGTATAAAACAATTGTGTCCTCATCGATTTTGAGCTCTTTCAGGAGGTCAAGAAGCTGGCCTACATGGCCATCGTGTTCTACCATGCCGTCGGCAAAGATACCAAGACCGGTGACACCAGTACTCTCCTCCTTCAAATGGGTGTAGAAATGCATACGTGAGGTGTTAACCCAGGCAAACCATGGTTTATCCAGTTTAGTGTTATTCTTTATGAATTCAACGGCGTGCCCAACGAACTCCTCGTCAGCCGTCTCCATACGTTTTTTAGTCAATGGGCCGGTGTCCTTGCAAATCTGCTTACCAACTTTGCCGAATCGCGGATCAACAGTCTCGTCGTCCTTATCTGAAGCTACGCAGTCGAGCACTCCACGTGGGCCAAATTCAGCACGGAATGCCGGATCTTTGGGATAATCGGGGTTCTCAGGCTCTTCCTCAGCATTAAGGTGATAGAGATTGCCGTAAAACTCATCGAAGCCATGCACTGTCGGCAGAAACTCGTTACGATCTCCGAGATGATTCTTTCCGAATTGACCTGTGGCATAACCGTGTGGCTTCAGCATCTCCGCCAGGGTTGGATCCTCTTTCTGCAAGCCAATTGTAGCGCCGGGAAAGCCAACCTTAGCGAGCCCCGTCCGGATAGGTGACTGCCCGGTAATAAAGGCAGATCGACCGGCTGTACAGCTTTGTTCTGCATAGTAATCCGTAAATAAAACACCATCATTGGCAATACGGTCAATGTTTGGGGTTTGATATCCAGCCAGTCCTCGACTATATGCGCTGAGGTTAGTGATACCAACATCATCTGACATAATAACCAGTATATTGGGTTTGCTAGCAGCGTAGGCCGCCGTAGATGTAAGGCAACCCACCGACAGCAGAAGTGCGGTGGAGATGGCTTTTTTAACAAAAAACCGTTTATTCATTTCAGATCCTCCTCGTAAGTTTTATTATCTATTGAAATCTCCGTACGATTTTACTTCCTATCGTGGGAACAAAAACTGTAACGTCCATGAGAGTGACCAGTCCGGGGCACCTTCAGGTTTTTCTACATTATAATAGGCCTCAAGTTTGGTATTCATCTTCTGGCTACCGATTTCAAACATTTTTCCAAAACCACCTCCCAATGGGACGGTCCATTGGTTGTCAGAATCAGCCTCCCAGTTGGCAGTAATGATCATATCGCTGAGCAAATACCAACCGCCTTCCAGGTTATAGTTAATGAAGGGCTCTAGAAGCATCTGACTGACATTGTTACGATCAGAATCACCTGCAAAGGACCAGAGTTGTCGTACTAGAAGTCCTAAGGTCCAGGGTTTCGGTTGTACCAGAACTACTGCAGTAGGACCTGTACTCCATTTACCGCTACCCAGCTGATCATCTGTGGCAGTATCCATCATAAATGAAGGGCCAACACCCCAGATAACCTTATTGGGATCAGCAGGAGAAAGATATACAGAATAATTAATATCACCTAAGCCGGTTGCTCCGTCACCTTCAGTTGGATTTGGAATCCCTGGTATACCGCTAACCATACCAGGAGTATCAATGAGGGGTAATATAAATCGGTGAATGAGATTCCATTCACCGATTGTCTGGGGTAAGACCGGTTGAATATTTAAAAAACTGGCTTCTCCATTATCAGCACCATAATCAAAACTGAACTTGAAAGGCAGGCTGTACATGGCGCCGACTGGATTCTGTGTCTTTGCTGCTAAGTCTTCCCCACCGTCTTTTTGACTCTGAGCCGAGGTGACACTAAACAAGATCATCATACTGATGATTGAGAAACTTACTTTGAGCTTATGCATTGGGACTCCAATCCTCATGTGGGAACGGTTTTTAAGCATCAGCTTATATGCTTAATGGCGAATCGGTTTTGGCAAGTTACATCGGATTATGTCAATTTACCTACCTCGGTGGGAACATCAAATAGATTATCATTTAGTTGGAGAAGGTACATCTATATTTTACTTTTTAGTCAATTATACTTTCGATTTGAAGATTAATATCCTTCCTGTATCTTTTAGGAAAGCGAGTTAGTCATCCAGTAGAGATTACCTTTGCCAAGGTTTATTTTACGCAGAATTTGGCAACATAACCTTATTCCTGACACTTTCCCCGAAGGCAATGTACGTTGTTTTGCCCACCTCATTATCCCTTCTTAGTGCCATATAATTGTATACATGTATACGCCTTTCCAGCAAGGTAAGGTTAAGCTTCTCGATAGGCTTGATATTATCTGTGAATACAAATGATATTCTATTGCTATCAACACGTTACATCAGAGCAGGTAACAATTAGGTAACAAGAAGAAAAAATGAGAGTAAGGCCGAAATTTGTTAGATAAGGCGGGGTGGTAGGACCTCCACATCTCATTATGATTTAATCTGGCAGGTTTAACCGTGCGAAGAAAACTGGAATGTAACCTTATTCCTGAATCGTTACGTATCTGCACAATATACGTAACAAAAAAATTCAGGTCAGGAATAGGCTGTATTTGCGGTTTTGTTTAAATTGCAGAGATTGCCATTGGCATGTTCTCTTGTTGGGATAATGGTTTGAGTCAACCTAGGAGGAGATATATTTACTTTCGAAATCTTGTATTCATACCAGCGATGCAGTAGACACCTTCAGTTTGGGCGATAGTAAGAAACTCATAGATTCAAGGCAGGAAACCATTATAATGCGCCAGCTTTTGACTAGTAAACCACCTTTACACCTCATAGGATAGGCATTGACCTTAAAACTCGGTAAAAGATTAAAGAAAATTGAATCAATGGTTACATCTGAATATACCCACATTTGGGATTGTTGTTGTGACCACGGCTTATTGGGAGCTGCCTTATTATCTCGACAAGCTGCATTATACATTCATTTTGTTGATATTGTTCCTGAACTTATGAGCGAACTGGAAAACAAACTACAGCGATTTCACCCCAAAGAGTTGTCAGCCACAGGTACACAATGGCAAACACATTGTATTGATGTAACTGCACTACCATTACGACAATATGAGGGGAAGCATTTAGTGATTATAACCGGAGTGGGCGGCGATTTAGTGACCCAGTTTGTCAAAGCTATTTATCAAAGTCACCCTACAACCAATATCGATTTCCTCTTGTGTCCTGTTCACCACCAATTTACATTGCGACAACAACTAATCCAACTTGATTTCTGCTTTCAAGCTGAAGCGTTAGTTGAAGAAAATCAACGCTTTTATGAAATTTTAATAGTCTCAGTTGCTACGGACATGAACAAACAGCGACCAAAAGTTAGCACCGTTGGCAACCTAATTTGGGAAGCTGATACCGTTGAACAAGCAAAAAACGCTGTGAATTATCTTACCAAAACACTTAATCACTATCAGAGGATACAACTGGGCAATAATGCTGGTGTAAAACATATTATTGAAGCATATCAATCCGTAACTATCTGATTATTTATGGAAGATCAGGGGACACCATGAACTTAATTACTTCCAATTTTAACCATAGTTAAAGAATCCATTGGCAAGCTCAAGCATTTAAGCAAAACCGCAATTTACCCTTCTTCCTGATCTCTTCAAATCTGCCCTGTGCCGATTTAGGGGAGTAACTATGATGTAAATAGGTAGCCCCATCATCTTTTCCAGCACATGGTTATAGTATCAATATACCTGAATTCAAGGCACAACTTAACCGAGGAGGAACAGATGGAAAAGCGAAAAAAGTTAGATAAAGATG
>JAQYVF010000024.1 GCA_030145625.1 Desulfocapsa sp. | reverse complement strand
TGCATGAGTGAGACAAAGGCCTCCTCCATCCTGGTTTCATCCATTTCGGCAGAACCATCTTCACCATCTTGCCTTGTCTTGTCCAGGGTAGCAAAGGTAGACATCTGACGACTGATCTCCTTTTTTCCGCAACGGGGACAATCCGGCCGACTCGTGGTATTAATCCGACTGGAAAGAAAGTTGAAGATGACGTTACAATGATCGCAATAAAATTCGTATATGGGCATGGGGAGGCGGTGTGCGGTTTGAGGTGTGCGGTTGGGGTTACCTTTGCAAAATGGTGTCTATTTGTTCTTCTGTTATTTCATTGGTAATGATGACCTGGCCTATGGTGGTGGGCAAGACATAGAAGACTGAGCCTCCGACACTTTTTTTGTCCGTTTTAATGTAAGACTTGATACGCTGGCGATCCATATCCTCGGGAATCTCAGTTGGCAGACCAAAGGCATGAATCAGGGTTGCTACCCTGCCCGCCTCTTTACGTTTACAAAGCCCTGAAGCAACTGCCAGACGCAGGGCTGCCACCATGCCCATGGCCACGGCATGCCCATGGATAATGGAAAAATCGGATGCTGCCTCGACGGCATGTCCAATGGTGTGCCCAAAGTTAAGGATTCGTCTCAGATCAGATTCCCGCTCATCTTCGGCAACCACCTCGGCCTTAATTCGACAGCAGGTATATATCATCTCCTGAATAAGAGCAGGACTCAGTTCCAGGATACCATCAAGATTTCTCTCCAAAAAACAGTAGAACTCGAAATCCCTGATCACCCCATACTTAATCACTTCGGCTATACCGCCAAGATATTCTTCGACCGGGAGAGTGGTGAGCACGGCAGTATCTATATAAACTGCCTTAGGCTGATAAAAAGCTCCAACCAGGTTTTTTCCCTCCGGGATATCCACTCCGGTCTTTCCTCCCACCGAACTATCCACCTGAGAAAGGAGAGTGGTGGGAACCTGAACAAAGGGAATACCGCGCATATAGGATGCAGCCAGGAATCCGGTAAGATCACCGGTTACACCACCGCCAAGGGCAATCAGTCCGCTCTTACGATCGAGACCCATCTGTGCCAATCGGCTGGAGAGTTCTGCAAAGACCTGAAGATTCTTCGAAGCTTCACCCCTGGGAAAGGTAATAAGTTCTGCCTGAATACCGGCCTCTTTGAGGGAAGCCATGAGGGTAGATCCATAGAGTTTTGCCACATAATCATCAGAGATGACTGCATAACGAGAAGCAATATCTCTTTTAGCCAGATCAGCACCGACCTTTTCTATGATCCCGTCTTCAATAAAGATAGGATAACTGCGTTCACCAAGACCGACGTCTAACTGGTATGAGGACATAAGAATATTGTATAACGGTTAGGATTCAATAACTGAGGACCTTGAGGAGCCCAACTCCTCAAAAACATTTTTACCGGAAAGTTCTTTTCATAGATCGAAGTATATTACAAGAAGTTCAGCAGTGCCTCATATTTGTTCGTTTTGGTTTTGGCACTATAGCCCGCTATGTGACAAAGCCAAAACGGGCAAATATGGGGTGCTGATGTACTTCGAAAAAAACAAAAAAAGGGAGATACTGCCTTACGGCAGCATCTCCCTATAAGACTTATACAAGTCCTTCGAACAGATTACATGGAGTCGCCGGAAGCAGCACCCTGCATCTTGACCTCAACTTTCTCGGTCAGGCTTGCATAGTACAGTTTCAGGTGATCCAGAACCTCGTCACGACCAAAATGGTCTACGATCTCAGCACCCTCAGACAGGGCCTTACGCAGTTTGGTACCAGAGAGGATTACACGAGAATCTTTGTCATGCGGACAGGTACGCAGAGAAGCCATACCATCACACTCAGAGCAGTAGAAGGTCCAATCGATCTTCATTGGTTTACACTGCAGGTCTTTTGCGGCATCGCCAGTCTGGGGGACGCGGTCAAAGATTTCCTGAGCCTCGAACAAACCGTAGAAGTCACCAACACCAGCATGGTCACGACCAATCAGCATGTGGTTAACACCATAGTTCTGACGGAAGGTGGCATGAAGCAGACCTTCACGAGGACCGGCATAACGCATATCAAGGGGATAACCACCATTGATTACATTCTCTTTAACAAAGTAGTTCTCAATCAGGATTTCAATGGCTTTAACACGGGTATCAGCAGGGATATCGCCAGCTTTGAGGTTACCGATCAGAGAGTGGATCAAAACGCCGTCACATACTTCAACTGCGATCTTGGCGAGGAACTCATGGGAGCGATGCATGGGGTTACGCAGCTGAAGAGCAGCAACGTTGGCCCAACCACGCTCGTCAAACATACGACGAGTCTGAGCAGGAGTCAGGTAAACTCCAGGGTACTCTACAGGATACTCACCCTCGGAGAGTACTTTAACAGGACCGGCGATGTTCATATCTTTCTGATTCTGAACCATGATAACGCCAGGATGATCATCGGGAGCGATCTTCCAGAAGTTTCCGTCTACAGACTCTTCACCTTCACCCATGAAAACTTTCTCACATTCCCATTTCTTGTCTTCAGTGGTCATCTCGTAGGCTTCGACAACGTGCATGGTGGCAAATACCTCACCATCTTTTACGAGGGCAATCTCGTCACCTTCCTGAATGCCTTCTGATTTGTCAACGTCCAAGGTGATGGGTACAGGCCAGAAAGTTCCGTCTGCCATCTGAAAATTCTCACAAACACCTTTCCAGTCAGCTTTAGTCATGAAACCATCAAGAGGACTGAAACCACCGATCCCCATCATGATCAGATCACCTTTGGCGCGATCTGAGATTTCAAGCTGTTTCATGCCTTTTGCTTTTCCAAGCTCTGCAGCACGCTCTTCACCAGTCAGCAATGCGCAAACCAGACCTCTTCCGCCATGTGGTGCAACCAATTTTGAGAACATATTACTCCCTCTAAGTTAATTTTCAAAAACGTACCGATTCAAAGAATGAAGCGGCAATGAAATGAACAACCATTCAGTAAAACATTCATATATATAAATGTGTGGGGAGAAAAGTCAAGGGAAAAGTACAATCACTATCGCCCATTTTCCCCTATGCAGACTGGATTTCCATGCATCTGGTAAGGCTTGACAAATTGTCGCAGAAGACAAGATGGCTCAGTAAAATAGTTCATCTACACAGCATACGAATTTGAAGTGTTTTTCCTGCAACATCAAGCCTTAAAAAACCTTAACCGCAGGGCATTAGAAACCACTGACACGGAACTGAGGGCCATTGCCCCACCGGCTATCATAGGATTAAGGGACGGACCGCCAAAGAGGGTGAGAAATCCTGCTGCAATCGGTATCCCTACTACATTATAGGCAAAAGCCCAGAAAAGATTCTGCCGGATATTGCGCATCACTGCCCTGGAAAGAGTGAGCGCCGTGATCACTCCGTCCAGGTTACCCTGCATAACCACAATATCACCGGATTCAATGGCAATATCGATGCCGGTTCCCATGGCAATACCAACATCTGCTCGAGCCAGGGCCGGAGCGTCGTTAATACCGTCACCCACCATTGTTACCTTCTTTCCCTTGGCCTGCAGATCTGCAATAACATCAGCCTTTTTTTCCGGCAAGACTCCAGCAATCACCTCGTCAATTCCCGCCTGCCCGGCAATGGCACGAGCAGTTATTTCATGGTCACCGGTAAGCATAATGAGCCGCAGCCCCATTTTCTGCATTGA
This sequence comes from Desulfocapsa sp., assembly GCA_030145625.1. Classification (GTDB taxonomy): domain Bacteria; phylum Desulfobacterota; class Desulfobulbia; order Desulfobulbales; family Desulfocapsaceae; genus Desulfocapsa. The sequence continues at coordinate 51,389 of JAQYVF010000024.1, read as the reverse complement.
CGAAACTGCTGCTGGTACTTCGGTCTTCAGGGTATCGGCAATACCTAAAATGGCTGCAAGACTGCCATCAACCGCCAGATAAAGTACGGTCTTTCCCTGAGCGGAGAGCTCGGCCACAGAACTTTTTATTACAGCCACGCTAATCCCTTCATCTTCCAGCAGCTGTTTATTACCAAGGAGTATTTTTCGTCCCTGCACCTTTCCCCGTATCCCTTTTCCCAAGATCGCCTCAAACGATTCCGGTTGTACCGGCTGCAAATCCCTTTCCACTGCTCCTGCTACAAGAGCCTCTGCCAGAGGATGCTCTGAACTTTGTTCACAGGATGCGGCCAGCAAGAGGAGCTCCTTCTCATCGCTCGTATCAGATAGTGTGACAAAATCAGTTAATTTCGGCCTGCCATGGGTGAGAGTTCCGGTCTTATCAAAAACCACCACCTCTGTTTTCTCTGCCATCTCCAAGGACTCACCACTCTTGATCAGGACCCCTAATTGAGCTCCGCGACCGGTTCCCACCATAATAGATGTGGGCGTTGCCAGCCCCATGGCACAGGGACAGGCGATGACCATGACCGCGATAAAGAAACGAAGAGAGGTGGAGAAATCTGCAGCTCCGGAAAAATACCAGGTAAGTCCTGTGAGTATTGCAAAAACCATAACCACCGGGACAAAATAGAGACTGATTCGATCAGCCATCCCGGCAATGGGTGCCTTTGAGCCCTGGGCATCCTGGACCAGGCGGACAATGCGGGAGAGCATAGTATCCTGCCCTACCTGCTGGGCCCGGACATGAAGTACACCATTTTTATTCAGCGTTCCGCCAATTACAGTGTCGCCCTCTTCTTTGGTGACAGGAAGGCTCTCTCCGGTGAGCATTGATTCATCCACCACAGTCCGCCCCTTGACAACCAAGCCATCCACAGGAATCCTGTCTCCGGGACGAACCAGGAGGACATCGTCTGTTTCAATCTCTTCGGCGGGAATCTCTTTTTGCTGGTCGCCATCGAGCAGGAGTGCTGTCTCCGGAGTAAGCTGCATCAATTTGGTAATGGCATCAGAGGTATGGGACTTAGAACGTGTCTCCATGTATTTCCCAAGGGAGACCAAGGCAATCAAGACACCTGCCGATTCAAAGTAGAGGTCCATGACCTTTATATGAACATCTATTCCCAAGAAGATCTCAATGAGATTCCAGGTGGAGTAAATAAAAGCGGCACCAGTTCCCACGGCAATAAGAGAATCCATATTGGGCACGCGCCGCAACAGGGCCGGGATACCAAGCAGATAAAAATTCCGGCCCAAAAACATGATGGCCAGCACAAGTAGAAACTGAACAGAGGCAAAATTGACAGGATGCGTGTGAGGGTTTAAGAGATCCGGCAAAGGCAGTCCCATCATCTCACCCATGGAGAGGATCAAGAGTGGAATTGCCAGAGCCATGGAAAAGATGAGTTTTCTTTTCATGGTTGCCAGACGAGCAACTGTTTCAGCCCGTTTTTTTTCAAACAGATCCTGTTGCGCACTCATGGGCCTGGCCTCGAACCCGAGCCCACTGATCACTTCCCGTATCTGACGCTGGTTGATCTCACCCTTTTTATAGAGAACAGTACCTGATTCTGTGGCAAGATTGATGGCCACTGAAAGAATTCCAGGCCTGGCGGAGAGCACCTTCTCTATCCTTGTGGAACATGCTGCACAATTCATACCGCTGATAGCGAGATCAAGACGAACGTCTTCCTCCTCTTCTTCCTTCACCAATTCAAAGCCCAAGCCCTTAACGCTCTCTGCTATTTCCTCAAAACTGAGAACGTCCACATCCCAGATCAGCTCCATGGTCTCGGCAGCCAGGTTTACCGAAGCCCTGCTTACTCCTTCCATGGCCCCGACAACCCGCTCAATACGACTGGAACAGGCGGCACAATGCATTCCATTAACAGCCAATTTAAGCTCTTGCATTCGCATATCACCTTCTCCTTACCTGCTGTCGTGAAGAAAAAACAACCTATTTTAGTACGTTTGACAGACCCATAACCATTCCATTCCCAACTAGAGGAAACATTGAAGAGTTTTTACGCCTCCATACCTCTTGAATTCTCTCTCGAAATGCATACATAATGATAATCATCATCAGAAAAACTTACCACCTTGTAGCACAAATAATAATTCAGCCCATGGAGAAAAACAATGGCAACCGTATCAATTAAAGGAATGAGCTGCCAGCACTGCGTGGCATCGACGAAAAAGGCCCTGGAAGACGTCTCAGGGGTAGCAAATGTAGAAGTGGACCTCGAAAAAGGAGAGGCCCGTTATGACGGAGATGTGGACGCTGAAGTGATCAAAGAGGCAATCACCAAGATTGGTTTTGAAGTGGTTTCTTGAAAATATTATTCCTGCTGAGCACTCTCTCTCAAAAAAATGCCACACTGGGAATCTATTAATCCCAGTGTGGCATCTCCACTATCACTCTAAAAAGAAAGCTTCTCTTTTCAAACCTAAAAAAGAACTAATTTTGCCATACACCGTTGTTCAATCTTAGAACAGCCCCCTCCTCTGACCTTACCGGTTGACTTAAAGGAACTTCCTCTTCAGCTAAAAAAGACTCAGACATATCCATTTCACTTGCAACTTTTTGCGCCATCTCTCCAGAATAAAAAGTAACCAGCTGAGCTTCCCATTGCTTCTCTGTTTTTTCTCCGACAACTATCCTGACAAGTCCACCTTCCTTCAAATCGCGAATATCACCAGGATATTCTTTTTCCTCGGTAAGCACCGTTACATGCCCCACCTTAAAAATATGATCATGTACTTGTATCAACCCAGCTTCCGGGATCGCCTCAACAATTACACCCAATTCGATGTCTTCACAAAACCCATTGCCGACAAGAAAAAATATCCCTGCAACACCAATAAAGACACTCTTTAATATATTATGCATTACGCTCTCCTTTTTACCCACAGCAACCAGAAGGAATCTCGCAGACCTTTGGTTAAAAACGGCCATCCTTCCATGAATCAATTACCGCTTTCAATTTGGGCAGATTTACAGGCAAGCCGGCTCGGGCCTTGTCTGTGGTATTCACAAAAATCATATCCCCTTCCAAAACAGGAGATGACGGGATACCTCGCCCAATGGGGATTGCGGCGACATAGTAATTTTTTCCATCATGGGTTACCACATCGTCATCATTCATATACCCATCTCCATTCAAGTCAAATACGGGCTCTGTAGCCGGCAGACCGGTCTCATAATTCAAGGCATACAACCAGGCTGCCCCATTGCCGCCGCAAACATCGATATCAGGAATGAAACTGGTAAAGAAGACAACCTCACCAACAACCAGTGACTTAGCAATGACTCGTTCACTGGGCACGCCTGCAGCCTGTATCAATTTTGCATACCAGGGATGTCCCTTCAAAGTCACCCTGTTAGCAGAGCTATCGGTTATATCCTCTCTCATTTCAAACACACCATTATCCGTTACACTTGCTTCCTCAAAAGTCACAATTTTTTGTCCATTCAGTGTCGTAAGGGATGCAATCACACCGGTAGCACCGGATATGTCACCGGTCATAGCCCTGCCGACCACAAGGGTATCTGTCCCCTCATAAACAAATGATTGTCCAGTGACGACACGATACTCTTTTGTCTCACCATTGAATGTTGCGTCGACGGCAACCGTCGTTCGCTCCAGTAAATCAGTCAAAGTAGAATTTTGGACCGGGCTGACAAGGTGGTCTTGGATTCCGACAAAATACTGCTGTTGCGAATTAAATTTATCTGTCTGATCCTCAAACTTTCCGGAGCCGAAATACACCCACACCGTATTGTCCACAGTATCAAACCCATAGGAAGCACCAGCCCGAATCGGTGTATTATGATTAACAGTACTCGGGTCTATGTCGAACAAAAGATCCACAACAGGTTGCTCACCTTTTGCTATATTATGCAAGCGATACATCCGTCCATACAAATTACCTGCATAGAGAAAATCACCACTATTGTCAAAATCGATATCAGCTACCAACGTGTCCGAGAGCGCATCATCATAATAGACACTATGTAACGGTCCATACAGTGTTGCGATCTCATCTGTACCAACCATTAAAACCTCGCCGTCTACAAAGGTACCGACTATTGTAGAGAGTTTCAGCGTTCCACTGGTTCCATCATCAAAGACTTCAAGGATAACAGCAGAGGCACTGGATGTTTTCCCGCTTATCGTCTGCCCGACTGCAAACTCGTTACCGACTTGTGTTGTGTAGAAAATCCTATCATCTTCCTCAAGCTTGACACGGTTAAAGTCATTGGTTCCATCGTTCCAGAGATCATCCATGGAGTAGGCCTCAATACCGTAGACATACGCTTCTTTGAATGGAGAATTGACAACCCCATAGCCTGATCCGAAATATGCCGCCCAACCACCATAATCGGTGCCGGCAACACTCGTTCTGGCAATTACCGCCTCGCCGGTGGTCAGCCCCAGTTCTGCATCGCTAAACTGCCACATATAGGTTGTACCCTGGGTGGAGTCTGTTCCTCCTTCAACAAAGGAATTAGCCGAAGTCACATCCAGAGCAAAATATGCATCCCCCCCGGCACCAAGGCCGGCCAACAGCATGGTACGCCATCCTTGGCCAGCGGGGGAATCATAGTTCGCTCCCCTATACACATCTGCAGCCACAGGTGTTCCATCCACGAAATATTCATGACAATAATTGGTGTCACAGATGTTTTTATCAATAAGAAGCTGATGAACGGCTTCAGGATAAAATCTCCACTTCTCCACGCCGGTCACTAGATTTAAAGCATGCAATGCACCATCATTTGCCCCAACGTAGAGCATTTTATCTCTGGATCTGGCAGTACCGAACTGAAACGCCCGATAGTTATCAAACCCATAATATTTCCTGGGTGATTCAACAATAACCGGTGTAGATTTAATAATATCTCCAAGATCCTTACAAATATAATTATCGCCATCCAGGCCAATATCATAATCAGACAGTGCTGTGTGATCATTCACATAGTGACCGGCCATCCCGGCACTGAGCATTGTTCCGGATGCACTGACATCACCGTCGACAGTCCACGCATTTTTAGTTGCCGGCATCACATCCGTCGCCGTCCAGCAGAGGCACTCTTCTTCTATGATATCGGCAGGATTACATGTCGAGAGCCCTAAATCCAGACACTTGCCAAAAACCTGAACAGAATCACAGGCCTGGTTTCCAGATGCATCCACGCACATCATAAATGCACCGGTAGCAGGGTCATATGGCGTTGCTGTGAGATCGCCTCCCCAGGTGGCCGCATTAAAACTTGCATTAATGACAAATGTACCGGCATCAACAGAGGTGGAAGGCGCCGGTGATGAACCTATGAAAATTTGCTGTTTAATATTGTTAGTGATCGACTGCAGAGCAGCAGTTAACTCTTGCTGGTTCTGCGCCATAAACGGTTGACCAACGCCACTGGCATCTTCCTCATGCAGAGCATATAAACCATCTTCAGAACCACGGGTATTAGCCACTTCAGCCATCTTTTGAATCTGGGTTGCATCATCAATACCAAAGCCAACCGCAATAGGACTTATTTTATTGTCTGCCAGGAGGTTTGTATATTGCGCCATTATAGAAACATTGGTATGCGGCTCATAACCGAGACCATCGGTTATATCGATGAGGAATTTCGGCTGGCAGGTCACTGTCGAATCATAGTTCCCTCCACCATGATCACTTTTTTTTCCTGCATAATATTGCCAGGCAGCAAGCAAGGATGGTCCCAGGGGAGTTCCACCATCGGCCGTAGTACTTTCAATAATTGCCTTCAATGCAGTCGTATCAGTATCGTTGCGATGCTTCACCCCGCCCCTGATGGATGTATAGAGATTCGTTTCTCCGTTTCCATAGGGATTACCTGGAAGAAGACTCATATCAGGATCTGACGAAGGCCCATTATGCCCTTTAAAAGACCAGGTGCCGAATCCCCAGGAAATTGCCTGGTCTTCAACAAGTTCACTGATAACCTCGCGTCCGATCACGTACCTTGCTTTTTCGGGAGGAACTTGCCATTGATCAGTGATCATCCAGGTCACGGATTCGGTTGTGGTGGTCCTGTTAGAAATATTATTCGTTGTATCTGAAAAAGAATCAGCACTGACGGCAAGTTCACCTTTTAAAGTCAATGTTGTGAGTTCTGTCGGCGCCCCTTCATCTACAACAAACTCAATTGAGGCGTTTGTTATAGTCGCTCCCTGCGGAATTCCCACGTCCTGAAAACGGACACCTACAACCTGGTTACTCCCCTCTCGTATCAATTCCAGATCGCTGCTGGTGAGACTTATCGATCCAGAACTGGATTCTTCTGCATCATCGCTGGTCTGCGACACTCTTGTACTCACTGAACCGGCAACGCCACTACTGCTATATTTCACCGACAACAGAGGCGCAGCGGAACTGACTCCATCATAGGACTCAACAACCCGTTTTCCAGTACCGGAAATTACAAAGGCCATATCATTGCCACTAACCCAGCCTGCCTGATTAACAATTTCCTGAACAACATTTTGCAGGTCTGGAGTAAGCGGATTGGAAGCAGAGCTTGTTAACGGCATCATATTCGTCATACTACCGGACACATCAAGCAAAACAAGAATAGCCGGGTCCACCAGATCCTGAGCATAGATAGGTACATCACCGCAGGTACTTCCTGTGGTAACCTCCTGCACCGCCAAAATAACATCATATTCAAGAGAATTATTTACTTCATTGTCATCTACAATCGTAAAATGTCCATAATAATTACCTACCGCAAGAGTATAATTTGAAAAGTAGACCTGGACAGCAATAGTCTCATTGGGAGCAAGAGTCCCTGTGCAATTTGTTACACAACCAACCCATGATGCATCATCACTGATACTATAACTTAAAGGAGCATTCCCACTGTTTGACAAAACAAAGGAGGTCGGATCGGCGTTCATCCCTTCATAACTCCAAGCCCCCAGGGAAGCTCCAGGTTCTACAGCAATCCCCGCCCCAACTGTTTCTGTGTACTCAATATGCAGTAATGGGGCTTTGGATGAACTGCCATCACGGGAATCGGCAACACGTTTTCCGGTCCCTGAAACAATAAACGCCATATCATTACCACTGCTCCAATCGCCACGATCGATAATCTCCTGTACCAGTGCACTGAGATCAGGGGTCTGCTCTTTATCTCCTACGTTTTCCCACTCATTGCTGTCATCAAGCCCCCATACAGCAGAGGCACTGGTACGGGGCCTGCTGGAGATATTATATGCTATATCTTCATAACGATCGGCATCACCCACATCCTCACCTTCTATGGTCAGTGTGCCATCCACATTATCATTATTATTCGCCTCATCGACGGTAAACTCTATATAGGCACTGGTGATAGTAACTCCAGAGGGGATATTCACCTTCCGAAAGCGAAGACCTACTATCTGATTATGACCATCCCAGGTCAACTCCAAATCACTGCTGCCAATATACATGGAGCCATTGCTGACGGTTTCTTCAGCATCACTGCTGTCACGGGAAACACGAACGTCAACAGTTGTCACTGCAGCAAATACGAGCGAGCTTGCAAACAGACACATACTCATCAATAACAAAAAAACATATGCTGTCTGCTTCATACTCAACCCCTTTTGTGGCGATTTCCTCAAAGAACTCATGTTTATTTTCAATAGCATCCCAGACTCCAGTCAGCGCTAATTAAAATCAGTCGGCTTGGCAATACGAACATCTAATTCTCTGTTGCCTCCGGACATTGCAATGGAGGAACAGGCAACCTCATAATAGCAATGAAGTATATTCGGATTGTTACCCGGTATAGGTTCACAGGAAAGTCGCGAGCCACTGTCGTTTTCCGCCTCACCAATTCCATAAACATATTTCACCGGATAAAGAGAATCACCAAGGTTAGATTCTTCATCTTCTGTGATATCATGTATATCCATACCCTTTGTAAAATCATTAGCACCAACATAGGCAGTGATCAGGTCATCATCGGCGTAGTCATCAAGGGGCTGCAACTGCAGGTTACGCAACCATTGCCCACCTCGCATGCAACCACTCTCAGTCCCATAAAAGACCTGTTTTTCCACCTTATCACTTGCAGAAATCTGCATCTCAATATCAGTGCTGTTCAACCCTGCAATGCCAAGCACTGACAAAACGACCAAAATTACAAGGGAAACGACCAAGACAAAACCGTCTTCACCCATCATTTTCTTTTCTGTATACATAACCATCACAAGATCTCGGTTTTCAGATAGTTAATCACCATATCATTGGAGATGCCAAAATCAGTATAACGCACAGTCAACTGAATACTCTTCACCCCTCGCTCATCAAATTCATCAACGCGGGAGTCATTATCGTTATCCGCACCATCCGAACTCCAGTCAACCACGTCCCAGGAAATAAGAGTGATTGGAGCCGGCAGGCCGGAATTGATCTGGTGGGGATTTCCTGACACTGCAAAATCACTGTCGTTAAAATCCTTACCGAGCATCTGCTCGACAGTGTCTCTGATTGTATTTGAACCTGCAGTTATCGCCTGAGCTTTAGCGTTTCCCTTGATAGCACGGATCTGCATGGAATAAAGGGAGAAGATACCAATACCGAGGACCACCATTACTATCAAAACTTCTATCAGGGTAAATCCGTTGTCAGTCTTATCTGTCCGCATTGCCTTATAATCCTATATTCCTAAGCTTAACTGTGGTTATAGACATACGACGCCGAAAATTGTCACTTTTCACCCAAGTCGCACCGGATCCCGCCGTATAGGTTGTATTATTCGTAAAATCACGATCAGATTGACGCGCCCGTGCCAGCATAGATACCTGTACCCACCTGATATCATTAATATCAGCAGTGGTACTCCCAGTATTATCCAAATAATTAAATTCCATATTGTCGATACGTTCAGCAATTGGGACTTTAGTCGTAACGTCTGCACCAATCTGATAGCCGATATCGTTGGCACCATCACCATTAACATCTGAGAGATCATAGAGAATGATTTTCACATCTTCATCAGCTTCGTCTATCGCTCCATCACCATCATTATCATCATTGTCTGCTAAAAATTCAGGATGGTAAAAACTGAATGACAAGACAGTTGGGTTGGCACTGACGATGCCAATACCACCATCTCCATTAGGATCATATCCTGCCATGCGCATCTCAGTGCTCATAACCGACATGGCTGCACGAAGGTTCTGCTGCATTTCAGCTACTGATTCCTGAGCCGTGTAGACCTTCTGCTGTGCACGATATGCAGAGTATAAAGACCCCATAAGGACTCCTGACACCGCAACAACAATCATGAGTTCGACCAGGGTAAAGCCTCTGCTATCTCTTAATATTTTTTTCATCTTCCCTGTTTCCCGTTGCATCAGTGGTAAGTTATCCCATCGCTGCTCATGGTCAGACGTGCATAGCCGCTATTTGCTAGTGACACTTGATACCACCTCGACCGACTGTTCTGAAGCGTAACATTCCCCACTCTTACACCTGCTGGAAAGCCCTGACTATTATATCCTGTGCGAGGGTTTCCCATAAAATCGGCACTCACCAGAGAACAATCATTAGGCATTGAAACCGTAGACAGGACAGTTTCTCCTATATCCAGCATAGAATTTCCTGCATTGGCAATTGTCCCAGCACCATCATCTAAAAACAGTGTATAGCTGCCACCTGTTGCAGGAAAGGAGACGGTATTAAAAACAATCCCTACATCAGCGCTTCTTTTCAAGGCTTCGAGTTTTGCTTTCTGGAAATTTGCATAGATATCCCTGGCCGCACCCTTCAACCTCATATTAGGTCCCCAGCTACTCCATACCGGCACTGCAACAGCGGTCAACAGAGCTATAATACATAGTACCATTGCTATCTCAACAAACGTAAATCCCTCAGATTCTGTCTTATTGAAAATGAACCGTGAATTCCTCATACCAAGCTGTGTCCTCTTAAAAATATTTCTTATGCTGCCAAGAACCTTCCCCCTTCACAGCAGCTAACCCATAAAACATTTTTGCAATAGGTATGCCAAGCGAACAATTCTTCCCAAAAGAGCTTTTTCCATATGATAACAAACCATTAAGGAAACATAGATTTGTCTATAATTTTATAAAAACAGTGTACCTCTTAGTTTTTTTTACAAAACCTTAAGTGGTATTAATTTTTTTTACAATCATTCAGCAAACAGGTCCATAACCCTGCAGGCACCTAAAGTTGTTTGATATACAATGAACAAAAATAGACGCATTGAAGAATAGCTGATATTGATAACTTCAAACGTTAATCAGAAACAAGAGAGGTTCCTCGCATGAGGAAATATTGTAAGGGAAATGCCGATCGACCTGCCGGACAGCAGGTCGAATTATAAAGAACTTCAGAAGACAAAAACAATTTTAATAGAGCCGCCGTATACCGGCGACTCTATTAAAAACTTAAGGCCACCTTGCAAAATTGCCTTTTCGCCCAAACTCTTCGTTATGATAAAAATTTTATCCTCGGAATATCAATTATATGCCTGCGGTAAAATTTCTCTCATACCTCGATTTTGAACGAAAATTCTAGTTTTTCAAGGTACCCTTACGATTACAGGTCACAGCGGTCACTCCAACTAGTCCTGCCGCTCTTTACATTGTCGATAGGAAGATTTTCCTGTTTGACCTCGATAATTTCACCGGTACTTGTCTGGATAAATGCAGTAGCACCACCATCTCCGGTTCCCACATGCATACTGGGTGTGGTAGCCAGACCACGGCCAAGGCTCAAATTATCAAGAACAAATTTTTCTCCATTACGGGTAAAAGTACCAAAGACGCTCTCCGGCCAGGCAGTTCCTGTCTTATAATAAACACCATAGAGAAAACTCTGTCCCTCAGCCTGACAGACGTCATTATATGGCTGATATCCGGTATAGGTCAACAAACCACCAAGTAATGCTGCCTGCCCAAGATTACGCTCCCGAGCTTGATGAAAATCCCTGTACCATCCATCAATCCCTGTGGACACGGTATCACTTGCACAACCTACGCCGGCAATATAATCCTCCAAATCATCAAATGTAGTGACTGTGGTAAAATCTTCATCATTATCTCTCGACACCACTGTCGAAACCGGCAAACCAACAGGAAAACAATCTGTACGATCTACGCAGTAAGGATTATAAGGATCATCAGTAGCTACACAATTGGCACACTCCATATAAGATGCATTGAGATATTTGGAGGTCTCCGTTTCTGCGACTAGAAAATTATCAACCTGCATCAGACCACGTTCACCAGGTATACCATCTAGGTCCAGGTCGTAATTATCATTGTCATGAATATTCCAATTAATGGTATCCCAAGTCAAAATCCCATCATAACAATCTGTTGATACATCAACCGGTTCCCTGATTCCAAAGAAACTGATCTTATTCCTATCATCATTATCTGCAAATCCGGAATCATACCAACCGTCATCCGTCTTATCCTTCCTGTCATAAAAACGGCCTGTTCCCGCATACACCCAGAAGTTGTTTCCGTCAAATCCCACTGAGGGAGCGGCAGTGATGGGGGCCTGAGCATCGACAAGCATTCGTATCGGATCATTATCAAGAGATGACCATTCTGCCGCCCAGTCTGATGGCGTAGAAGCCTCTTCAGCACCGGCCACGTCAAGAACTTTAGTCACCAGGCGAAAAAGCCTTCCACCGCCATCCCAGTAAGTCTGACCACTATGAGGGGCAGGATAATTGGCAAAATCTGTTCCATCCGTTGTTCCAAAATAGACTGCATCTGATTTATACATAGCGCCTATATCCCCAGTAGCTTGATTTTCAATATCAAAATCAACTGTGATAAGATCAGAGACATAACTCGGTTCACCTGTTGCAGTCCGAGGTATCAGGAACACTCCGGATTCCTCACTCGCGGAAGGACGCTTATTAGGGATCCTAAAGCCCGTTGTAGCGCTGGTGTCAGGTGCATTTTGCGGTATACCAAACTCATTCCAACCACCCAATTTCCCAACCAAGTTTTCCAAAGCCAGGACAGCAATTTTCCCTTGCTCATCATTGTCATTACTGCCATCAAGAGCCGTCGGACCGTTGCCCATGACAAGGTACCAGGCTGTATTCACGCCAACACCGCCAGTATCATCACGCGTGACCAACAGGGTGGGAGAAGAAGTGGTATAATTCAAATCAACCCATTTATCCTCTCCACCGTCCTGTTCGGTCGTCCGAGTCATCTCACCCAGTAAGACTGGGTCTGCCTCCGGATTGGTAATATCAAGGATAAAAAATGAGGAAGTTAACTCACGCGTATCAGCAACAACCCCATTCAAATCACTGGCCAATACAGGAGCACCGCCAAATCGCATGGAGCCGACAAGAATCGTCCCCCAGCCACCGGCATGAACACAATTAGAATCAGCGAGTTTATCAGTTGAAGTTCGACATGCCGTTTCTTCTGTAAATATTTGTACATCAAAAATTCGTGGTTTCTGGTCTACAAAATATTTATGATCGTATTCGGGATCAGTCAAACATTTCAGATGAGGTTGCAGGTTATGGGGAATATAGGCCCACAATTCATCTCCAAGGGCAGCTCCGCTGGTACATGTGCCATTATTCACAACAGGTGCAACACAATTCCCATCAGCATCTAATTCTGCGCTACAGCAGAACTGATTCAGATGTTCGAAATAAAAACCGCCATTGACGGCATGAAGCATTCCATCGTTTGCCCCGAAATAGATCATATTACGTCGTTTTGCCCACTTCTTGGAAAAATCACTATAACTCCGATCACGGTAAATATAGTGATATGCCTCTGCCGGTCGAGCCACCACAATAGGAGTGGAATGAATAATATCCCCTAAACGCCACTCTTTTGTTTCACTATCCTTATCCAAGTAAAACTGCCTGCTGCGCAGTCTCTTATCCAAACTCCCATTCAAATTATCATCAGTTGTTTCGTCGTAAAGTTGATCATCCCCTCTTGTCCATGTAACCAGAGCATTCAAGGCATCATTCTCTAGTTCTGCGTCGGTATTATTATCATTATCAACAAAAGCCAACCAATCTGAAGAAGTGAGAAAATCTTCCGTAACCGGTCCCCTTGCAGGGCTAGCTCCTGCGGCAAGCGTATTCAGAGTGGTCCAAGGTACCGAACTGTTAAGTTCAAACCATTCACTGGCAGCATCCACCTTGCCGTTATTATTGGCATCATTCCAGGTAAATATTTTCCTATCCACAGAATCCATGGCACGCAATTGATTACTTGCCGACCAGAGGTAATTAACATCTTGTATCTCCACACAGTCATCTCCAGCTCCGCATGAAGTATCTGCCGGATCATCAGGACACACAAAACCACTTGTCAGAAATTCGGTTATATTATAGCAACCACGGGTCTTATTCGCATTTTCACTGTAATAAAAGATGACCCGCTTATCATCACCATCAACCACCCCGTCGTCATTGAGATCTTCCTTCTCTCCATAAGCGTCAATATCTGTAACTTGACTAACAGTTCCATTGTTGTTCAAATCTTCAGTCGGAACCAGCTTTCCATCCGTATTCGTATCCTCATACATGAGGCCACCGGAACTCATAAAAAGTGAGTGCACATCACCAACCCAAGTGACACTATTATTCTCGTCACCCTCATTGACCACCGATTGATTATCGGTCAATTCCGGCCAGAAAATCGCCTGATATACTGCACCGGAGCCACTCCGCGAACTGGAAATAACCGATGCTGCAGAACCTGCTGAAGCTCGACTGAGGATATCTGAAAGAACCTGTGTTAAATTGTCATCCAATTGATCCGGGTTTTCACCGGTCAGCAGACTTGTCCCACCGTTTGTAGCCGCATTGTTAATAATGGTGGCCGGGTTACATTCGTCACTGCTTCCATCATCACGGAGGACGCCGGTGCTCACGATATATGTAGTAATGTTCTGTTTATCGTGTAATTCTAGATCATCGTTCAATATTTGACCTGGATTCGCCACAGGCGTCAGATACAGATCAGTGACAGAGGCTTGCTGACCAAAGTAGGTCAGATCATCGAGGTAGGTTGAACCGTAAAGGACACTGTTGCCATCAGCATCAACACACTCCGCTTCATCAATCAGAGGCACTGTGCCATCCTCGTAACCCATACTGTTCAGCATAGTCAAGACTTCCGGATTGATATCAGCAGTCGAGGCTCCCTCGGTAATAACGAGCAAATAATTTTCCTGGCACCAGTACTGTACCGGATCCGGAAAACTGGAGTCTTCAGCTTCTGTTTTGTAGTCATCATCACCGAGTTTATAGCCAGGTATAAGATCTGTCACAACCCCACCCTTCTGACCATAATATCCCAGAGCAGTGTAAACTGCCTCGGCCAGTGGTGTCCAGGCAGTGGCCCGGATCCCATTGATCGCCACGGTCAAGTCATCAATGTGGTAAACCGGATCAGCATCAGTCCCACCAGTCCGAGCCACACCACTTTTTATGGGGGAAATCAGACGGGCACCATCCTCATTATCGGACGGGCAGTACTTAACGATGGCATCACTCAAGTCATCATCGGCACATTCTGTTTTCGCACCATTGTCATGAAAAGCCATGGCACCGATACGCAGACTATCAGCTACACTATGCAGAACTCCCTCAGGAGTAGGAGATAATTCGACATAGCCTCTCATGGTTGCCAGCGGCAGGTTCAATTGACCAATAATACCACCGTCAGTCAGAAAAGCGGGGGTATTCCATACCTCGCCTGTCGAAGTAGTCGCATCACTGGGATCAATAACTTCCGGTACGCTGATGATGTTACAGAAATCTTTGATTGCCTGTTCAACACAGAGGTCACCGTTTGAATCGGCAGCATAACAGTAATCAGTGAGATTATCTCCATCACCAATCTCCTCTTTACACGACCAGTCGCCACAGGTGAAATCTTCCAGTGTTGCACTGGTACAGCTTGTCAGGAGGGCATCATTCTCCATGCAGGTGTTATAGGTGCAGGGATCAAAATAGTAAAAATCATCATTGGTCCAATCGGGCCCGATATCACCTCCACCGGAGGTTGTACAATCCTCAACTATAGCCCAATCACCCGGTTTTGTTGCAGGCAAGGCGTTACAGTTGTTCTTGAGACACTTCATCAGGTAAGTTCCGTCAGCATCACAAACAAACGTTTCATCACCCTCATCCCAGGGATCCGTTGTACTTTCGCCAACAGCGCAGGCAACTTCTTCACAGGTTCCCGCTGCCCCAGGCACCTCCCAACAACGTCCGACATACCCATAGTTAGACTTATCATCTTCCGGCTGATACGTCCCTGTACAGACATAGGCTGAATCCCAGGGGGTTATATCCGTGGGGTTCATATAATCGTAAACATTCTCGCAGGAGGTTTTCATGGAGTTCACGGTGCCTGCCCCCGGCTGCCAGATTCCAAACTTATTATAGTACCAACACTCCTGCATAACATGGTTAAATGATGACTTGCGGGCAGTTTCCACAGTATTTCCACCACCAGGATCGAACCCCATACAATCTTCCGTCGCCTGTTTAATTTGGCCAAGAGAAGAGTTGACATTATCCGTATCTCCGTCTGCATCTGTGCCGGTGAGCCCGTTAATCAGGTCAATTGCTAACTGACAGGCATCATCCGCAAAACCATCTTCCTCAATACTGAATATTTCAATACTGGTTCCATCGTAGGTTACCCAGTCAATGGCAGTATCCAAAGTAGCGTCAGCCACATTGGCAGATGTACCGCCAAGCTGTGTCCAATACCAGGCATCAGTTACCACATCATATACAGCGGTATTGGCAGGGTAATAATTATTAGGATACCAACGAGTGTCCTTGTACTCATCCCACTTGGCAGAATCAGTAGTAAACTCGTCTGAAGAGGTGTGATTGGTGTTGGCCTTATATAAAACATTGCCATAAATAATGACGGTGCCACTGGTATAGGCTGTGCCTGCCAGCCAGGTTTCATACACCTCCATGGAGCCACGCACACCGAGTGCCAGCTTATAGTCGGGCTGGGCAAAACTCACCTGCTTGACAAAACGCTTATTCATACAGCCGCGGGATTCCATCTGCAGATTCTCATTCACACTGTCATATTTCCCGCCAGTAAGAATCTCCTTCTGGATGTCAAACTTGGAAGAGGCAACCCAATTCATAAAATTACCGGTGGCGACAAAACTGGCCACCTCGCCACTGACATCAAGATCAACACAGACATATTTACTGCCGCTGGCATCATTGGCAAAATACTCCGCACCACCGCTACACACTGCGGGTTCGGATGCTTGAACCTCGAAACGTTTATCCGTTATAAAATCATAGGAATACCAGGAATCCTTATCGAAATAACCAGTATAGATTTCAGAGTTATCATACGTATCATCAAAACACTGTTTGGTCTCATCAACATAGGCCAAATCCAGCATACTTCCCGAATTGTCCAGTAAAAGCAAAAGATTAGGATCAGCTCCTGCAGAAAGAAATGGGGGCAGGCCCGTACCTTCCTGGCACACTCCTCCTTGAACTACGGATGGCTGCAGCCACGAAAGTGAAAGAAGAGCTACCCCTGCCAAGAAAGATATGCATGCACGTAATGTGAATTTCATTGTCTCTTCTCCCGTCCCTGTTTCTTGAGTTCTACTCATCATAATCCATCGAGAATATAAATTTGTTTTTATCAATGCTTACCTTGTACGTATAACCAACTAACTAATCGTAATAGCAGTCACCTTCCTGGCCAATGGTATGGCGATACTTGACACAGATAACTGACTCACTGTTATTTTTTCCAAGACGTTGAGCATTGATATCGTAGACCAGGGTTGCCCCACCGACACCAATTCCCTTGCCGCGCCCCTCATACCCCGCAGCCATCTGAATAGCTGATCCGGTGGTCAGTTTGGTACTGCCTGATGCCTTAAAATTTGTATGGGGGTCATCTGCATTGTATACCGGATAGTAAAAGTCACGAGTGGTATCCGACGGAATAGCTGTTGGAGTGGTACTGAAATTTCGCCAAAATCCCAGGGAATCATTATCAACATAAATATCGTAGGGATCTGTTGTTCCATCCATGGTTCTTCCCTGCCCGGCCCCATCAGGTCCAAACTGCAAACAGGCAATGTTCTGCTCTAGGACCTCCGAAGCCAGCTCAGTTCCGCCATCTGCCTCATAAAAAGTTTCCTTATGGGTTCGATCATTACCAGCAATGCCTAGCTCTGTGGACGTATTCCTGTTTGCCGCTATACCGATAACGGTGAGAACCAGCATAATCAACAGGGCTGCAATAAGTACAAAACCTTCTTCATTCCTATGCATATTCTGTTTTCCGCTCATAGCTTCCCCGAATTATATTGTATTTTGTTTAATGTAGTTAAATACAAGAGTTTTCTGAATGCCAAGATTCTCCCTGGTAATAATAATCCGCAGATGCTTAGGTTTCTGCTCCTGTTCCGCCGTGGCAGCATCATAAATATCTGTTAACGTGCAGTCATTGGCAACATTCCAGTAGACTTTATAAATGGCATCATCATTATCTTTATAGTCAGAATTCGGCCAGTCATCCAACCCGGCACAGCCATTGTCATTGACATCTTCAAGATCCGTATACTTTTCCGCCATCAATTTCTCAGCTCTATCCCTGGCCCAGTTAGAGGCAGTAGTTAAACTGTTAGCGGTCGCATTTCCCCTAATGGCTGTAGTCTGCATGGAATACAGAGTAAAAACAGCAATAGTTAGAATGGCGATAGCAACCAAACTTTCGATCAGGGTAAAACCAGAGTTTTCAGTAAGCTTATTCATGAGCCAACCCCATATTGCGTAACTGAACCGAGGTAATTAAGAGACGACGGCGAAATTGATCGTTAGGCGGATTCCCGGTTCCAGCAATATTCTCTCCATTAATATCCCAATTGGGATCACCAGAAGCAGGGACATAAGTCATCATATTGGTAAAATTAGGATCCGGCTGGTGCGCCTTGGCTAGTATCGACACTTCCACAGAACGAATCTTACCGGGATCAATTGGCAAAGATGTTTTTGTCCCATCTTCCAAGACATAATACAATTCGAACGCCTCGATATTATCGGCTACCAGTTGTGCTCCGCCACCATGAGTCTCCTGCCTTAATTCATTTGTGTTATCGTTGTCAAAGAAGACGAAACTGTTTGCATCATCATTGTCAAAAAAATACTGCAACGAATTAGCCGTTGCATCTACAATCTTTTCACCATCCGTCACTTCTCCAGTAGGATCAAAACCAGCCAGCCTGATTTCACCGATAAAATAATCCATCCCGGCCCGCAGGTTCTGCTGCATTTCCGTCACCTGCTCCTGAGCAAGTGCATGTTTTTGCTGTACCACGTAGGCAGAATAGAGTGCTGCCATAATAAAGCCGGAAATCACCATGGCTATCATCAGCTCAACCAGGGTAAAACCATGCTCCTGGGCCAACCTTCCTTTTTTACTATTTCTCACTCCCATCCTCCTCCCAACCATCTTAAAAGACGCAATGCTCCGCTTGGACGTGTCCCCACCGCATAGGTCGTAGCCCTTTCCTCATTTTCTAGATAGACATATCCAAGAGACCCAGTCCCAAGCGGGTTGAATACTACGCGATTTGCAGTATAGCTGACATCATCAGCGGGCATAGGAGCCCCCGAAACAGAATTGTTCCCAGCGGGAACATTTCCAGGCCCAAATGCCACACCGCTACGGTAAGTTGATAACCGAACCGTCTCAACCGCTACATTGTCGCCTACTGTTGCCCAGTCATCATCACCACTGTCCGAGTAGATGGTATATTCATTCTGCGCCGGATCAAATTGTATTGCCCAGTCCTTATTGTCTTTCACGGCACCCATACGAGTTTTCTGCATATTTGCATAGAGATCTCTTGCCGCATTTTTTAGACGAATGTTAGGCATCCATTTCATATACCCTGGCACCGCAATGCTGCCTAAAACAGCAATAACAATAAGGACCACTAGAACCTCAACAAGGGTGAACCCCGCCAAATTTTCTCGGTGTACTTTCATTTTATGCATCATACTGTTTCATTCTCACGTTCCATGGTTTCTCAACGTACAGACAAATCCTTACCAGGAAATTATGCAATTTCAGGACCACCATCCCCAAAAAAACAATCTCTTCCCTTATTTCTACGATTACACAAAAAAAACAGAAACACGATAGCCTAAACACCAAACTCAATTCCTCCGACAAAGAGGCAAAGAAATTACCAATCACAAACAACATGTAAATTTTTTTTACAATTGCTGCTGCTAAAAGGTAGGTCGATAGCGCTCACCCGATACCTTCCATATCCCATAGTGAGGTCTTCCCACATCTATGGGTGAAAAAAAGCGGCGATTGTAGGTATATTCATAGTACAACTTAACCAAAATCGTATTAGCAGTCTGCTGGTCCGCTAACACACCTATTCGACCAGGAAGAAACACCTCGGCAAGCAATTTAGAATGGCTGGTGTAAGAAGTGGCATTCACTTTTTTCCCATCATGAATTTTCAAAACACCCAGGGAAACTGTCCTCCCACCGGTCTGTAATTGACCCGAATTGACATCAATGCTCACCTTGCCTATCTCACTTATCCCTTCAATTTTCCCCTCTTCATTATCAGCAACACGCCGCAAAGGAACAAAGACCATTTTTCCGGGTCCGGATCGAGATGCCAAATCCCAGCGCCCCAGAGTAAACCATGCCTGGTTAAGAAGCAGATAATCCAGAAAAAGATATACAGGCCTTTGAGTTTCCGGGAACAGCCACTGCAAGTTTTCTTCTATCTCCCCAGGAGCAAGATGATACTGTGAGCGAAAAATCTTTCGACTTCCATGCACCCCAACAGTCAAAAAACCCTGTAGGGCTTTCATGCCCTTCACCCAATCTTGCTCATGAGCCCCAAACAATTTATTCGCTTTGCGCAATCCCTGAGCCCCGTGAGCGACATAAAAAGAAATCCAGTTGGCAGCCAGGCGAAAATCATCGCAGGCCAAGGGAAAACTAAGGACATACTGGAGTTCTGCATTATGAAAAATGCCATCCGCTACTACCCCCCGCTGTCCGTAATACAAGAGTGGATGCCCATGCCCCCAGGAAGCCCAGATCACAGCGTCCTCCTCCGTCTTTTCAGCGATCTCCTTCATGGCTTCAAACAAGACAGGTAAGCGGCGCGGCACCCGCTTATCTGACAAACCCACAATATTGACAGCACTCCAACTGGCAAGGAGGAGCAATAGGAAAAGGACTACTGTTTTCCATACCGGCTTTTTGATTAAACAACAGATCAAAAAACATAGGGCTCCCACACCAAGTCCAAACAACGGGGCGGTAAAGATCAAAAAACGTTGCCCCCACAAGGAAAGTATCGAGACAATAATAAGGGGTGTCAGGTAAAAAATGTACCCCCTGGTCAACCAGGCAAATACCAGCAACCCACAACAGGCCAAAACAAAGCCAGGCCAGCCACCACTGCTTTCTCGCATTAATATTTCCAGAGACGCTCGAGACTGTTCGGAAACAGCCTCACCTGCAGGCCGGAAAGGTGACGCCCCGGTTTCTGAGATAATATATCGTGTCATCCCCTTCAGGTTGTCGAGATAGTTCAACGGATTGAGCAGCCCAAATCCTTTCCACCACCCAATCAAAAGCAACAGCCCAGCCCCAACTACAATAAAAGGCAAAAGCTTTTTTGGAGTACGAATGCCAACAAAGACCAGGGCTACCCCAAAAGGAATGGCAGTAAAGGCAAAAACAGGTACGTGAGACTGATCCCACCACCACAAAAACAACAAAGTGGTTACTATAAATCCGGCAAGCCAAACAACCCGCCCCTTCAGATGCTCAGCATCTGCACACCTGACTGCGAGATAGGTAAGCAAAACCGGGAAAACAACATTTAAGGCGTCAGTATCACACCAACCCACGGAACTCCGCCACAAAAACAGAGGAGAAAGCAGGGCCAAAACGGCTGCCGCCAAGCCAGCCACCCTCGCATAACCTTGCCGCAACCGATCATCAACTCCACCACCCCTTGCCTTTATGGCAAGGGTATAACACAATAAATAAACAGGAATCGCCAACACTATTCCCAGAAAAGCAGGGAGAAGGAGTGCCACCCACTCCAGACTCGCGCCCGTTATACGGCCAATACCAGCAAGTAAAACTGAAAGCAACGGAGGGGTGGACGGTTGTTTATAGCCAACCGGCACATGCCTGCGCTCGTCCACATCGCTGAAGGTTCCTTCCTGCAACTGACGAGCTAACTCAAGATAATAATAACTGTCGACCGTCAGCATCAAAGGGATCTGCTGGTCATGAAAAAAGTAGCGTTCTTTGTGATCCAGCCAATTGGAAAGGCTGCTAACACGGAGGAAAAATCCTCCCCCCATGACCAAACATACAGCAACAACCACAACCACCCTATGCTTCATGTCTCGCGTTAGAAAAATATCTGATGAGCCCCTACTATTAAAAACCGGCTTACTCATCACTGCTGTCGTGGTAAGTCAGGTTCATTTTCAATATCCAATTGCAGAAATGAAAGAAAAGATTGATACCCTAAAACTATGGGAAGCACGGCAAGCATTACAGTTCCGGTACTTGCAAGCTGACCCGTTTCCACGGAAAGATACCACCTCCAGCTACCATAGAACACGCCAAATGGAAGAAAGAGCAAGGTGTTAAACAGCATTAACGACCCAGCATTAAAGTCTCGCAGAACATAATTGAAGAAAATCCGCTTAACAAATTGGTTTATATGCAAGAAGGGAAATTCAAACAAGGCTTTCCAGATTGACAAATTGCTTTTTTCATCTCCGTACAAAGCCAGCATTGGCACATTTTTGACAACCGCCTTAGAAATGGCCAAATGAAAAAGCAAATCTGATTCAAAAAAATAGCGGGGTGAAACTTTTCTCCAGTCAATTTCTCGAGCAACGTCAGCATGAATAGCAAAGAAACCATTGGTGGGATCCATTAGGCTCCAATACCCCGATGACAGTTTGGAGATAAAGGAAAGAGCGGAATTCCCTAATAGCCTAACTTTAGGCATTGTTTGTAAAAATTCAGGCCGGTAAAAACGGTTGCCCTTTACACAATCCGCCTGAACATCAAGCAAAGGTTTAATGAGGACAGGTATAAGTGTCGGATCCATCTGCCCATCGCCATCAATCTTCACAATAATGTCTGATGATCCTTGTAGAGCTTTGCATATTCCCCTGACAGTAGCACCACCAACACCAAGGTTCTTATCGTTAAACAAGACTGTTACGCGAGGGTCTTCACATTGTTCCACAACAAGCTGGCCGGTCTCTTCCGGACAGGCATCATCAATAACAAAGATACGGTCAACTTCTTCACCAATTTCACCAAGAAGTTTTAAGATATGATCTCGAACCTGATAACAAGGAATAACAACGGCTACCATCACGTCACTTTCGCTTAAAAATTAATCTTTTACCCCAAGCGAACGGCAGTGACAAAGATCCAGCTGCCAACATATAGCAAAAGGGATACAGTGGCACAGCATATCGAGGCAATGGTGCAAAAACCATATGTATTAGCGTAAAATAAAAGAGGAGAAGACCAAAACAGGTAACAATGAAACCTCCAGCATCAAATGCTTTTGCAGAAATACATTTAATTATTGAAACGCAAGAATAGAGCAAGGCCAGAGCAGCCAAAAAAGCATGTGCATGCATCATTTTCGTATAAGATGCCCGCAACGTCTTATATCGATGGTACATTGTCGACTTCACACCATACACAAACGCTCCACCGACACCTGTTACGGTATACGCCCCCCAATACATCTTCGGCTTGCCCAACACATACCACTTGACATACCTCACAGGTTCCTCACGAGCCCTTTCGGCAACAACAGCTAACCCGTTGCGGATGTCTCGTTTCATTTCATTATATGCAGGATCTTCGCGGTAAGGATATCCTCTCAATTTCTCAGACTTAAAAACAAGGTTGGGATACGAGCCAAAAGCAAAAGATGCCGCTGCAGCATTGATGGTTGGTGGCTCATTGAAGATGAATATTTTCCAGGGAAGCCATAATACCAACAAACCACAGATGAGAGCCAGATGCCCCTTTAACATATATTTTTTATTCCCTACAAACAGACAGGAGAAGATAAAGAGTGCAACCGGAAATAGAAAAAGCGCAGGCCGGGTAAGGGATGCCATACCCCAGACCATTCCTGCTGACATCTGCCAGGCAATATTGTTTTTACCAACGCCAACTACATACAAAAACATTCCCAGGACAAGGAGGAAGGTAAACAAGGTTTCCGTTAAAACGTAACCTGAGTAGATGATCAGATGCGGAGAAATAGCAATCAAGAAAATACCGAGAATGGTGCAAAACCAAGGAAGACAACGACAGGATATAAAGTAAACAAGAAAGACTGTCAGTGCGCTCAGTACCGCCTGTAAGAGCAATGTCATTTTATAAAATGCAGCAACATCCGGCATCAACGACATAATCGCGGCCAGGAACAAAGGATATCCAGGAGTAATGGCTGTCTCTATAGTAAAAGGAAAACTTTGTCCCTTAGAATAGACTCCATTTTCTACTAAATTGTAGGCCAACTTATAATATTTCAGAGCATCATCCCGGATCGGCCCATCAATATCAAGTGTGAGAACATAGTCAAGCCTGAGTCCTAAGGCTATGCCAAAGACACAAAAAGCCAACAGATAAGGAATCCATTTTCGTTTCGTCTTCTCTGTTATTGCCTCACTTGAGGCATAATTCTCTTCTTTATTCATGGAAACTTGATGTTACATCAATAAGATTTTCAATATACAGCCAATCTCCAGCAATATTTTCCACAGAAAAATGTGTCGGTGATATGTTTTTCGCCAAAACAGTCAACACACTAAATTCGTATGGAAAGAAAGACAGATGCAAATTAAATGCAAAGCGATACGGCCGCTCCCTGGGAACAACTATAATAATACACCTACTTGCGACTCTCCGGAGTTCCTGCATTGCTCTCTCAATATCTTTCACGTGTTCCAGCACATGTGTACAAACAACGGTATCAACCTCGTTATCTATATATGGAAGGTTTTCAACATTCCCTTCTCGCCATTCTATCTGATCTGCATCATCACAAGACGACAAGACGATATCACACGCCTTCACCTTATATTTTTTTGCAAGCGATTTGGCCAGAACTCCACGCCCCCCTCCTACATCAAGAACAGTCATGCCCACAACTTTTTTGGGAATAATGCGGAGACATTCAATATTAAGATCGGTTTCTTTAAGCAAATTGCATTGAGCAGTTTCTCTGTATAAATCCTTCAACTCCTTTTCATTCATATATGGTGCTGCTTGGCGAAAATCCAAAAACAGCTCTGCCTTGTCCTTAAAGAGTAATTTAAAAAACGGAAACATGAACCATCTCTTATCTCTTAAAACAGGCGGAAGAAAATCATTTATGATCTTATTGAGTATGATGGATGTTTTTCGAGAAAATTTCATTTAAAGATTATACTTTTCTCTTCTCAATAAAGGAAGTTTCTTTTGGGCCACCCAAAAGGCTTAAATAAAAGAACCCCCTCTCCCAATATCGCTCAACTGGTGAATTCATAAAAATACACAACTCACTGCTTTTCGAGTTTCTTTAAGGTATACAGTCATGAGCAAATGATACCCGACTTAACAGTTGTTCTCTATAGAAAGAACAACCAGATTAACTTTATCAAAAGGCAAGAACGAGTGAAGTGACATTTTTTGTCACAACAAACGAACAACTCAAACCAAACTGACAAAAAATGTCACTTCACCTTGGGATCGTGAAAAACTCCTTCTTCCCTGAAGGGAAAAAACAATACTTGGAACTAGGCAATAATCATGACAAATGTTCCCCACCCCCTCCCAAACAACAGATGTTTTTCCTATTGGCACAATTTATGCTTCTTGGATGCCAAGAACAGTTTTTCTCACATCAACCTTTAACAGGAGGAGCATCATGCTTCGAAAAATTGGAAAGGCATTACAAAGCAAGAAAAATCAAAAAGGTTTTACCCTGATCGAGTTGATGATCGTTGTTGCCATCATCGGTATTCTGGCTGCCATCGCCATCCCGCAGTTTGCAGCATATCGTGCTCGTGCCCAGAATAAGGCCGCCCAGAGTGATGTGCGTAACTTAGCTACTGAACTAATCGCCTTCAATGCTGATTACCAGGAATTCCCGAACTAAGAAGTCATTGCAAACGTCATTTCAATCTATTTTACCCAACACTCATAGGGAGTTTTTCTCATGAAAAAAACATTATATATTTTAGTAGCTGCATCAGTCTTTAGTTTACTGACCATACACACCAGTGCAATGGCAGCTAAACAAGTTTCAAACGCGACCGCGGGTGCAACTGTCACAGTCAATAGCGATACACCAGGGGCATCCAACCTCGTCTTTAACCCCTCAACCAATGTCAACATTGATGGTCAAAGCGACGCAACTGCATTTGCAATTTTTGGATGGCATGACCAGACTGAATTGAAAGCATCTGGACAAGCGTATGGAATGGCATCAGATGAAAACAAACTCTATTTTACAAATATCAGTGATGATATGGTTATTCTTGACGCCACGATAGCCGCAGTCGGCACCAATTCCGCTGCCTTTGCCGACTGGACCACCATCTAACAACAGGTATTCCAAATTAACGGGAATGGCTTTTCTTGGCTGATACCAAGAAAAGCCATTTTTTTTGCTAATGAGCATCTTTTCCTGCAATCAAATCCATAAATCCTATCAAACCGGTTGCCTGAAACACACCCGAAAGAAAGCGCTAACAGATGTTTCCTTTCAGGTAAAACAGCGTGAAGTCTTTGGTATTATAGGACTTAACGGTGCCGGCAAGTCTACCATTCTCAAAATATTCATGGCCTTTGTCAAACCGGACAAGGGCACAGTCTCAATCAACGACCAACCTGTTGCATCCAAAGGCAGCCACCAATCCATTGGTTACCTGCCCGAACACCCAAGCCTGTACCCTCACCTTTCTATCAAAGAACACCTTCAATTTGGCTGCCGAGTAGCCGGCCTGAGTGCTCAGGAAGAAAAAAAACGAATTCAGACAGCACTGGAAACTGTCGATCTTACTGAGGTGGCGAAAATGCCAATCAGAGGCTTTTCAAAAGGCATGACCCAACGAGCAGCTCTGGCCTATACTATTTTGCTTAAACCGGAAATTCTTATTCTTGATGAGCCCATGTCAGGACTTGACCCTCTTGGTCGACAACTGGTACTTGATATCATACAGGAGTACCATGATCGAGGTGCCACAATCCTCTTTTGTTCGCACATACTCACAGATGTCGAACGCATCTGTGATCGTATCGGCATCATGCACCAGGGACAACTAGTATCGGTGGTAACTGCTGATTCCCTGGATAAAGATTATGTCTCTACCAGCACCAAAGGCTCGCAGACGCCATTGGAGCACTATTTTCTTAACACAGTCCGTACCGAAATATCGTGAATTCTATCCTGCCCATTGCAGTCATCACCTTCAAAGAAGGGCTCCGTCGCAGAGTACTGTATGGAGTCATGGTCGCCTCACTCCTTCTCATCCTGTTTGCGGTACTTATCAGCGGCTTGTTTATGCGCGATATTCTGAAGGTAATGGTGGATATTTGCCTTTCTTCAATCAGCCTCGGCGGCTTGTTGGTACCTTTTTTTCTCGCCATCAACCTCTTGGCCGGTGATATAGAGAACCGGACTATCTATACTCTTCTTGCCAGAAATATTTCTCGAAGCAGTTACATTCTTGGAAAATTTCTCGGACTGGCAATGCTTACCGGGATTATTATTATAATTCTTATGATTGCCACTCTAGTTGCAATCTATTGTGCAACCTTAATCTATCCAGCGCACAATTTTTTGCATTTCACCCTGTCTCCCCTCTTTATTTCAACCCTCATGGCCTTTCTTGGTGTCCTGGTTCTCAACAGTACTGTTCTCCTCTGGTGCAGCGTCACAACCAGTTCCTTCCTGGCAACCCTGCTGACCCTGAGTACCTACATAATAGGTCATAGCGTTGAGGATGTGGTTCGTTTTATGAACCTGAAAAATACCGGTGTTGAAATATCACCGATGATCCAAGCGACTGCAAAAGCAGTTTTGTATATATTCCCCAACCTTGCAGCCTTTGACCTCAAGCAACAGGCAGCCTATAGTCTCCCTTTTGTTTCACAGGAAATTACCCTGCTTGGCCTTTACGGACTTTCTTACATCTCAATCATGCTGTTTCTTGCTATTTTCTTTTTTAAGAGGCGAGATCTGCCATGAAGATCTGGCGGAATCTTTTTCTTTTTACTGGTGCATGTGTCCTGAGCAGCTATTGCGCCTCTGGCTTATATCAGCTCCACAACAATAACAGAGAAAAGAAGATAAGCCATTTCACAATGATCCCCGAGCCCATGGCCAGAGCCATGACGCTTGAGTTCCCAGGAATAACCTCAGACTACCTGATGCTGAAGACCCTGACCTACATGGGTGAAAGAATCATGAAAGATGAGGAATTAACGCCTGATGAATGGCAAATGATATATCAGACTCTCGTTCAGATAAGCAATCTTGACCCCAGATTTATCGATCCGTATATCATAGCCCAGATGTCCCTGCCCTGGGATGCAGGTATGGTCGAAGAAACAAATATACTCCTCGAAAAAGCAGCAAAAATATTAACAAACGACTATCGTCCCTACTTTTTCCTCTGGTACAACCACTTCAAATTCCTGGACAATCCTGAAAAAGCTGCTTACTACTTGGAGAAAGCCGCCGCCATACCAGGAGCACCACCATACTTTTCAACACTTGCAGCACGATTAAATCTGTATGCAGGGAAAACATATGCAGGTGTTGTTTTTCTTCAGGAAATGATAAAGGAAACAAATGACCCAGCTCTATTAAAATCTCTAAGAAGACGCCTACAGGCCCTGCAGAAAATCGGATTTCTCGAACAAAAAATCCAAAAATACAGAAAACGGTATCAGGTCTTCCCAAAAGAACTTCAGGAGCTTGTTGACAAAGGTCTCATCACCAAAATCCCGCCAGACCCGTATGGTGGAAAATTTTATATCATGGAAAATGGAAGGGTATACACAAGCTCAAATTTAGTACTGCAAAAGAAAGGCAAAAAATAATCTCACCC
This sequence comes from Desulfocapsa sp., assembly GCA_030145625.1. Lineage (GTDB taxonomy): Bacteria > Desulfobacterota > Desulfobulbia > Desulfobulbales > Desulfocapsaceae > Desulfocapsa. Next base: position 23,125 of record JAQYVF010000024.1, on the reverse strand, counting down.
TGTTTTACCCAGAGCCTAGCCATCAAAGCTCCTCTTGCTTACCACCACTCTCTTTTTCACTTTGCACTTCAGCTTCCAATAATTCAGTTGCCATTCTTAGATTATTACGTGCAAGTGCGTAAGAGGGACTAACGCTCACTGCTATTGTAAAACATTGCACTGCCTCTTTGTATCTTTTCTGATTAAGGAAAACCAAACCTAAATTATTATAGGCTTTGATAAAGGATGGAGTAATACTGAGGAAATTCATATAAACTTTTTCGGCTTCATCAAGCTCATTCAAGCGAAAAAGCTGGTTGCCAAAATTATACAGTAAATCCTTAGGGTACTTTGCCAATCTTTCTGCACTTCGATAATGAGCAAGTGCCTCTTCACTCATTCCTTTTTGCTGCAGTAGTAAGGCAAGGTTATAATGTGCCGGTAATTGTTTATTATCTTTTTCAAGAAGTTCTTTATACACAGTAATTGCCTCCTCACCTTGACCAAGATGCGTCAAGCACTCCGCAATATCAAGAAGGAGTTCCGCATCGTTAGGTGTTTTCAACTGTGCCTTCCTTAAGTAGGGCAATCCCTCTTCGGCATTGCCACTCCGCAACAGAGTGTTGCCAAGATTTTTATTCACAACTGGGTCATCTGGGTCTCTTCCCAATGCAGCCCTAAAATGAAGGATTGCTTCTTCATACTCTCCATTTTCCCGCAAAAGTACGCCGAGATTAAATCGAGCCTTCACATATCTCGGTTTTATCCTCACAGCTTCTCGAAAATGCAATTCGGCTTCTTCTCTCTTTTCTTGCAGCAACAGCAGACTTCCCAGACTATTATGGGCAATCTCGGCATCCGGGTCTAACTCAATGGCCAGTCTATATTCTTTTTCCCCCTGCTCCCGTTTACCATTTTTGATTAATGCCACACCAAGATTATAATGGGACCGCGCATCGTCAGGGAACATGCTGAGATCATGATTCCATAACGTAATGGAATCATGCCAAACCTTATTACGATTATACGTCCAATGCCCGAAAAGCATTATAAGCAGGATAAGGACAGAGGATACAATTTTTCTGTTTATGCCAAGCCGATAGAGAAGCGCTATACCAAACAACAGGAAAAACATAGAAGGCAAATAGGTCCGGTGTTCAAAAATTATTTCCAGGCAAATAACCGATGACTCAATAACCAGATTACCGAAAAACCAGAGAATACAAAAAGAGAGGAGTCGCTCTTTACGGGCAAGCAGCACTGCAAGAAGCAACAGGATGAGTATGCCGACAAAGGAATAAAAAGTGGTCAGTGGAGAAAAAAGTGAGGTTGAGAAAGGAAAATTATAATCGAGAGCAAGCCTGTCCGGATTCGGATAGACCAGCAAACTGATATACCGCATCACTACTCTAAATTGTGTCAACAATCGTTCATAGGCGGTAAAATCACGAGTGGGACAACTACTGAAAAAAACCTGCCAGGGAGGCTTGCCAAGATAGAAAAAGGCCATTCCCCCAAAAACGAGAATAACCCCCATCAACCAATAAAATTTCTTCCGCAACCATTCCCACTTGAGATCCTGAAAGAAATACCACTCATAAAGAAAGATCATCACAGGCAGAGTCGCAGCTATCTCCTTAGAACCGATTGCCAGCAGACCTGAAAAGCCACTGGCAAGAAACCAAACCCAGGCAGCAGGAGAGGTTTGCCTCCTCTCAATCCGCATCTGCCGAGTTCGCCCCACAACATATAACAGCAAGGCAAGGATATAAAACATGGCAGTCATGCTGTTCATACGTTGGACAAGATATGTCACCGACTGCGTACCAAGCGGATGCACCAACCAAAGCAAACTTGTTACAAAAGCAAGGCCAGGGAAACTCCCATACTTCTCTTTATTGACAGGCAATGCCAAAGTAAGGCGCAACAACAGATAAAGAAAAATTCCAGCAAGTAGATGAATACTTATATTAACAAGATGATACCCTTGAACCCGATATCCCCCCAGATAATAGTTAAAGGCAAAACTGACATTACTCACAGGGCGTGTTTTTAGCGTACCTGTGGACAAAGCTCTAACTACTTCATCCACAGATGCTTTTTCTATACGTAAGGCAGGGTTTTTAATATTACCTGTATCATCAAAGTGAAAGGGAACATTCAGGGTATTGGAATAAACAAGGCTACCAATGAAAATAAGAAAAAGAATACCCAGTAATGTTTTTCTGTTTGAAGAAATGCTCATATTTTATCTACCCGATTTTATTCATAACTATAGAGAGACCACTCAATCACAACTAGTCTACACGTCAAAAGATCTAATATCCAGAAGTTAATGGCCACAAACAACCACATCAATCATCTCCAACCCATTACAATCCCAAGCCATTCCCCAACACTACAGGAAAGAACATTCGCAATATTATCAAAAATAGAACATAATATATTCTAATACTATCTTCTCCTGGAATTCCTCATTACTTGACCCTAATCTTTAGCCTGTAGTAAGCTATGACTAATGGATAAACTGAAAACAATACGCTGGCTGCAACGATTTCAAAACCTTGAAAAAGCTTTCAGTCAGTTGCAAAGAGGCCTGGCAATTGAACACCCAAGTGACATTGAGCGACAAGGCATTATCAAGAGTTTTGAATTCACCTTTGAACTTTCCTGGAAAACCTTAAAGGAATACCTGGAAGCACAGGGTGTTATCTGCCAATTTCCAAGAAAAGTCATCAAACAGGCTTTTCAGAACCAGATTATCTCTGAGGGAGAGCTTTGGCTGGATATGTTGGGTAAAAGAAATTTATTAGCCCAGACCTACGATGAAAATATTGCCATGGAAGCATATAGGTTAATAAAAGACCACTTTGCGCCACAAATTGAAAAATTAGTTCAATGGTTCCAGGAAGCTAACGGGAAAGAAGAAGATTGATTTACCGGAAGAAACCATTTCACAATTGGTCTCTATTTTTTCGACATACCCTGAAGTTGAAAGGGTAGTCATTTTTGGATCGCGTGCTTTAGGTAACGCAAAACCCGGTTCTGATCTGGATTGCGCATTCAGCGGAAAAGAATTGACCCCGCAACTTGTCAGTCGAATCCAAAACTACCTGGAAGAAGAAACGTGGCTGCCGTACTTCTTTGACTGTGTCCATATTGAATCTACTCAGAACCAGAATCTACTTGAGCACATCAAGACTCATGGAAAAATTCTATATGAGAAAAATCCATAAGCCACAGACAACGCCATTGTAGTTGGTTTCCCCAAAATCTCAAAATCGTATGCACTCGTTACAAGACCAATGGGTCCCCCCCTTACCCTGATTTTTTTACCACTTTTCTCATTATTACTTCACTACCTGTGATTGCCAAAGATAACAGAGCCCCCATCCCTCTCCACACTTTTTTTCTTTGACAACAGTTTTTGTTCTTTATATAATGTTCTTAAAAATAGAACAAAATGAAAAAAAATATGAACTCACTTTTTTCTGGCCTTATAACATCTAAAACTCGCATCAAAATTTTGATGCGCCTCTTCCTTAATCCTGAGAGGAATGCCTACCTGCGTGAACTTGCCGATGAGTTTCACGCATCTCCCAGCCATATCAAAGAAGAATTGGACCAACTCAGAGAAGCCAACCTATTAACAAGCAAGAAAAATGGTAGGCAGGTACTCTTTTCAGCAAATCAAAAACATCCTGTTTTCAATGAACTCCACTCCATGGTCAAGAAAGCCTTGGGTATGGATCGCATCCTGGAATCAATGATAAAACGACTCGGCAACCTGGAAAAGGCAATGCTTATTGATGACTACGCTGAAGGCAAGGACACTGGAATCATCGATCTTGTCCTGATAGGGGATATAGACCAAAAAAACTTGCAAGATCTCACAAAAAAGACAGAAAAATATATTGATCGAAAAATCAGAACACTAGCCCTTAGTAAGAAAGAATACAACAAGCTGGTACCCAACCTGAGACAACGTCCCCAATTCATCTTATGGCAGAGAGGGGTATAAGATGAAAAAAGATATAATTATCATTGAAGCTGGCCGCTCTGAACGGAATTACTGGATGGACCTGTGGAAATACCGCGAGCTTTTCTATTTTCTTGCCTGGCGGGACATCCTGGTTCGTTACAAACAGACAATCATTGGCGTGGCTTGGGCGTTAATTCGTCCCTTACTTACCATGCTGGTCTTTACCATTGTTTTTGGCAAACTGGCAAAACTACCTTCAGGCGGTGCTCCCTACCCCATCATGGTCTTTACTGCAATGCTGCCTTGGCAGTTTTTCGCCACCTCATTTTCAGAGGCCGGTAACAGTTTGATAGCAAACTCCAACATGATATCAAAAGTTTACTTCCCTCGACTTGTGATGCCAACGAGTGCAGTAATTGTAAGCTTTGTTGACTTCCTGCTCTCCTTCGGCATTTTACTCGGTCTCATGCTTTGGTATGGATTCGTCCCAGAAATGCGGATTTTCATGTTGCCGTTATTTATTTTGCTCGCCTTTGCTGCATCCATGGCCGGTGGACTTTGGATTGCTGCCTTAAATGTGCGGTACCGGGATTTCCGTTATATCATCCCTTTTATCGTCCAATTTGGCCTGTATATTTCACCTGTTGGATTTACCAGCTCTATTGTTCCTGACAAATGGCGCCTCCTCTATTCAATCAACCCCATGGTTGGTGTGATTGATGGTTTCCGTTGGGCAATTCTTGGAGGCGATTATCAACTTTACTGGCCCGGATTTCTCCTTTCCCTGGTCCTGGTTACAACTATTCTGGCCACAGGAATTATCTATTTCCGTAAAACGGAAAAAACCTTTGCCGATGTTATCTGATCCGCGATGTCAACAGTCATTAAAATAGAAAACCTTTCCAAAAAATATGTGATCGGCCACCAAAGAGAGGAAAAATACACTGCCCTGCGTGACGTGATGGCCCATAAATTAAGAGGGATAGGTCAGAGATTACGTCACCCGTTATCGCCCAATAAAGAGGAAACCAATCTTGAGGAATTCTGGGCACTAAAAGATATTAACCTGGAGATCAAACAAGGTGACAGGGTAGGAATTATCGGCAGAAATGGTGCTGGCAAATCAACTCTACTGAAGGTTCTTAGCCGAATCACCGAACCAACAACCGGGCGCATTACTATCAATGGCAGAGTGGCCAGCCTACTGGAGGTGGGGACAGGTTTCCACCCTGAACTGACTGGGCGAGAAAACATCTTTTTGAATGGTGCCATCCTTGGCATGGGCCGTGTGGAGATCAAAAGAAAATTTGACGAAATAGTTGATTTTGCCGAGGTTGAAAAGTTTCTTGATACCCCTGTCAAACGTTATTCTTCTGGAATGTATGTTCGCTTAGCTTTTGCAGTTGCTGCCCACCTTGAACCTGAAATTCTTCTCGTTGATGAAGTGTTAGCCGTAGGGGATGCCGCCTTTCAAAAAAAATGCTTGGGAAAAATGAAAAATGTTTCCAAAGAAGGAAAAACTATTTTTTTTGTAAGTCACAAAATGGACGCCATCCGAAGACTTTGCGATCATGTTGTTCTCCTTGAAAAGGGGAAACTCATTGCGCATGGTGAAAAAATTAAAATAATAGATCAATATTTAGCGAGTGAGGATTTAAGATCAACATTAAATGATCGAGGACCAGCTCCCCATAAAGGTATGCATCTAAGATCAATCGTACTATTGGGCAAAGACTTAAAAAGTAAAAATCATTTTAAGAGAAATGAGTCCTGCCATGTGAATATTGTATACGACATTAACACACCACTTGAGAACGTCCACATTGTTTGCCATATTGTTGATATTGAAGACAGAATTATAGTTTCAACTGGAGATTGTGATGTCAACCGAGAGCTGTATCTAGAAAGAGCTCCCGGTAGTTATATGACAAATTTCAAACTACCAACAAATATCCTAAACGAAGGGGAATATACGTTAATTTTTGCGTTAGGAGTTCCTTATGGCTATGTTTACGATCGGTTGACAGACACAGTAGGTTTTTCTATTTCAGAATCACGAGAGAAATCAGGTCCTGCATACGTACAAAGAAGACCAGGATTTGTTATTCAGGATATCCTGTGGACAACCACACAACTCGACACTGCTTACCAAGCTTTGCCATCTTCTCCTGAAAAAGGAAAATTTAATGAATGAAAGTGGGCATAATAAGATAGAGTTGAACCCCAAATTGGACAAAAATGGTTTGTGGCGTTTGACAGGACATTTTGGCACGCTTGAGACTCCCTGGACACTCAACGATCTTCAGCGCCAGAGCCTCACAAACTTCAAGAAGGCAGTAGAAACAGGAGCAATTAAATTTATCAAAAAGAAGGCTTGTGCTTGCGGGTCAAGGCTATCAACCCAAATAGCGAATATTGATCGATTCAATCTCTCAATCGACTCATATGTTTGTGAAAAATGTGGTCTTATTTACGCTAGCCCTGTTCTTTCCCCTGACTCCCTGAGACCATTTTATAAAGATTTTTACCATCTTATGCATTTTGGGACTCCCCCTTCCCCCCAAAAAAATCTATACAAAAAGGGCCAAGGGAAAAAAATTTACAGACTTTTAAGAAAATGGTTCGATGGTGATCAGATCAAAGTTCTTGAGATTGGGTGTGGCAACGGTAACGTTATCAAAGAGTTTATCAGAGAAGCTATTGCTGAAGATTACAAAGCAGTCGGAATCGGCCTTGAATATAGTAAGGATTACATTAAATGCTTCGATCCTGAAGACCTTGACGTAAAAATCATAGAAGGTGACCTCCATGACATAGCTTCATCATCTGGACCATTCGATGTGGTAATAATGAGCCATGTATTTGAACATTTATTAGAACCACACCTGGAACTTCAAAAAATTAAAAACTTCATAGAAAAACATTCACTTATATATATTGAAGTTCCAGGTATATTTAGCTTGAGATATCGGTATACTTACAGTTGTGACTATCTAAAATATTTTACATTTTCTCACATTTACAACTACAATCTATCCTCTCTCACCAATACCTTAAACTGTAATGGTTTTGGGTTACTTTGGGGCAACGAAGAAGTTGAAAGCGTCTATTTACTAGGTGAGCAAAGCATAGACACTACCGAAAATGCTAAAAATGTTATTCAGTACCTACAAGACCTTGAAAGAAACCTATTATATTATTCAGGAATGCCAGCATTACTAACAGATCAAAACATTGAAATTAAAAAAATCAAGAGAGACTTGCAATATGTAAAGTCAGTTGTCGACAAATCACTCTCATTTTTTCCCTTTAGATGGTACAAAAATGTTAAATATTTTTTCAAAAATAACAAATAACATAGACAAGTTTAATCGACACATAAAAAGACATCCTTGCCCTTGCGATATTTGTTTACCCACCACAAAATATTCAAGGCGCGAGAAACTCGCAGGCATTAAAATCGTCAATGATGTCCACAATAACAAATTAGAATCCATCTATAAACCACTTTTAAAAAATCTAAAAACTCAATTCAGCGGTCATAAGAGATGTTTTATAATTGGAAACGGCCCAAGCTTGAATAGTACTGACTTATCAATGCTGAAGAACGAAATAACTTTTGGCGTTAATGGTATTTTCTTAAAAGGTGATATAGGCTCTTTTCGCCCTACCTTTTACGTGGTTGAAGATCATCTCGTGGCAGAAGATCGAGCTGAACAAATTAACCAACTGACGGGGGTTATAAAATTATTCCCTGTATATCTTTCATATTGCCTTCGTGAAGCCCCCGACACAATCTTCCTCAATCACTTGCCGAGAAAAAGTTACCCACATGGGTTTGATTTCTCTACCGATGCTGCAGACGTAACCTATACGGGAGGAACTGTCACTTTTACCTGCATGCAGTTGGCATATTTCTTTGGTTTTAAGGAAATTATACTTATTGGCGTAGACCACTCATACACTATTCCCAACTCAACGACAAGACAAAATGAATACAATATAGAGGTATTAGACATGGATGAGGATGACCCAAATCATTTTTCTTCATCCTATTTTGGTAAAGGGTACAGATGGCACAATCCCCATGTCGAGACAATGGAGAAAGCGTACTTAGAAGCAAAAAAAATCACAACAGAGAATGGAGTCTCCATTATAAATGCAACTAAAGGGGGCAACCTCGAAGTATTTGATAGAAAAAACTATGATGATTTTTTTACAAATCAATCCAATCTGCAATATTCCGCCCAATCACAAACACTTATTAACATCCCAGTCTGTATTAAAAACAGAAAGCCAACACCTCATATTGCGGTTGACTTCCACCAGAAAGATCTCCTATCTGATCCATTCACAACCAATAAAATCACTACAACACCAAAGGTCTTAATTGTATCAAGCACTCCACTGGGAAAAGATTCTGCGACAGGGGCCTTAATGAGCAAATTGTTTACAAAATGGCCCAAGTCACATTTGGCACAATTACATATTGGTAAAAAATCTAACAGAGAATACTGCAACACTAACATCTATTTTAATCCAAGATCAACATCACATCATACCATAAAGCAAAACATATTAACTTTTCAACCCGACCTTATCTATTTCCGTCTTACTGATGACATTCAATTATTGCTCTTTATACAAAATCTTATCACGGAACTTAAAATACCTCTAGTAACACACATTATGGATGACTGGCCCCAAAAGATTTTAGGTACAAACCCAGCCAGCTACTCTATAATTATACCTATTCTATGCAGGTTATTTGACAAAGCCGATCTGAACTTGTCAATAAGTACAAAAATGTCAATAGCTTTTGCACAACGATTTAACTCCTTTTTTCATCCTATTAGTAATTTTATCGAATCTCATGAGATTAAGGAATCAGGTAGCAACAACATACCAACAACAAAAGTGAGACCAAACTTTGTAATTCGTTATTGCGGCTCTATAACTCCAGACATGCAACTGCAGAGTCTTTTAGATATTGCTTTAGCTGTCAAAGAACTCCAGAATGAACTTCCCATAACTCTCGAAATTTTCACCCATTCACGATTTAAACAGAACACGCATCAATTTAGAAAAATAAAAAAAGTATCCATATCTTTTTTCACTCCAGATGATGACTACAACCAACGATTAAGAGAAGCCGATTTACTTATTATTGCTGCAAACTTTGATAACAACAGTCTTAATTATATTCGTTATTCACTAGCGAATAAACTTCCTGAGATAATGGCATCTGGTGTCCCTATTCTTGCTTATGGCCCCCTAGAGTCTGCAACAATAGAATATATTTATAACGGCAAGTGGGCTTACACAGTAACAACGCAACACCATGAAATTTTAACAAAAAAAATCCGAGAAATTTTCAATGATCCAGAAAAAAGCGCTCATTTGGGAGCACTTGCACAACAATACGCTCTACAGCACCTCAATGAATCAATCATGAAAAACACTTTCCAGAATCTTTTAATAAATACGGCCAACCAATTAAAAAAAACTGAATAATTCCCGACAACAACTTGACTTAACATAATGGCTTATTAAAAATGAACTCTCTAAGAATAAAATTTTTAGGTCAAACTGGATTTCTTTTCGAGACTGCTGGTACAAAAATTTTATTTGATCCCTATTTATCAAACTCTGTACAAGAAAAAGAATCTGCTGAACTCGCTCGACTCCTACCGATTCCAATACAACCATCAGATGTAAGCGATGCAGATTGGGTAATAGTCACACATGAACATCGCGACCATTGTGATATAGATACGTTACTACCGATTTCAACAGCAAGCAAAAATTGCAGGTTTATTGGTCCACCCAACGTTGTAACCATACTAAAAGAAGCAGGAATCAACGCTAACCGAATATTCACGGCCGAATGCGGTGTTTCCTTACAACTTAATACGGATTGGCAGGTATTCCCAGTACCATCAGCACACCCTAAAATAGAGCGGGGTCACCAAGGAAGATCTCGATGGTTAGGTTACGTTATACAACTTAGGCATCTTACTCTCTATCATGCAGGTGACACTTCAGTAGACGAAGAAGTCATAAATAGTGTTAAAAATTTTGGCGAAATTGACATAGCCTTTCTGCCTGTTAACGAAAGAAACTACTTTCTTGATCGTCGAGATATCATTGGGAACATGTCAATAAGAGAAGCATTCCAATTTGCAGAAGAAATTGGTGCGAAAATGGTGGTTCCCACCCATTGGGACATGTTTGAGCTTAATGGTGTATTTAAAGAAGAAATTGAGCTTCTTTATGAAAGGCTTTCCCCCAAATTCAGCCTGTCATTTGAACCGAAAGTACGATTTTAAGTCGTTTCATAATGGACGCAAGCATAATAATAAGAACCTATAACGAAGCAAGGCATCTGTCACAACTATTGCAAAAGATTGCCGAGCAACAAATTGATATTTCATATGAAATTATAATTGTTGACTCGGGCTCTACGGACGAAACACTCTCTATTGCAAGAAAACTCAAAACTCAAATCATCAATATAGATAAAAATGAATTTACATTTGGAAGATCTATTAATTATGGTTGCGATGCAGCTTCTGGCAAGTATTTAGTCTTTATCAGCGGCCATTGTATCCCCAAAAATGACACTTGGCTCGAACAACTGGTAAAACCACTAAAGGATAAAAACATTGCCTATAGTTATGGCCGTCAGGTTGGTAACGAGACAAGCAGATTCAGCGAGCGTCAAATTTTTAAGAAATATTATCCAAAATCCAGTGCTATTCCTCAAGATGGCTTCTTTTGCAACAACGCCAACGCAGCCCTAAAAAAAGAAATATGGGAACAGCACCCCTTTAACGAGAGCTTGACAGGCCTTGAGGATATGGATTTAGGTAGCCGTTTAATAAATAAAAAATATCAACTGGCATATGTAGCTGAAGCACCCGTTTACCATCTCCACAATGAATCATGGCATCAGGTACGAATGCGTTATCAGAGAGAAGCTGTTGCCCTTAGAGAGATAATGCCGGAAGTCTTTATTCGGTTTTCAGATTTTCTTCGATTCTATAGCAGTGCCGTCCTCATCGATACCGGTGCAGCGCTGAAAGAGAAAATATTGTGGGGACGAGTCGGTGAGATACTGATTTTTCGATTGATGCAATACTGGGGCAGCTATCGTGGAAACAATGAAATTCAAAAGCTGTCATCACAACTCAGAGAAGAATATTTTTATCCCAAATAATACGCACCAGGAGACGCTCTAATGGCAGTGAATGGCAAAAAAATTGTCGCACTATTACCAATGAAGGCAAACAGTGAAAGGGTAAAAGGGAAAAACTTCCGCGAATTCAATGGAAAGCCCCTCTTCCGCTGGATACTGGACACCTTGCTGAAAGTAGAGGAAATCGACCAGATTATTATAAATACCGATGCAAGGGACATCCTGGCCCACAATGAGCTGACGGATAGCGACCATATTACAATTCGTGACCGTGAACCTGAGATCTGCGGTGATCTCGTTTCCATGAACCTGATACTGGCGAATGATCTGGCTAACATTGATGCGGATATCTACCTGATGACCCACACAACCAACCCCCTGTTAAGTGCCAATACCATTCGTAATGCACTAAAAAAATTCATTGGTGCACAGACCGAGGGTAAAGCTGACTCACTTTTTACCGTCAATAAAATACAGACACGTTTCTACCGGGCTGACGGCAGCGCCATAAATCATGACCCAGACAACCTTATTCGCACTCAAGACTTGGAGCCATGGTTTGAGGAGAATTCCAATCTCTATATCTTTACTCGAGACAGTTTCAGCAAAACAAATGCACGTATCGGTAAACAACCGATGTTGTTTGTCGAGCCACCTTTTGAGTCGATTGACATTGACAACCAAGATGATTGGGACTTTGCTTCCATTGCTGCCCGTTACCTGCTGGCACAACAAGGAAAAACAAAATGAAAATTTTAGTGACCTGTCCACCGATGTTGGGAATGATCGACCGTTTCCGTCCCCTCTTTGATCAACACGATATTGAGTTGACCACTCCGCAGGTAATACAAACTCTCTCTGTCGAAGAACTCATCCAACTTGTCCCACACCATGACGGATGGATAATTGGAGATGATCCTGCCACCCGTGAGGTCTTTAGCGCTGGCAAAAACGGTCTACTCAAAGCAGCAGTTAAATGGGGTATCGGGGTTGACAATGTTGACTTTAGCGCATGCAAAGAACTTGAAATCCCTATCACAAACACACCCAACATGTTTGGTAATGAAGTCGCCGATATCGCAATGAGTTATGTTACGGCTCTGGCGCGTGAAACCTTTGAAATTGACAGGGAAGTAAGGAAAGGGAACTGGCCGAAACCACGTGGCATGTCCCTAAGCGGAAAAACTGCAGCTCTTATTGGTTTTGGAGATATCGGCAAAGCCACAGCAAAACGACTCCTAGCTGCTGAGATGAATGTTATCGCTTACGACCCAATTGCACAGCCCACACCAGAACTGTCAGTTACCATGGCTACTTGGCCAGACCATATCCAAGAATCAGACTTTATAGTTATTACCTGTTCTCTGACCGACACCAGCAAACATATGATCAATGCCAATGTGTTGAACTCCGTAAAACCTAATATACGCATTGTCAATGTTGGTCGTGGCCCTATTATTTGTGAGCCTGATCTCATCGATGCCCTACAAACAGGCAAGGTGTACTCTGCAGCCTTAGATGTTTTTGAAGTTGAACCTCTGCCCATGAACTCACCTCTACGAGAGCATCCTCACTGTCTATTTGGTTCCCATAATTCATCCAACACTGCCGATGCCGTTGAGCGTACCAGCCACATCGCAATTCAAAAACTATTTGATTCTCTTGGAGTACCAGCGTGAGCAAACATACTGCACTCATTACAGGGGCAAATGGAGGTATTGGTCAGGTACTGTGCAGCAGTTTCCAAAAGGCAGGATGGAAGGTCATTGCCACCGACAAGGATAACACCAATGCAACAACGGCTTACATCTATATTTCCATAGAACTCAAAAAGTTGTGCCGTGACTCAGATTATCACGACGAAAAAATCAGACAGGTACAAGCAGAACTTGGTAATTCCGGTCTCGATGCATTATTAAACAACGCTGCCACCCAGATATTGGCTCCGGTTGAACAACTGACAAGCGATGACTGGCATACCACCATGGACACCAACCTGATCGCCCCTTTCCTTCTATCCCAATCTCTATTGCCTGATCTGCAAAAGGTTAAAGGGTCGATAATAAACATTGCCAGCATCCATGCCCTACTCACAAAACCCAATTTTGCCGCCTATGCGACCAGCAAAGCTGCTCTGATCGGGTTGACCCGATCACTTGCAGTGGAATTAGGAGACCGTATACAAGTCAACGCAATTTGTCCGGCAGCAATTGTTACCCCTATGCTCAAACAAGGATTCGAAAACAATCCACTTGGACTCGAACAATTAGCCGAGTTTCATCCAAGCGGTTGTATTGGCACCCCAGAAGAAGTAGCGCAAGCTGCACTCTATCTTGCCGAAGCTAACGCCTCTTTCCTCAATGGGGCTATCATAGGACTCGATGGTGGAATAGCATCAAGACTGCATGATCCAGATTGATTTACTATCGAAGTACATAAAAACTCTATACAAGGCGACAAGAGAAAGAACTGATGAAATATGTGCTTCTAAACCCTGAAGAGATCATTGACACCCCCCAGTTTGAATTCATAACGACTTTCCTCAAGTCAACAGGCAGAACGCAAATTGGGTGGCATTATTATATAGATTTGGCCTGGATCTATTCCCAGGTAAAAAACTGGCCAACAAACTACCGAATCCTCGATGCCGGTGGTGGTTACGGACCAACTCAATTCCTACTCACAGAACTTGGTTTCAATGTAACCAATGTTGATTTATCCCTCGACTACTCAACACGACGTTTTCAAAAAAGATACGAGATGGAATTCAAACTGGCCGAGAGTTATCAAAAAACAGACTATGTTGATCATCTCTCTAATAAAAAAAGCAGAAAACGCATCCTGAAAAAATTAAAGGATACCGTTAACAGCACCAAGCTTCTCCAATACCTTTCTGCAGAAAAATACCGACACATTCATGACCGATGGCGCAAAACCAACCAAGTCCAAAATGATGTTGGACGCTTAGACTGGATACAGGCGAATATTTGTAATGCACCAGAAATTGCAACAGACTCTTTCGATGCAGTGGTCTCACTTTCTGCCCTTGAGCACATTCCTATTGAGTTGCTTCCACAGGCTTTGACAGAGATCACAAGGATATGCAAACCGGACGCACAGATTGCCATCACGACATCTGCCACTGAACAAAATGATACCTGGTTCCACAATCCTTCAAAAGGATACTGTTTCTCTGAGCAAGATATAAAAACAATCTTTAACGCCATTCCAGAGGAAACAAATCTCCCAGCAAAAGAAATACTTGAAAAATATCGTTCTTGTACCTTGCTAAAAAATAACTTGGCGGGTTTCTATTACACATCTGTCAATAATGGAATGCCTTGGGGAAAATGGAATCCGAGTTATATTCCGGTGGGATTATTTCAATAAGACAACAACAAGGAATCCCCCACCATACCAACCAGTCAACAGGAAAGAGTAGCCCAAACAAGGTGATATCATGGACAATAACGACCCTCTTGTGACAAAGAAGCCCACTCTAAATCCTTATTACGATGGCTTGCGCATGATTTTACGCCGTTTGCGATGGGATGCAAATTATAACTCCTGGCACTCTCGGAAAAAATTAAAAAGTTTAAAAAATAAATATTTAGGGGAGAAAGCAATAATCCTGTGTAATGGTCCTTCTCTTAATAACGTGAATTTAGACATTGTTGGGTCAGATATTTTCACATTTGGACTGAACAAAATAAATCTTTTATTTGACCGTTCCAGTTTTCGTCCTAGCTGTATAGTTGCCGTAAATCGATTTGTAATTGAACAAAACAGTGACTTTTTTAATACAACAGACATTCCCCTTTTCCTGGATTCTGTCGGTATCAGATATGGCTGGATTCATTCACGGAAGAATCTTACCTTTCTGCATAAAGGTGGCCCGGCGGATGGTTTCGCCAAAGATTGTACAATCAGCGTTAACCAGGGTTATACAGTAACATATGTGGCCCTGCAACTTGCTTTTCACATGGGTTTCAGATATGTAGCTCTCGTTGGTGCCGACCATACATTTGCCACAAAAGGACCTGCAAATAAAACTGTTGATGGAAGCGCAGTAGACGAATCACACTTTGACCCAAGGTATTTTTCAGGCGTTAAATGGCAACTCCCTGACCTTTTTGAAAGTGAAGTTTCCTACACACGTGCAAACAATATGTATAATGCTTACGATAGAAAGATATTTAATTGCACTGATGGTGGGCAACTTGAACTATTCGATCGAATTTCACTTTCAACTTTCTTGTCACACCACTAACATACATATGCCCTCCTCCTCCAACAACAAGCGTATTTTAATCAGCATAATTACAATATGTTTGAATGAACAAGAAAGAATAGCTCAGACTCTCTCCAGCATTATCAGCCAAACTTATCCTTATACTGAATTGATCGTGATTGATGGCGGTTCAACAGATGATACTCTCAATATAATCAATGAATATAAACAAGATATAACTCACCTCGTTTCAGAGAACGACAATGGCATTTACCATGCAATGAACAAAGGCATTGCTCTAGCCAAAGGCGACTACATAATCTTCATGAATGGCGGAGATAGTTTTTTCAACACTAATGTTCTCTCCGCCCTGTTCAACAATGACGACATATCAGAAGATATTATATATGGCAATGTTTCTTACCTCTCTCCGTCAGGGGATTCATATATCAGGCATCATCCAAAAAATATTACTCGCTTATATTTCACAAACAACGGCATCAATCACCAATCCGCTTTTTGTAAAACTACACTCTTTACTAAACTAGGAGGATTTGACACAAAATATAGCGTTGCCGCCGATTATGATTTCTTTGCCCGCGCTATCCTGATGCACAACTGCTCCAGAAGACACTTTGACGTAACTATCTCATACTTCTATAATGACGGAGTCAGCCAGACCGGTAGGACTAAATCAATAATGAGAAATGAAAGAATAAAAATACAAGAAGAATACTTGCCACGCCCTTTTTATTCCTTCACTAAATGTCGATATTGGTTAATCGACCACAAAAACCTATTGTTCCCTAAAACAATACAAAAATTAGGAAATTCGATTTTTCATTATTTTTTCAAATAGCCAAGATAATATGATCATCTATTATTCTGACTTGCTTGAGCTGGTTCTCTATGAATTCCACTAAAAAACGTCTCCTTGCTACACGGTTGTTCACAGCTATTTATGGAAGAATCACCACTCTAACTTGTCTTTTTTTGGGGAATACTTATCATGCGTTATCCCCACATACTAGTAAATTGAATATTTGGGTAATTGGAGAAAACAGAGGTGAATGCCTAAAAGAAAATGGATATTGGTTTTATAAATATTGCAGAAAGCATTACCCTGAACAAGAAGTTTATTTTATTGTAAAAAAAATATCTCCATACTTCAAACAAGAGATGGATCGTGATCCAAATGTCATACCCTACGGTTCTGTCAGGCATGCACATATGTTTATTAATTCTTCAATATGTCTTTACACCCATACGTATAGGGATGTTATGTATAGAAGATTTTTTGAACTATTCGGCAAAAAAAAGAAACTTGTCTATCTCCACCATGGCGTATTGGGTTTTAAAAAAATCAACAAGTTTTCTCACAAGCATCGTAATATTATGGAATTCTGTGTCGTTGGCAGTAACTTAGAAAAGGACCTGCTGGTCAATCAAGCAAAGGTTGACAGAGACAAGATAAAGGTTCTCGGATACCCAAGATATGACCACCTTTCCAACGCCCCAAGCCCCTCCACACAACAAATTATTTTTATCCCTACCCACCGCAACTATTTAAAAGGTAAATTTACAAACTCATTATTTTTCCATAGAGTGAGTAGTTTACTAAAAAATCGGTCCCTGTCAGATCTCCTCACAAAGAATAAAATCATACTTAAAGTTTATTTTCACAAAGAAATGCAACCTTACATGGCCAGCATTAAACTCAACAATAACAATACTATCAAATTTATCAAACATGGAGAAGAAACACCCCAAAATTTAATTTCAGAAAGTAATCTTATGATAACAGATTACTCAAGTGTCTCTTGGGACTTTTTTTATTTGGGGAAACCAGTTGTATTTTACAGATTCGACATTGAAGAGTATACAAAAGATAGAGATAGTTACATTGACCTACATCGCGAAACTATTGGAGATATTGCTTTCGAAGAAGAAGATTTAATAGAATTAATTAAAAAATATATTAACAACAACTTCACAATGAAGACAGAGTTCTCAAGCTACAGAAAAACAATTATCCCTAATATCGACAAGAACAACTGTGAAAGATCATATCATGAGGTTAAGTTACTTCAACAACTATTGGACAGTGGAAACTAACCAGCCTCTTCCAGTGAGCCCGTCAAAAAATATCGCGAAAATCTGGATGGTTCTCTCACTCAACAAGTAGCAGCATGCCGATCACCAGATATTTCGTAATAAAACAAGTCCTTACTCGTGAAAATAAATAAAAAGAATCCGCTTCATTGGCTATCGCTTACCTGGTTGGGGATACTACTCGTTCTCTTTCTGCCCCTTCGCCTTTTACGAAGAACAACGAAGAAAAGAACCGTTATACTCTATGGACACAAACTCCATGGCAACCTGAATGCAATCTATGAGTACTCACTAAAACACAAAGAGAGCACTCATGATATTCGGATTTTTTTCCTGACCATGGATCCTCAATATTATGGAGAGATAAAGGATAAACCCAGTATCCTCTTCGCATTAAATCCCTTTGATTTGAAAAGAGTTATCCTAGCAGATTGCATTATATCTGACCATGGCCTTCATACCCTAAAACTGCTCTTCACACTAACGGATATTTTTTTTGTAGATGTCTGGCACGGTATTCCTTTTAAAGGATTTATCCCTGCTGACTTCACTACCCAACACCAATATAATGAAATATGGGTATCCTCAGATCGTTTAAAAAACCTCTATATTGACAAATTCGGTTTTCAGAAAGATCGTGTAGATGTGACAGGATATGGACGCACAGACCTGATACTTGGCTACCATGTGAACAAGCTACAGACACGAAAAAAACTCAACATTCCTAAGGAAAAAAAAGTAATTCTCTTTGCCCCTACCTGGAAGCAGGACACAAAAAACAGGGACGAAATCCCCTTCAACCTCACCCAGGAACACTTTCTCAACAGCCTGGAAGCCTTTGCGGCAGAAAATAACGCATATATCATCATCCGCTATCATCTCAATTCCAAACAAGGGGGAAGCTTTGACAATCAGAATATTCTCCACTTACCCCTCCAAAAGCATCCAAATAGTGAAGAAATTATAGCTGTTACAGATTGTTTGATAACAGACTGGTCTTCTATTGCATTTGATATGATGGTGCTCAACAAGCCGATAATTTTTCTTGATGTTCCACCACCATTCAAGAACGGTTTCTCTCTTCCACCAGATTATCGTGTTGGAGATCTGGTAAAAAACCTGCAAGAACTCCTTGAATCATTATCTGAAGCCTGTTTAGCAGAAGACAGATATTTACAGAAATATGACAATGACTATCAGAAAGTCAAAACACTTGTTTATGATGACACGCTAGATGGGAAATCCACTGACAGATATATCAGCCAACTGCAGAAATTACTCACTGACTGATATCTCCACTTAAAGAGTAGGCTTAAAAACCGGGTCATACACCCTACCCGCTTGATCCAAAATCCTGTTTTTGGCCTCTGTTGTGGAGATCAATTCAGTCCTCGGCAAATAAACGACTTCAACAATATCAGAAAATTCATCAAATTTTCCCTCCCAGTCATCTCCCATAACTAAAATTGATCCATTATACTTGAGTAAGTATTCTCTTTTTCTTTCTAAACTTTCCTCAAAAAAAACATGGCCAACATATCTTATTGCTTCAACAATTTCTTTTCTATCTTGCTGAGAATATGTCGGATACACCTTTTTTTTGTTATAGTTCAGTTCATCACTGGAAACTCCCACTATCAAAAAATCGCCAAGTGCTGCTGCTCTTTCAAGAATCCTCAAATGTCCTAAATGAAAAAGATCAAACGTACCAAAAGTGATCACGATTTTTTGATGTTCTGATTTCTTTTTCATCTTTTTACCAATATTCATTCAAGCATAGCGGAGAGCTGAATCAATCACCACATCAGAAGGACTGGATCCCGCACAAAAAGGCTCTCGACGATACTGATTATAATTTCGTATAAAATCATCTACGATTTCGATATCATAACAAGAAAGGATAACGTTTTCACCTAATCCCTCCTGACGTTCTGTTGCTTTTCTCAGCAAAAGGCAAGGAACCCCTAAGTATGCGGACTCTTCCTGCAAACTACCACCATCAGTTACAATAAATTCTGCGTGTTCTAACAACGGTAAAAAATCTGAGTGATGATATCGATCCCTACATTCAATGTTAGAATTTCCAGTAATTCTTTCAAAAAAATTAAAGCGATGCAACTGTTTTTCTGTCGGCGGATGCAGAATAAAAAGGAGTGATTGCTTCAAAGCAATACGCTCAACCTGCTCGATTATCTTTTCAAGTTTCTCTTTTTTGAAAATGTTTTCATAACGATGCAGACTAACCAAAGCAAAAGGATAATCTGGGACATGATCCTGCCTACATGTTTTTTGTAAGGTCAGAGCCAAAGTATCCATCATAGTATTAGCATACATATTCACCTTTTCTCTTTTTAGTGATCCAAGGTTATTAATTGCCCATTGTCCAGGACAATACAGAGTATGACTTAAGCGAAAAGTTAAAATCCGAGTTAATTCTTCAGGAAAAGGATGAAAGAAATTAAATGAGCGCAGACCGGACTCGACATGCCCTACCCGTAACCCTGCGAATCGGCCCATTACAGCTCCCAGTAGGGTAGAAAATGTGTCCCCATGAACAAGCACAATCCCCTCTGCCTTCTCACCAAAGATATCACGTTTCCGTGTAACCGACTTCCACAATATACGAATTATCCATAGAAACATCTTAGAGATAGAGACAACATCCGGCCCATCATATAACACTTTATCTGGACCTTTTATTCTGAAATCCAGCATCATTTCATCCATTGTCGCTCGATGTTGCCCGGTATGTATAAAATTATACGGAATCCCCCTATCCTGAAGGCGTACCATAATTGGTGCCATTTTGATAAGTTGAGCTTTAGTACCTATAACAATATGGATCAATGTATGTCTCTACTATAACTTTTCGAAAATCAGACAAACAGTTTTTAAATCATTGCCGATGAACCTGAAATCCAATTCAAGACAACATCATTTATGGAAAGCAACAGAACTAATGCCACATTCTTGATATATTTTAAAAACTTTCTACCGTCAGTCTATCTGCTTAGACAGTTAGAACCTCACTTAACCCGATCATACCGCATCTGGGAAATCTGCTCGGAAATCAGCCCCATCATAAAGATCATCAGGGAACTGGTGAACAGCAGGGCTGACATATTTGTAAAACGACCAGCGGTTATAAATGTATAGAGGTAATAAAACACTCCTGTAACAAAAAGGGCGACACTGATTGGCATAAAAACCCTGAACGGGGAAAACAGGGTGGCAACCTTTGAAATGATCAAAAAAAACCGGGTTCCGTCACTCAGAAGTTTTATCTTACTTTTCCCCTTACGGGCAAGTGTCTGAATCGGGATATATTTCACACTGCGACCGCTGCGCAGATAAGCCATGGTGAGTGTTGACGGGTAGGAAAAGGTGTTGGGCAAAAGGTAGATAAATTGACGTGCCACCTCTGTTTTGACCAGACGAAACCCGGATGTCAGGTCTTTGATATCAAATTTGGTCACATAGGAGGCAAACCAGTTATACAGTTTATTGGCAATATCTCTATGAAGAGATGTTTTTGATCCCCGGCTCCTGGCTCCGACAACCATATCAAACTTATCTTTATGCTCCAATAATCCGGCAATATCCTCCGGTTTATGCTGGCCGTCGGCATCCATCATCAAGACCCAATCGCCCTTGGCGCAGCGCAGGCCGGTTTTAATGGCTGCACCATTACCGATATTATAAGGATGCGGCCACACGTTGGCTCCTGCATCCATTGCAGCCTGCATGGTGTTATCCGTTGAACCATCGTCAACAACCAGGACTTCAAAATCTGGATGAAGCTCCTTTATTCTACGTACAGTAGTAACAATTGCCTTCTCTTCATTAAAGGCAGGCAGGAGTACGGTGACTTTATATTTTTTTTCTTGGGTCAAAGACATATCTCCCTGGATATTATAATCAGCTTAGCACTGCAGTTCAGCAAATCAAACACGACAGGCTTTTCCCTTTTCAGAATCAACCATAAATTATTTTTCATCACCCTCAGACAGAACCAGTCTTGCCAATCAATCCTGCCAACTCATCTGCCATTCGGTTAATAAGCTTTTCATTTTCACCTTCCACCATCACTCGAATTACCGGTTCGGTCCCTGATGGTCTTACCAGAATCCTACCTGTTTTCCCTAATTTCTTTTCCATTTTCCGGATGGTTTTTTGAAAATCAGGGACATGGTCAAGGTCGATTCTGCTGGTGGTGCGTACATTTTTTAAGACCTGGGGATACGATTCCATGATTTTTGCCAGCTCTGACATCGGTTTCTGTTCTTTTTTCATGGTTGCCAGGAGGCGGAGAGCGGCAAGATTTCCATCACCGGTGGTGATATGATCAAGGAAGACAAGGTGACCGGATTGTTCACCACCAAATGAGTAGCCTTTCCTGCGCATCTCCTCAACCACGTACCGGTCGCCCACCTGGGTGCGAACCATTTTCCCGCCCATTTTGGCCATGGCTACTTCCAGTCCCATATTTGACATCACCGTACTGACCAGCGTCTTCTTCTTCAGTTTTCTCTTTTTCAGAAGATCCCGAGCACAGATTGCCATGACATGATCACCGTCAACGACCCGTCCTTTTTCATCACAGACGATAAGCCGATCACCATCACCATCCAAGGCCAGACCGATATCGGCACCACTCTCCTTGACCTTTGCGGCCATCAGTTCCGGGTGCAGGGCTCCGCACTTATGGTTGATGTTCTTGCCGTCAGGCTCCACCCCGAGCGTTGTCACCTTGGCCCCGAGCTCTTCAAACACATGAGGAGCAACACCATAGGTAGCACCATTGGCACAATCAAGGACAATATGAAAATCCTCAAGGCTATATTTTTTGGGAAATATATGTTTGAGAAAGACAATATATCTTCCCCTGGCATCATCTATACGTTTTGCCCGCCCGATTTCCTCGGCAACTGGCCTGAGTGCTGCCATTTTCTGAGAAAAAATCAGGTCTTCGATGTCTGCTTCCAGCTTATCGGGAAGTTTGAAACCGTCGTGCGAGAAAATTTTAATGCCGTTATCCTGAAAGGGATTGTGGGAAGCAGAGATTACCACTCCGGCGTCAGCGCGCATGGAGGTGGTAATAAAGGCAATTCCCGGAGTCGGCATCGGGCCCACCAGAAGGACATCCACGCCCATGGAGCAGATCCCTGCTGCCAGAGCATTCTCAATCATATAGCCTGACAGCCTGGTATCCTTACCGATAACAATGCGGTGGCGCCCACTCCTGTTTTTGACAATAAAGGCAATGGCCCGTCCCACCTGCATGGCAATCTCGCTGGTCATGGGATAAATATTGGCCACTCCCCGAATACCATCTGTTCCGAATAATTTTCTCATACGTCATCTTCTCTCAATAAAAACGGGACAAAAGCCGTAAAAAAGCCCGTCCCGGTATAAATTCAATCCAGTGCAAAACCGGATAGTCATTTCTCTTTCTTTTCTGATTCCTCTTTCACCACACCATCTTCCTCTTTTGCTGCCTGTTCGGCAGAGACAGACACCTCTTCGGGAGCAGGCGGGACTACTTCTACTTCTTCAGGCGCAGGCAAAACCACTTCTTCAATAAGCGTTACGGTCTGAGGCTCTATATTAAGGATACGTATCG
>JAQYVF010000017.1 GCA_030145625.1 Desulfocapsa sp. | reverse complement strand
CATCTTTATCTAACTTTTTTCGCTTTTCCATCTGTTCCTCCTCGGTTAAGTTGTGCCTTGAATTCAGGTATATTGATACTATAACCATGTGCTGGAAAAGATGATGGGGCTACCTATTTACATCATAGTTACTCCCCTAAACCGGCACAGGGCAGATTTGAAGAGATTCAGGGATAGTCTTAAACTTGTCATCTCCTCTCTTGCTTGAGCTGGCCGGTGCACATCTTTGATTACCCTGAACAATATGATCTGTGCTTTATTATTCTTGTAAATAACACATGTGTAGGATAGGCTTCTTCGCAAAACATAGGAGATAATTCTTTAGTCAAGTTTGGATTTATTACCTGGTCTCAAGCTCAAAAATGCTGAAAAAGGAAAGGGGATATATAGGTGCTTAAGAAAATCACCCTTTTAGTCATTTTTTTACTTCTTGCAGCTTATGCTTATGCAGGCGGGGGCGGTCATGACCCACATCAGGTCGCAGTTAGTTTTCCGCCAAGTTTTGCAAGTTATCATGACGCCGATATTGAAAGTGTAGGAGCAATTCTTAAACACCGCATCAGTCAAACCCCGTTCAATCTTGTGGCCAGCCTCATTTTTCTGGCTGCCATCCTCCATACATTTTTAAGCAGTAAATTTCTCTATTATGCCCATAAGTGGAAAGCTGAACACCAGAAAGAGATAGAAGCAGGTCGGGAATCGGAAAACTCCACCCATCTCCTTTCCGAGATATTTCACTTTCTCGGCGAGGTTGAGGTTATTTTTGGTCTCTGGGTTGTGGCGCTCTGTGCTGCTGTCGTTTTGTTCTATGACTGGCATACCTTTGTCAATTATGTCAGCGGGGTTAACTTTACTGAGCCGATGTTTGTTGTGGTTATCATGGCACTGGCTTCCTCCCGCCCCATTCTGAAACTTTCTGAAAATGTAATGAGTCGCATAGCCGCTGTTTTTAAAGGCACATTAGCAGCATGGTGGCTGACGATCATGACTCTGGGGCCGATTCTTGGCTCTTTTATCACGGAACCGGCTGCGATGACCATTTCAGCTATGCTGTTAGCTCGGAAATTTTACGAATTGCAGCCGAGCCATAAATTTAAATACGCCACCATTGCACTGCTTTTTGTTAATATTTCAGTTGGCGGAACTCTTACTCACTTTGCCGCACCACCGGTCCTCATGGTTGCAGCACCCTGGAACTGGGACCTCCCCTTCATGTTTACCACCTTTGGTTGGAAGGCTGTCATCGGCATTATCATCTCAAATGCCTTGGTTTTTCTTGTGTTTAAAAAAGATATTTCCGCCCTGGAAAAGAAATTCAAGGTAAACCTTCTCAAAGACGAGATCAAAGAAGAGTATATATCCCGGGAATTTATGGACAGGGGCATTCACCACGCTGAGGAGCGTATAGCCGAAGAGCTGCACCGCGAGTTCGACCGTATAAAAGATGTGGCCAAGACATCGGCTCTTACTCTAGGTTCTTGGGAAGATGCCGACCTGGAGCTTCTGGACGAGACCCTTGAGCAGGAGCTGGAAGACCTGAAGATCCAGAAGATGAGCGTGTCGGTGCCGGGCCTGCTGCCGCGGGACAAGCGGCCCAAATTGACAGACCCCAACTGGGATATTCGCGGTGGTGATGTGCCGGGCTGGATTATGGCCGTCCATGTGGCCTTTATGATCTGGACCATTGTCAATGCCCATTACCCAGCCGTTTTTGTCTCTGGTATGCTCTTTTTTATCGGCTTTTCACATGTCACCTGGCCCTTTCAAAACAACGTCAATTTGAAACCGCCGATGCTGGTCGGCTTTTTTCTGGGAGGCCTGGTAATTCATGGAGGGCTGCAGGGATGGTGGATTGCTCCAGTATTAGGCAGTCTGGGTGAGCTGCCTCTTATGTTCAGTGCCACGGTACTTACTGCCTTTAACGATAATGCAGCTATTACTTACCTGAGTACCTTGGTACCGGGTTTCACAGATGGCCTTAAATATGCGGTGGTAGCAGGTGCTGTTAGCGGTGGTGGCCTTACGGTGATTGCCAATGCCCCTAATCCTGCCGGACAGGCGTTATTGAAAAACTACTTCAATAACGGTGTTTCTCCAGTTCTTCTTTTGGCCTATGCTTTTGCACCTACAGTGGTTATGACGCTCTGTTTTTCACTTCTATAGATTTGACATAGCTTTACCATACATAGCCCTAGTATCGAGTGCAACTTTGCGCCATTCGGCGGCCTCACCAAACTCTAGCCAGTGGGGCACTGGCTAGAGTTTTTCCGAGTAGATCCTTTACAAAACATGTGGACACGGTTAAAGAAAATGGATACAAACTTTTTAAGCTTGCCAGACCTAAGATTTTTCTGCCCTGATCTTCCCTCAACTTGAGCTGTCTACTGTGAATGTCAGATTTGATCGTGCCCCGTTTTTGTGGCTGTCAGATCAAGTATGAACCACTACAATAAGGAAATATTTCATAAGTAGTGAGTTGTCATGGTCAGCCGATTCCGGTTGGCTTTTTTTTTGTTCTGCCTCCAAGTCTCTCCACCAGTTTTCCAGGTCAATCAAAAAACATGTCAATAGCTTTTACTCGTTCATAGACGTTCATAGGAGAAAACCTGAAAAACTTGCCTGTATACTCTCATCATATTTAAAAGGAACCAGTCTTTTTTCTGAGAGATTTTCTTTCGTTATTGAGAGCAGATGGCATACACCGATACTGAAATACAGGCATTCCGTGACGAGCTGGCCGCACTGCGTACTGCCCGCACAAAACTCCTCTCCGGCACGCTTGCTGTTCGTGTCGTTGTTGACGGTGACTCTGCAGAGTACCATCGCATCAACACCCCCTATCTGAGCCGGCGTATTGGTGAGCTGGAGTCCATCCTCTCTACCCTCGACTACCCAGGCGATCATGCTACTTCATTCCGGATCACGTCCGGTAAGGGGCTGTGATGACTGCCCCAGGTATCATCCTCGACCACACCGGTCGCCTCGGTGACTGGGGCCTTAATCTTGGCGGTCCCACCAACACCCTCTACAACTCCATTACCACCCTGCGCGGTCGCTCTCGTGACGCTTATCGTAACAATCCCCTTGCCCGTGGTGGCATAGACTCATTTGTTTCCAACCTGGTTGGTACCGATATCTCTCCACGCTGGCAGCTGGATAATGCCGAGCAGAAAGAGGAGTTGCAGGAGCTGTGGTCCTATTCTGTAGCAGAGATGGATTTTTATGGGACCACAGATTTTTACGGCCAGGAGGAATCTGTCTGCAGGTCTATGATTACAGACGGTGAGGTGCTGGGCCGCATTGTGGATGTGCTAAATGATTACATTCTACCCAGTGGCGACAGGATCCTGGTACCGATGCAGGTCCAGCTCTTGTACATTTGGCATAAACCACGCACCCTGAACAGCTGGTGAGTAAAGTCAATACAACTGGGGATACAAACGGTTGCTGTACTACAACGAGGAAAGAACCCATCAAGGGAAAATGTGCTGTGGCCGCACACCACAGGAAACATTTGAAGATGGAAAGAACATATGGAAGGATAAAAACCTGAACTGAATTTGACCTGACAGACACCTGATCAAAACTGGCATCTGTCAGATTAAGTTTGAACTACTACACTTAAACAGATTTGAAGCTGCTATTATTCTTTTCCTATTACTTTGTTTCTTCCCTGGTGTTTTGCCTGATATAAGCGTTTATCGGCAAGGGCAAGGAGCGTATCCATTGAACCCTGTTCCATTTCCTCGGTGGACGCAACTCCAGCAGATATGGTGATGTTGATATCTTTATTGTTGTGAGTAAATACATGACGTTCAATATTGCGACGTATTCGTTCCGCTAATTCCACACCGCTCTGCAGGGGTCCTCGACATATTCCGTAAAATTCTTCTCCGCCATAGCGGCCGATAGTTTCTTCTTTTCGCTTTAAAGAGCTTATGAGGGTCGCCATTTCTTTGAGAATGAAATCTCCTGCCTGGTGGCCATAGGTGTCATTTATTGATTTGAAATGATCGATATCGATCATGAGTACAGAGAATTCTTTAATATAGCCCCTCTGTCTTTCGCCTGTGCGAATTTCAAAGAGTTTATCCAAAATATTTCTTTTGGGAAGGCCTGTGAGATCGTCAAAATACCCAATCTGCTCAAGAAATAACTTTTGCTCCATTTCCTTGGAGACATCGGTGAGGCATCCCAGGGTCAGTGTGATGTTGTCACCAGGGAAGAGTTCGACTTTACCACGATCCTTAAGCCATATGGTATTCCCCGAGGGTAAGGCTATCTGATATACTGCCTCAACTTTTTTGTTTTTCTGAACATTTTGCCTAAGATTATGACGTTTGTCAGAGATCTGGTTGCGCGTGATGACCTCTTCTTCCACTTCGGATTGTGAAACATCGGTATAGTGGAATATGCGTTGATCCTGAATGGCGTTCCTGAAAGCTCTGGACATGTTATCGGGAGTTGTGTCCAGTAGATCCATAAGCTGTTGTCCCACAAATTCATACCAGATGGTGTTGTCCTCCTGGTTCCAAGCTGTGATATAGGGCATCAGGGGAAAACTGTAATTGTCAAACTGTTGTGATGCTTTGATAATAGAAAATGTTCGTTCCTGCAAAGTGCGGCTGTAATCGCCAGTGAGAATTCGACCGGCATAGGTAGCTGGAAGTACGTCCATTTTTGCCCTCCCTGTGAAGGTGGATGGTTCTGTTTTGCGAGCTGCATTTGAATTTTATCGTAATAACAGGGGACAGGCCATGTTTTTAATTGAAACTTAAGAAGTTTCACGAATATTGTAGTCTGTCCTCGTTTTATTTTTAACTTCAAGTGGCTCTATTAAATCAGGAATTCCATAAAAGCAAAGGCGGCTGAAAAAATATTCAACCGCCTTCAATGTTTCGTGTGTAAAAAATCATTTTTCGGATTTTCCAAGAGAAAAATAGATGTGACTATACTATAGTCACCGAAAAAACAAGTACCTGTAAGAAAATCAAGCACTACGGTAAGGTAACGGTGCCCTTTACCGATGGAAATTTCGTCAATGGCAATGAGTTCCAGATCTGTCAGTCTGAGCTTGGCGTAGCGTTTTGAGAGATATCGTTTTTGAATATCCTTCACTACATCCCAGCTGACACCAAGGTGACTGGCAGTGTCTTTGGTAGTCATATGGTGTGATAACTCCAGGGCGTATCGTTCAAACGATTTGATATATGTCCGGCGTGGATTGGCAAAGCCGATTTTAATCTGCTGAACAATGCCGCAGTCATGGCATTCAAGTCTTGGAACATGGAGTGTGACATAAAACGTTTTTCTGCCAATTGGCAGAGTCTGGAACCATCGCAGCAAGCTGCCGCGCCTGTTGACGTGTCTTCCGTTACAACAGGGACAGCGAAGTGTTGATTTACTTTTCCTGACCGCTTGCTTGGCAAAGTGATTTCTTGTCAGCTAAAATGAGGGCATGGTCATTGTACCCCATTTATGCTTACCAGAGGCATAGATTACTGAAAGTACTGTATGATCAAAACTATCCACATCCACAATCAAAACAGGACGTCTCTTGGCGCCAATGGCAAAAAGTTCATCAGGCCGCAACAACCTACCCTGTAGGTCTTCCACCCGGACAAAGACCAATCGATCTACCTCACTATCTGTCTCCATACTTCCCAGGGTTTTCGTATAGTTGTGAAAAATCCGGAAAAATTTGCCAAGGCCTCCGTTAAATTTATGTTTGTGCCACTCCAGGACCTCTGGAAACCGTTCAACAATATCATCTGAGAATCGTCTATCCCTGTCTGTGACAAGGGCGGTAAGAAAAAAATCCCCTGGAAAGATATAGGCCATATTTGCACGTTCCCCTTCTACCACAGCCTTTTGAAACTCTTCAGAAGCAACAACCGCCTGATACAACTCCCTCACCTCATCAACTGGACGAGGAAAGATGGGCAATAAGGTGGTCCTGTCCAACGACACTGTCTGAAGCCTGCTCACCGTATAACTTCTCATTGCCATGGCAAGGGAAACAGAGAGTACCAGGACCAGACAATAGGTTACCAACAACCCCAGCCACTTCGGTTGTATCCAGGAGAAGAGCAGCTTGTATATCTTTCCTCCTGGTTCTCCAGGGAGAAACATGGGAGTGGTCTGCATGTACTTTTCATACTCCCCAGGCGCCTCTTGCTTCATCCGCCACTCTTCATTGCGCGCAAGAAGATAATAGACAAAGAGCATGTTCACATACATGATCAGGATGAGAAAACGTGGCCAGTAGAGGAGGAGGCCAAAGCCGGAAATCGCCAGGAAGAGATACTGTGGATGCCGTGTTTTTGCATAAAAACTGAACGCTACAATACCCTTATTGGTAAAACGCCCATAATAGAGCGGAATGGCGGCAGAAAAAAAGAGCAACAGGCCGATAACGAGGAAGACCTGGAAGTAGGAAATCCCGATGATGACAGGGTCATGGGTAAAAACCATATGGGGAAGAAAAAACTCAGTGGTCCAACTCAGATATGAAGAAGATGACAAATACTGGAGAACCGGCGCATAGACAGAATAGAAATAGAGCGCAAAAGGGGAGATCATAATAATGATCTCAACGCCTATGAGGCAGTATGCGGCAATGGTGCTGAACAGTAGAATTTTTGAACCTTTGGAATGTGTCATTTTTCTACTCCTTACATTGAAAGTATTCTTACTACCATAAGGACAATTGAACACCAGTCAATAATGATTACCAACTACCTGCGTCTCTTCGCCAACCCAACAAAGATGTCAGGAGTAAAATTGCATTACACAAACCAATGCTTATCATTTCTCTTACATCACTCCAGAGCAAGCAAAAACAAGAAGATCTTTATTGCACAAAATACATTTTGACATGGCGTACGGTTTTCCTTTCACTGCAGCAAAGCGGATATAATACAAAAGGAGGCACATTATGCTTCATTACACTTCACTTCTGATTACTCTGTTTCTTAGTCTTTTTCTTCTTCCACAGACAGCCTCATCACAAGACCAAAATACCATGCCAGCACTTGGCACCCTATCTGAGCTGAAGGTCTATTTCGATATAAAGGCAGATTCGGCTGCCAAGCTGGAAAAACGACTCGTCTGGATTAAAGACACCTATGAACAAGCACGTCAACAAGGTCTCAAGCCACTCTTCATTGTCGGCTTTCGCAGCCAGGCCAGTCTTTTCGTCACCAAAGACGATGAATATCTCGACGAAGAGGATCTTCCCATAAAAACAAAGATTAAACTAAAAATACAAACTCTTGTTACACTCGGAATACACATGGAACAATGCGGCCTAAGTGCCGAATTATTCGACATCGAACGAGACGATTTTCTTCCTGAGCTCACCGTGGTAAAAAATAGTTACCTCTCAATGGCCGCCTATCAAAACAGAGGCTATGCCTATGTTCCTATGTAAATCGGCAACGCTATCTTTTGTACGGAATGACTCCTCAATAATTCAGTGGGCACGTCTGGACAGCATGACAAACGGCCAGGAGTTTTGTTTTTTTCTGTTTATCTCCGCCACTTTTCAATACCTTGACAAGGGATCTTTTAATGGGTGACCCAAGATACTTGTAATGTTATGTCACCAAGAGAGTAGCCAAAAGAGACGAGTCATGTAATAATGGATCTCACAACAGGGCTTCTTTCTTCTCTAGAAGACTGGTTGTGAGGATAACTGGCTAATATCATATATTATATGATACAAAGAGACCGTGTCTTACAGGAATAAGTGATCAACAATGGCAAAGATATTTTGTACAAAAGAGATACCACAATCAGGAATAAGGCTTTTAGAGGAAACGGGACATCATGTTACAATTAACAAGGTTTCCGACCTTTCCAAGCAACAGTTAATTAAAGAAGCTAAGAACTGCCAAGCGTTGTTGACGATGTTAACTGATGATGTTGACGCCGATTTTCTTGAACAATGCAATCACTTGAAAATTATTTCACAGTTTGCTGTTGGCTATAACAATATTGACATCGCCCATGCAAAGGCACACGGGATAACCGTCACAAATACACCAGATGTGCTGACAGAGGCCACTGCAGAGCTGGCTTTCTCTCTTTTGCTCTGTGTGGCGAGAAAAGTTATACCTGCTCATAAAAATGCAAATATTGGCAAATGGACAGGATGGGAACCGCTTGGTTTTCTGGGTAAATCTCTTCACAACAGCACAGTTGGAATTATAGGTGCTGGCCGTATTGGTTGTGAATTTGCAAGAATGTGCAGAGGAGCCTTTAAGAGCGATATCCTGTATTATTCACGTTCCAGAAAACCTGCTTTTGAACAACGTTATGATGCAACACAATCTCAACTCCAAGAGCTGGTCTCCCAAAGTGATGTTATTTCTATTCACTGCCCTCTTAATTCTGCTACAGCAAAACTTTTTAATGAATCATTATTTTCCCATGTAAAAGAGGGGGCAATTATTATAAATACGGCACGAGGGGAAATTGTCGATCAGGAGGCCTTGATCAATGCCATTAAATCCCAAAAACTCTTTGGGGCAGGGCTGGATGTAACTTCTCCAGAACCACTTCCTTCAACCCATGAACTTTATAACTTCGAGAATGTTGTTATTACTCCACACATAGGTTCAGCGACTCTCAAGGCAAGAGAAGAGATGTCATTATTAGCATGTACCAATATTGCTAATGTACTCCAAGGGAAAGCCCCTCTTACTCCTGTAACTGTTTAATTTAAAATCGATACTGAGAAATTTCTCAAAGATGATACGGGGGCACTCATTAAAAGGCCCCTTGTCATGGTATATACTTCTCCATTAGAAAAAGGATCTTTTTCTTTGCAAGGATAATGTTCAATTGTACTGCATTCTCTATCGTTGCAATGCTCTCTTTTTTATCAGCAACCCGCCTGAATATCTTCTCAAGACTCTGGCGCCCTGGGTATCTCTGCTTCTTGAGAATCTCCTTGAGGTCCTTTTTTTTCCTCCAACAGTACCTGCATTTATAACGCCCCTGGAAAACATGGCCGACTTGTCGGTGAGTCCGGTTAAATACCTGAGTGTATCGACCATTCAGTTGACGCATTCCTAAAGAACGATTTGGATCGTTTGTCTCGCTCAAGAGGTGTAATGGTTGGTCATCAAACAAGCATGACAAATCCACTTATAGTGATCAAGGACATCTGCAATAATCATTAAAAATTCTTTGCGGTTCTCATCAGTTATGTAAATGTCTTGCTGCGCATTGTCGTGAGAAGTTATGTGGTATAGCGCTCCGGAAAATTCTAGTCGTAGTGGTCTGACCACAATAGGCTGAGCCTAGCACAGCAACGGTGTTTTTTAAGGCCTCATGACCTGCTGGGATGCACCTTTGAGAGGCATTTACCTTTGATTGAAAAAGTCCGTTAAACTGGTGGAGGTTAAATCTGAACCCTTTTATTACTTTCGAGAACATGTTGACTTTTTTGTTACCATTCTGTGTAATAGTTAGAAACGTTAATGTTGCTGAAGTTGGATCCGGTGTTATCAAAATAGGTAGCAAGAAAACAACAGGTAGGTCAGAAAAGCAGCGAAAAAGGGTCCGATTCATTTAAGTCAGCTTTATTAGGTGTAACTAGAAAAAGGAGGTTTAGGAGGAAAGTATAATGGGTTGAATGTAAAGGGTTTTTTGTAACAGCTAGCCGAGTTATTCCTACCTGACAACTATGGAGTGAAGGAGCAAATTATGAATAAGAGATGGGTTGTAGCGATAACTGTATTGGTTGTATTTTACTCGGTCGCTTTTTCCGAAGCGCAAGAAACGATTAGATATAACGGCTCTTCGACAATTCTAAAAGCGATCATGAATAAGGCAGCAACGGAATTTGAAGCCAAGGAAGGAATCAAGTTTGATTTAAAAGGTAAGCACACCGCTTTTGGCATAAATAAACTACTGGCCGGTGAGTGCGATATTGCCGGCGGGGGACGCCCCCTAAAAGAAGATGAGAAAAAGAAAGGACTCGTTGAAACAAAATTGTTTCTGGATACCGGTGCCTTTATCGTTCATCAATCGAATCCGATCACAAAGATCGAATTAACTCAGATAACTGAAATATTGAAAGGCTCCTTGAGTCAATGGGGCGAGATAGGGGGGCCTGAAGGTAAGAAAATTATTATTATATCCCCACCTGTGAAAGCTATCCATTATAAAAACATGCGAAAAATCATTGGTTTTGATACACTTCCAAAAAATTCTATAACTGTCGATGTACCACCCCATGTCTATCAGAAAGTAAAGTCATTTCCGGTTAGCATTGGCTGGCTCTCCCATGCCAACGTGGCGAATAAAAAGGATGTAAAAATATTGGACATAGTCTTTGATGGAGAGCCTGTCACTATCAATCAGGAAAACGTTAGCTCGGGCAAATGCCTCTACCAGCAACCGATGTATTTCTACACCAAAGGGACTCCAAAGGGAAATGTGAAAAAATTTATAGAATTCATGCAGAGTAAAAGTGGTGATGCTATTATCACAGAGGCGGGATTTTTCCTCATTCAATAGTAGGTATCCAACGGCAACTGAGTGAAAATCAGGGGACACAATGTGTCCCCTGTTGCCCCTTCAGAAGGATGAGGTCTCTTGCACGACCTTCATGAAGGCCTCATAATTTTTGGGTCTAGGAAGATATCCTTCCTTCTCCTTCCACGATTCATCACATGGTACCAAACACCTGGATATTCTATACGTAACGGTCTTGATATGGCGATACCCAACAATACCAAACCCATGACAGAATAAACTCGTGGACATGTATGGAGAACCCTTCTTATCTTTTGCTTGGTCGCTTTGATAAGGACTACATGTCCACACTTTATTCCATTTAATTTTGAGTTAAAGTACGCCTAAACCTGAAGTACCCTTTATTGCTAACTTGGAACGGAATCGCCAAATCAATACGGCCGTGCAGACATAGACCAACATCGTGGGAATAGCTGTTTCCACCCCAAATTCACCTCCAGAAAGAAAAATATTGTCGGC
Source organism: Desulfocapsa sp. (assembly GCA_030145625.1). Lineage (GTDB taxonomy): Bacteria > Desulfobacterota > Desulfobulbia > Desulfobulbales > Desulfocapsaceae > Desulfocapsa. The sequence goes on along the minus strand of JAQYVF010000017.1, from coordinate 53,501 downwards.
CTGAATGGTTACTTCAAGTTGACCATAACGAACCTCGTCTCCAATATTGAGCAGGTTTGTAAGATGAAGTCCGTCACGCTCCGTAGCCATGTCCCAAATCACATGAAATACAGCACTCGTCCAGATCGAACCGGTTGCTTCATAGATAGCGGTGAACAGAAAACTGACACAGATAGCTGCAACTAAAATTTGGATACCCGCTATAGTAGAAGTAACCTGATTTAGATGGAGTGAACCAAAAATCAAACCAGAAATTAAAACTGCCCAAATTTTGGGGACCACAGTGCGGAAATAGCCGTACATAAAATAGCGGTAGGAGAGCTCTTCTATCACACCCGGGAAAAGTGAAGCTACGAATGTGGCTGCAAGGCCAAGAGCGATTGAACTCCCAAGAGTAGTAACTGTTACACCGCCCACAGCGAAATAGACCAGAATTACCGTTGCAATAATAACAACGCTCATTGAAACCCAAAAAACAAACTGCCATAAAGATGGTACGCGCTCTCCATCCAACAAGGATTCCAATGTATTGTGTAACAGGTACTTGTTTAACAAGTAGTAACAGCTAATGGCGATGAAAATAGCACCCAGATTTATCAACAGCTGAGCACCAATACCAACGTCCCCCCCAAACACAACTACTGATACGATGATTAAACCGATATCTACAGCCACTGCAAGCAAGGCAACGAGTGGCATCAAAAAGACGCTGATGATTTTTGGTTTACCGGGGGACATAACCGCACTCCATGGTGAAATTGTAAGTGATAACAAATAGTAATAAAGAAATGATAAAAAGGAACACGGAACACGGGGTCGGACCAAGTCAACATTCAGTTATTATGAGAGAAAGCTGTCAAAATCCTCCCTTTCTCACCCTTAGAAGCCCCTTTTTGGGGGGCAAAAGACCCTTCTAAGGAAATATTCCCGATAAATTCTGAGGGGAAATCTCGATTCCAACAAAGCAATGCTGGGAGCCCAAACCGCAAAATTGTGTGTTTTGGGGACATGAGCCAGAATTCCAAGACCGGTTATCTTTTACAGTCGGTGTAAAGCCCACCTCTTACACCGACTTGGAAGGATTTTTGTGATATGCAACGCTGGGTGCACCGTCAACATAGATGCCTTCCAGATAGGAGAGTTTTCTTGGCAGCTGTTTTGCCGAGCCCCTGGTAATCAGGAATGTTGCCTTCCGCCCGAGAGTAAGCGCTCCCAGCTTCTCCATCCCCAAAAAACCGGCTCCATTTTCAGATGCGCACTGAAGAGTCTCCTCAAGTGAATAACCGGCCTTGATGAATAATTTCATCTCCTCGACCATTGACTCGCCATGGAGTAGTCCAGCACTACCGGCACCGGTTCCCACAGCTACTTTCACGCCCAATGTTTTGGCCAAACGCAGTTGCGTGAGTTGTTCAGCAAGCATTTTTTTCCAGAAGGCCTCTGCGCCGGGGACCGGCTTTCCCGGTGCCACATAACGCGTTGAGAAACGGCAACACACACTCCCGCCTGAACTTGCACCGTCCAAACCGTTTTTGGCTCGCAGGATGCTGGGAATCCACAGCACATCCTTGTCCGCCATTTTTCTGAGATTGTCCTCACCCATAGCGTAGCCCTGTTCGATGGCATCGCATCCCGACGCAAGTGCCTCCTCTACCTGTTGACGGCCATTGGCCACTACTACCACCTTTTTTTGGCCTCTGTGCTGCAGAATATGGCACAGTTCTTCATGGCTAAGCCGAGAAGATAGGGCCTCATCGTCTTCGATGTTGGGGGAATAACAGATCTTGAGATAATCACCGTCTGCCTTGTTGTCGGTTGCATCATCCTGCCTGCTTCGGTAGAAGCTACCGGGTGTTCGAATGTCAATTATGTTCTCCTGCGCCATTTCCTCTTGATAACCTTCCATCAGATCGAAAATATCATCGTTGTCTGCCACTCCCAGCACTCCATGTGCATGACAGTAACGGATATGCTGGGCAAGCATGGTTACCTTTTTCGCAAAGCCGGCCTCGTCAGCGGCTAACCGCGTCCTCCGCTCGACAGAAGGCGATCGCGACAGGGAGACGCTGCAGTCAACCAGCGCCGGCATAATGGTACAGTGTGAGAAGTCATCGATTACAGCCCCATCATTGCTGGGGAGGTCAGTAGTGGAGTCAATGGCGGTAATAAATCCATCCTGCACTGCCAAAAAGACATTCTTGCGCACATCGGCACCGCTACCGTCAATAAAACTTCCTGCCATGATGATTCGTGTGCAGTCCATAACTCTATTGTTTCCTTATGGGTATGATCTAGGGGCGTACTCTTGATGCATTTAGCGATTTATACCGGGTCATATTTGTTTCTCCGATAGTCAATACAACAATTATCATCCTTTGGAAACAGGACAAGGCTTAAGTTATCGAGACCTCTCATCCTGACTTTATCAAGCAACCATCAAGGCGTACGTGCTGGTGGCGAGGGCTGAGGGGAGGGGGGAGAGTCAAACCAGAGCTTCTTCTATCCGGTGTGGTCCTGGCGGCTCTGAGTTGAAATCTGATCACCGAAAGATACACTGCGAGCATTTTGACGATGGCTGGCTTGGGTATGAATAGTCGAGTCTCAGCTATGATGATTGACATTTTGGTGAAGCAGAACGGGTTGGCTCGTCCTTGTGATTTGCGTCCCGATTCTCACCTTATCTTCGAGAGGCAAAAAAAACGGACTATTTTGAGTATTCTTATTTTTCCTGATCGCTTGCTTGGCAAAACGATTTCTTCTCATCTTTATCAGCAACCCAAGGACATCAATATCATCACCGGGGGCGACAATCAGGTGGACATGCTGGTCATGAAGCCACGTTAATTCGTGATTGACGTGGCATGGTTCATCAATAGCACAAACGGAGTTTTCTTGCCCCGGTGGTGAAACAAATTCCCAAAAGCTGATCTGCCGTTCGCCCATCCTTTTATTGTGTTGAAATGTTGATATAATATTCTAGTGTGCTACTTTAACGAATTGAAATGTTTTGGTTTTATATGTGGAATCATTGTTTGGAGTTTACTGTTAGAATTTCCCCATGGTCATCTCTGCCTGAAGTCTTTGTGGTATCAAGGGCTCCAGGAGGTAATTAGCTTATTTCCCAAGGCCTGCTCATGATCTTCACTTGATAAATCAGCATCTACCTGCCCGCTCTTTTTTTGTCTGGACCTGAGAGGAAACGATCCCTCTGTCACCGTGATTTGACAGAGTTGTAAAAAAAATTTCAGAGCAAGAGAATATTCGAGTTACTTTTGCTTTTTTGCTATCCAGAAAAATAACAGCAGAAAACAATAAATTGTACAAAATGGTATCTGATTGATCTTTCGATTTATTTAATAAAAAATAACTGGGGTCTTCTCTCATGATGAAACAAAAAGCATTGGTACCTCGCGCCATACAGACTGTTTTCTTGATGTTTTTGTTTTTCCAGATGTTGACCTCATTTAGTCAAGCTGAAATCTGCTCAAAAGACCATTGGTGTTGGAATAACCCTTTACCACAGGGAAATCATATACAGGCTGCTTGGGGGAACAGTGAGAGCAATCTTTTTTTCGTGGGTGAACATGGAATGATCCTCCACTATGATGGTTTGGACTGGTATGCCATGACGGCAGGGACTAAATTGCCGCTATATGATATCTGGGGCACCAGTGATAATGATGTTTATACCGTGGGAGTTAACGGCACCATCCAGCATTATAATGGTTCAAACTGGTCCGGAATGGCTTCAGGGACTCAGGAATCGCTCCTCGGCATCTGGGGATCGAGGGGTAATGATGTCTATGTTGTGGGATCAGGCGGGACCATCCTCCATTATGACGGTTCAAACTGGTCCCCCATGATATCTGGGACAACTGAGTCGCTCTTTGCCGTCTGGGGTAGTGATGAGAACAATATTTTTGCCGTGGGAGCTAACGGGACCATCCTGCATTATAATGGCTCAAGCTGGTCTGCCATGATGACAGGGAATACATCCTATTTGACAGGTGTTTATTTGACGGGTGTTTGGGGGAGCAGTGCAAATAATGTCTTTGTCGTAGGAGGGAACAGCATCCTCCACTATGATGGTTCGACATGGACGTTTTCAGGAGGAGCCGTTTCGTCCTTACGAGATGTTTGGGGGAGCAGTGGAACAAATGTCTTTGCCGTGGGAGAAACAGGCGCTCTTATGCACTATGATGGTAGCAAGTGGTCAGCACTTGCATCAGGAACTCAGGTAAGGCTCAACGCTGTATGGGGTGCCAATGAAAGTTCTGTATTCGTGGCGGGTGAAGGTGGCGTTGTAACGCATTATAATGGTAGCACCTGGTCTCTTCTGGCCGCTGGTGGCAAACCAAATCAGAGGATTCATGGGGTATGGGGCAGTAATGCCAACAATATCTTTGCCGTGGGAGGTGCATGGTACTCGGAAATCTTGCATTATGACGGCTCCAGCTGGACCCCAATGCATGCAGGGACTCCAGAAACTACTCTGCAAGGAGTCTGGGGTTCAAGGGACAATGATGTCTTTGCTGTAGGTGGTGTGACCATCCTCCACTATGATGGCAACAACTGGACCGCTATGGCTTCCGGTACCCAAGAATCTTTGGCTGGTATCTGGGGATCAAGCAGCAATGATATCTTTGCCGTGGGAGCAGAGGGAACAATTCTCCACTATGACGGCAATAATTGGATTACTATGGCTTCAGGGACTCAGCAATGGTTAAGAGGAATTTGGGGCGCAAGCAAAAGTGATGTCTTTGCCGTGGGAGGGAACACAATCCTCCACTATGACGGCAACAAATGGTCTCCAATGGAAACAGGCAACCCAGTCAGCGATGCAACAAGCGGCACAGTCAGCTTTTATGGTATATGGGGCAGTAGCAGTAATGATGTCTTTGCCGTGGGGGTTAAATCTCTTGGCCCTTTCCTTCTTGGCCCTCATGTCGTAGCCATCCTCCATTATAATGGGTCTCGCTGGACTACCATGCAGACGGGGAGTATGGTCGGTCGTCTGTCTGATGTATGGGGGAGCAGTGGCACAAACGTCTTTGCCGTTGGGAGGTATGGAACTATCCTCCATTATGACGGCAATAGCTGGTTGGCAATGAAGTCAGGAATAGGGCGATATATATATAGTATTTGGGGAAGCAGTGAGAAAAACGTCTTTGCCGTTGGGGGCTATGGAACCATCATGAACAACCGAGAGTTATTTATGCACCCCGCGAGCGTTCCGCCATGGCTCATGTTGCTCTTGGGAAGCGAAACTTCCCCTTGAGCAACAAATCAAAAATATCCTCTATCCTGTCCTGCACTGACAGTATATGGAACACGGAACACGGGGCCGGACCAAGTCAACATTTTGTTATTATGAGAGAAAGCTGTCAGCAACCTCCCTTTCTCACCCTTAGAAGCCCTTTTTGGGGGGCAAAAGACCCTCCCGAGGAGATATTCCCGGTAAATTCTGAGGAAAATTCTCGATTCCAACAAAGCAATGCTGGGAGACAAACCGCAAAATTGTGTGTTTTGGGGGCATAATCCAGAATTCCAAGACCGGTTATCTTTTACAGTCGGTGTAAAGCCCACCTCTTACACCGACTTGGAAGGATTTTTGTGATATTCAGCGCTGGGTGCACCGTCAACATAGATGCCTTCCAGATAGAAGAGTTTTCTTGGCAGCTGTTTCGCCGAGCCCCTGGTAATCAGGAATGTTGCCTTCCGCCCGAGAGTAAGCGCTCCCAGCTTCTCCATCCCAAAAAAACCGGCTCCATTTTCAGATGCGCACTGAATTGTTTCCTCAAGTGAATAGCCGGCCTTGATAAATAATTTCATCTCCTCGACCATTGACTCGCCATGGAGTAAGCCAACACTACCGGCTCCGGTTCCAACAGCTACTTTCACGCCCAATTTTTTGGCCAAACGCAGTTGCGTGAGTTGTTCAGCAAGCATCTTTTTCCAAAAGGCTTTGCGCCGGGGACCGGCTTTCCCGGTGCCACATAGCGCGTTGAGAAACGGGAACACACTCTCGTCTGAACTTGCACCGTTCGAACCATTTTTGGTCTGCAGGACGCGGGGAATCAACAGAACACAGTTGTCCTCCATTTTTCTGAGATTGTCCTCAGAGAGAAAAACGGGCACTCAGCGTCAGCCGAGTGCCTGAGTGGTATTCATGTTTTTAAGTTCGTAGTACGAATCTTCACATGGCAAAGGGGTGCCTTGTCATGTGATTTTAACTACGGTTGAACAAGGGACGTCAATGGAGGGAGTACGAATATCTTAGGTGTTTTGTCTCCAAATCCGTCGGTCAGGGTGGACAGAAAGGCTACCAGGTCGGCCTCTTCCGCCATGGTTAAACCGATATTTCCCAACTCGACTACCTACCGGTTAGTTGAATCCCGACGTACGGAAAAGGGTATTCCCAGCTTTCGCATCAGGCTTCTTAGTGTGTTTGGGTTAATTCGAAGGATCTGGGCGGTCCCGTTTTCTCCGGAAATTTTTCCCGTTGTCAAATCCTTACATCGACAGGAATGGTGCTTTTTCCACCTACTCGCTCAATATCATGGTGCTGAATCACTCGAAGCAGGCGCACCTGGGCCTGGGGTGAAAGTTCGCCAATTTCATCGAGAAAAATTGTCCCCCTGTTCGCCCTTTCAAAAACTGTAGTGTTCGGCATAAGGGGCAACCAGGATCAATGATGCTTGCCGCAGGTGCGGCAGTACGGCAGCCTGCTCAACAAAAATTGCGGCAAGCTCTTACCCCTTTGTCAGAATATCATGAATTTTATGGGACAGATCCATCATGTTATAAGGTTTTTGAATAAAACCATTACAGCCCTTTTTCAGGATTCTGGAGGCCTGGCCATCAATGCTGTAGCCGCTTGAAAGGAGAACTAGGATGTCAGGATTGATTTCCTTTAATCTGGTGTAGGTATCACCGCCACTCATGCCGGGCATGACCTGATCCAGCAGGACAATGACGATCTTGTCCCTGTTGTTTGCGTAAACATCTATCGCCTCTTTTCCACAGCGGGCGGTCAATACCTCATATCCCAGACTGTTGAGGATCTCGGTGCTGACGTCGATTATCAACTGCTCATCATCGACAAGCAGAACGGTACCTTCGCCTTTCAACACCTCTTCTGACCGAGCCTTTTCTTCAATGACACTCTTTTCCGAGGCGGGAAGATAAATGTTGAATGTGGCACCTTGCCCTTTTTCGCTGTAAACATTGATGATACCGCCATGATTCTTGATAATGCCATAAACGGAGGCTAATCCCAGACCTGTTCCTCTCCCCATTTCCTTGGTAGTGAAAAACGGATCAAATATCTTCTGCTGGATGGTTTTATCGATGCCCACCCCGGTATCGGTCACCGAGATCTTGACATAATTGCCGGGCTCAACGTCATTAGGCCGCAGGTAATTTTCATCTATAACAACATTTTCCGTATGCACAATAAGCTCGCCGCCTTTGGGCATGGCCTGCCAGGCATTAATGTACAGATTCAATATCACTTGCTCTATCTGTCCCTGATCAGCTTCCACTGTCCAGAGATCCTTTTCATAGTTTTCATGAATAGTAATTTCTTTCTTGGTGCGGCCGAACAAATGATTCTGGACCTTGATAATTTCATTTAAATTGAATGGGTTGACTTCATATTTCCCGCCCCTGGCAAAACCGAGAAGCTGCTTGGTCAGTTCCGCCGCCCGCCAGACAATGCTTTCAATCTCCTGTAAATGGACATGGTTCGGGTGGGAAGAATCGATATTCATCAGCATCAGAGAATTTCTTCCCTGGATGCCCATCAGCAGATTATTAAAGTCATGGGCCACGCCTCCTGCCAGGGTGCCGATGGATTCCATTTTTTGAGCCTCATAGAACTGAAGCTCGAAACGCTTCTGCTCTGTCATATCACGGATAACTGAAACCACCCCGACAACCCTGCCGTCTTCCACCAGAGGTATCTTGCGGGATTCGGTGACAAATTCCTTATTGTCGATTTTTGTGGTTTCCTGGGTGACAAGAACCATCTTATGGTCAAATACCCAGCGGTATTCATCGACGATTGTTTCCGGCAAAAAGGGGAAGATTTCCATGGGAGTGCGGCCAATCACATCCTCACCTAGCCCCAACTCCCTGTTCATCTTCATAAAAGAGGAGTTGAAAAGCACAATTTTTAAATCCCGGTCAACCATAAGGATCCAGTCTCCCATGGCATCCAGGATTTCACGGTGATTTTTCTCACTCTTTCGCAGCTTCTCCTCTGCCCGCTTGAGCTCGGTGATGTCGCGAAACATCCCTTGCAGATACTTTTTGCCACCGATATTGACATGGCTGGCTTTGATGGCAACGAGCTTAATTGCACCGCTGCTGGTGATAACCTCCTCTTCCATAATCTCTGGATCTGCGACCTTGAGATGTTCTTTAAAAGATTCAGAAAAATGCTCCGTAATGCGATGGGGAGGGTGCAGAATGGTATGGTGTTGTCCGATTAATTCGGATTTATCCCTGCCGACCAGCTTGGCGGCCTCCTGGTTGCAGTCAACCAGCACGCCAGTTTCAGCGTCAGCGAGAAATGTGCCGTCCCGGGCTTGCTCAAAGAGTTTCCGGTAGCGCTCCTCACTCGCCCTGAGTCCCAACTCAGCCCTCTTAAGGTGGGTGACATCCCGTAGCAGCTCCACCACCATCTTCGGCTTGCCAAATTCATCCACGGCTGCAACATTGGCGATACACAAGCAATTCGTCGGCCTGCCGCTGATGTTGATTTCCGTTTCAAATTCGTGGATTTTGCCGTCATCGAAACATTGCTGGACGATACATGAATTACACACCTCGCTCCGGTCCTGAAAAACGGCAAAGCACTTCCTGCCAATGATATCCGTCCCGAAAACAGACTTGGAATTCTCATTGACCCAGACAATGTTGAACTGCTGATCCACCATGCACATATAATCAGGCACCGACTCGATGACGCCGGACAGTTTCTGTTCACTCTCCCGCAGCGCCTCTGCCCCACTGGCTATCTTCTGCAGATACTTGGCTTCTATTTCAAGCTCCGCCTGCCGTTTCTGACTCCTGAAAAGCAGCAAACAGCCGGTCCCCAGCACCAGAACCAGCAGACCTGCCAGCATGGTGGTATTTCTGGCATGCCGGTTGATCGGTCCGGCAATTTCCTTATAGGGCAAAGTCAATATCAGATGCCAGTATGCCTGGCCAATAGGAATGCGCCAGAAGGATACCAGATCACTCTCATTCGTGAGACAGCTGGTATAGATGCCGGCTCCCTGCTGCTCTGTCTCAACCCTGTTGAGATAATCATGCTCCTCTTTGATATGCTCGATAACCCTTTTTTCATTGAAAAATTCCTTTCTTTCTTCATGCATTCTTCTTATGACACCAAGTACCGTGATGCCCATGAAGTCTCTTCGCGGATAGGAAAGAATTGTATGTTTGTCATCAAACATCCAGGCAAAGCCGTTGTGACCGACCTTGATCGGGGTGATAAAACGCCGGGCCAGGCTTTCAACTTCAATCACCCACCTGACAATGCCGATAAATTCCTTATGAGCAAATATCGGCTCTGAGACGGAAATGGAGAGATTGCCTCGCGCGTTGACAAAGGTCTGGCTGATATGAGATTTGTGCTCATTGACCCCAACGGTAATGTTCTGACCTATAGCGTCAGGGCTGCCTCCGCCATTGCCTGCGGCCGGATGACTATGCAGGAGAACACCTTTGGCATTAAAAACGCCAAGCGCATAAATTTCACTTTTGTGAATTTGATAAAAATTTTCGATGGGGCAATATACTGCTTCAGATATTTGCTCAGGGCATGACTGTGCCTGAAGTCTCTCCAGCAAATAGGGGTCCCTGGCAAAGGCCTGGAGAATTTCAAGGTGCTCGGCCAGATATTCTTCCATTCCCCTAGCAGTTGCCTCATTGGTTGCCTGCAACTGCTTCTCCATCTGGGAAACAACCGTTTGCCTGAAATGCTCATGGGACAGGTAGGACACATAGATTATGGCAATGATAACCGCTGCGCTGGCAATGATACTTGCCGTTGTCCTGGTAATGAGTTTTTTTGCAGTCATACGCTTATCAAATAAATGATGACTTTCTTCCAGTTGGTTGGATCGATTTGTCTGGCCATCACTGCTTACAGCCAGCAACAATGCCGCGGCAACGTCATTTCGGCTGCAGCTTATCAGTAGCCCCAGAAATGCCCTGGATTATGGAGAAAATATCGGAAGGAGAAAGCAGGTAGGTCATTGATCATGTTGGCTTTATCCGGGGGCGACCGCAGTTCATCAGAAGGTGATCGGAGAGGGAAGGAAGCGGTTTTCCATGGCAAAACCCTCAGCAAATAAGGCCCGAAATGGAACAGGAGCAATATCCTGTGATCACAGACTGAAATGAAAAACAAGACACTATAACTATCTTTTCATGGAAATGAAATTTGTTTATGGAAAAAATAAAAAGGAATTTTTACTATTCCGATAATCCCGCGTAAATTCTTCTTGTATAATCGCAAGCTCCTTTCAAAGCTGAGTAGGTAAGCAAAGACTCCGAGGCTGCGGCCAGATAGCCTTCTTGTCTTTCTCCACCAAGTGATGGGCGCGAAGCCAACATGGCGCAGGTGTACGACTCGCCGGCAGCAAGTCGGGCCAGTAACCTGAGTTATCCTATAGACATGAACAACAAGCTGTTTTTCAGCGCCGAGGAAGGCAGCTACGGCAAGACGATCTGGGTGCTCAGCGGGATTCCCGGTCAGTTTGCCTGGACCATGTTCCTGCCGACCATGGTAGATTCAAGGTACCCTCAAATCGTAAATATGAGACCCAGGCCCTTTATGCGTCCCGGAGCAACTTCCGGAGACGCAAAGGGGAGGGGCTCGGGAGTTCTCGGTAGCACCACGACCCGTCAGAACATCATCAATCTTTTCGCACAGGAAAGGTGATGCTGGCGCCGAACCAGCCGAGGGTGGCCACCAGTGGGATGAGAGAACAGAGGAGCAGGAGATACAGGGTCCTGGTCGTGCCCGGAGTGAGGAGAAGATCCGGTGTAGCGAGTCGCCAGAAAAAAACAGCGCAACCGAGGAGAAAGAGGCAGGCTGATGCTCCTATCTTGATGCGGACCGCCAGCATGGGCTGGGCCATATAATTTACCCACCAGGTCAGAAATCCGGTGGCCACGGCAAAGGGTATCATCAGGACACCACTCCCCAGGCAACAGAGGGTGGTGACGTCAAAACCCGGCCAGCCGGTCAAGAGAAACAGCAGGGCGAACATCGGGGCTGCGGACAGGAAGGCGATGGGGAAGTGGACCAGCATCGGATGGGGATGGCGCTCCAGCATGGGCAAGCGCTGAAACAACCATGCCAACCAGGCAGGCAGATGGGGTTCCGCCTCTGTCCTTTCCCCGGTCTCCAGCAGCACACCCACTTGGGGAAAACGTTCCAGCATCTCCGGGCCATGGGGGGCGCCTGCCAATTCCGAGGTGAGGTCGGTGCCGGCATGATGGCGCTTCATGTGTTCCCCCGTCTTCCACAACTTGCTGCCGCTCACATCATAGACTCGCCCCTTGTAGGCCACATAGACGCCTTTGGCGCCGTCATAGTCGACCAGGGTTCCCTTATCGAATTTCTCCATTGTTTTTCCTCCTGTTGAGGCTGCAAAGAAGGGCCGGATTTCTTGCCCTCGAGTGATTCAATTGCTTTCTATTACTCGGCTCCTTCCCACATATCGCTGACGCCAAAATATTTGTTACTGATCAGGATGTTAAGCGGGGTGGTGGGATCAATGTCCACCGGGTAAACCGTTGTTGTATAGGAGGGAGCCAGGGTCCGGATGGGATCAATTAAGTCTATAGGAAAAGAAGTTAAAAAACAACTGTGAATCCCCTCTCCGCAGGACCCGTTGCCCGGTACGGTGATCGCGACCGATTGCGAACGGTTGAATAACGGACGAGTCAATGGCGCTATCCGAAGAAGCAGCTTTTTCTGGCGTTCGAAGAGCGAATGCCTTACCTTGTCATCGTTGAGAAACACTCATGGCTGCACCATCTCCGGCAGAGGCTGCTGGCACGAGACCCAGTTGTCGTGGGTATCTCCCTTGAGACGAAAGCGAGCGAAGAAAAAAGAGAACACATCACCCCTGTCGGGAGGCACAACCCATGTCCACAGCAAAAAAAAATCCCTCCTCTGCCTCAACTGCCGCAGACTGATCAGCAGAGATGAACCGAGCTGTCCTTATTGCGGTATCCGCTCCCTCGGTTCCTGATGGAAGAACAACCTGATCGGCATCGTCCGACGCGACCCCGAGGCCCTGATCAGGCAGCTCATAACCGTCAACGTGGTCATGTACATCCTGTCGCTCCTCCTCAACCCCCGTGGCCCTCCTCTGGGCTCGGTTACCGCAGTCATCTATCGGTTTTTCTGACAGCGGGTGGTTTTTGCCAGGAGCGGCCGCCTCCATGCCTCCTTGCACCAGAATCGATACCAGGGCCGGGTGTTGGTCATCAATAATCCTTGGTCAGTTTTCTTCCAGAATTTATAGCACCGCTTCGGCTTGGGTCGGTTGATGACAGAAGGAATCATCAAATGGAGGTGGTAAACCCGTGCTCATGACGCACCCTGTAAAACGCCTCACGATAGGGTTTGCTCAAGTAATGGAGTGGCCCACTCAGGTCCGGGCCATGGAAATCCAGTACATTTTCCAACTGCTCTCCTCTTCCAGGGCATAAATCACCGGTAAACACTCCCACATCATGCCCAGCGTGGAATCCTGATTCAGGTATATTTCCATTTCCGAATCGTAGGCTAGGTAGTTTAGGAAGGAGGAAAAAGGCGAGCACCTGGTCAGTTGATCCAGGTCGCTCTGTTTCAAATAGTCCCTGGAGCCAAAGAGCATAAGCGAACTGCACTCCATCCAGATTGAGACTACCAGTCGCTGCAATTTGGATTGTGTCACTTGTCTAAAACCTGCATATGGCAATGTTTGGCAGGAACGAGATATGAACAAACGGCTTTTCAGCCACATCCTTTCTCAACTTCCTGCCAAGATATCTGTTCATTTGCAGGGATGGGGTTAACCGCTACTCTACCCTGACACGCTCTCCCATATAAGACAACTGAAGACCTCTGGCGCTATCGTTAGTTTCACCATTAATGGTACTGTCATGCACAAAACGGTGGCTGACTCTCTTGTCGACTCAGGTCTTGATGGGCTAACTTTTTCCATTGCGGGAAACAGTGGTTCCACTCAGGACAGCCTTCGTGGAATCGGTAGCTTCGCACTTCTTCAAAAGGCAATCCGTACTTTTATTGCTGCAAAAATATCCCGTGGCACTCCTTTACCATGCGTTGCTGTGAGCTATCTGCTCACCCCGGAGACAGTATCCGAAATACCGAGTGCTGTCTCCTGGTGTCGTAAAAACGGAGTTGATGCCTTTGTCGCAGTACATCTTACGCAATCAGGTTGCCGTTCCCAGCAAAAATTGCAGTTCATGATGTCAACGCATGAGGTTCGACGGTATCAGCTGTTACGAGTGCAGACTCAGGTAAGGGCACTTTTCAGTAAAATGCGGCTGGATCTCAAACCGTTCCATCAAACACTTACTCCGTTCTGTGATATAAATCCCCTCAATAGCTTGTTCATCAGTGCTGGTGGCGACGTTTCTCCTTGCGTATTTCTCTATCCACCTATAGAGCAAGAGGTGACCTGGTATCATAAGGATCTGAAGATTCGGCAGAAACCGCTCAGTTTTGGAAATGTGCGGAATCTTAGTTTGGTTGATATCTGGGAGGATCCGAAATGTCGTCAATTTCGTGATACATTCAGGAAAAGAAAGGATTACCATGACCGCAAGCTTACAGGAATCAGCTATTCGCTTGACGGGAGCGCTGAACTCGATGCTGCGGTAGAAGCGATCACACAGTATTTGTCGATGCATCCACCACCTCATGCATGTATGGCTTGCGCCAAACTCGATGGTTTTTGATGGGTGCAACTGACCGTTCTGACATTCAAAATGCAACAAGTGGTAAAAGGGGAAATGTGTCAGGCCAGGTCTGCACAAATACATTTTATGAAATGGTATCTGCTTCTTATTTTTGGTGTCTGCTGCATTTCCACCTCAGCGATTCTTGTTACTCTAGCCGGGGTGCCGCCCACTCAGGCCGCCTTTTACCGTAATTTTTTTGCTGCTCTGTTCTGGCTCATTCCATACGGTTTTACCCGGCCTTTTGCTCCAATGCCAATGAAAGAAGATGGTGAGTTTGTCTGCCGGGTAGGGTGGGTGACTCCTCTTGTGCAGAGGCTTAACGGCCCTATCATCCTGGTGGCTCTTGGCCTCTTTTTTGCCATTGATCTTTGGGCCTGGCACCGGGCTATTATGTATATCGGTGCCGGACCAGCCACCCTGATCGGCAACCTGCAAGTGGTTTTCGTCTCCCTCCTTGCTGTTTTTCTCTTTGGTGATCGCCTGAAAAAAATGTTTTGGCCCGGGGTTGTTCTGGCTCTGGTCGGCATAGCCATGCTGACTTTGATAAACCCCCTGGGGAGTAATGTCCTGTTGGGCGTTGTCTGCGGCATTTTTACTGCGTTAACCTATTCTGTTTTCATTATTCTCCTGAAATATCTGGAGCAGTTTAAAATAACCTCTCAGCAAACTCTGTTTTGGCTGGCCGTTTTTACGTCTCTTTTTCTGTTAGGGCCAACCCTCATAGAGGATGGCTTGATACTCCCTGATTGCCGGGCTATTATTATACTCATGATCCATGCCTTGATCTCGTCCGTGGTGGGTTGGTGGGTTATTGTCACTGCCTTAAGAAAGGTACCGGTGGCTGTGGCTTCTACTATGTTACTCCTCCAGCCACTACTGACCAATATATGGGGGCATCTCTTTTTGGGGCAGAGCCTGGTGATCATTCAGATCGTGGGGATTTGTGTGGCCCTTTTTGGTATTCGCCTGGCAAATTGGGGGAAAACATGAGCGTCGATGAAGAGCTAACTACATGTGATCAATGTGGCCAGGAGGTTGTAACTTCTGAGTTCATTTTTGATGAGGAAACAGGCATGCTGCTATGTCCTCCTTGTTTCCTGGAGCGTGAAAATTGTGGTTGTGCTGATGAGGACGGGTAAGCAAAGAGAGGGTGTTTTTTTGCCGTTTCATTCAGAAAGAGTGATATCCTCCCTATAGTCTGAAGATGTGAGAGAGTAGTACCTTAACTTCAGGGGCTGGCGACCAGCTGGAATACAAGGAGCTGGCACAATCACTTGTTGGTTTGCGTAGTGTGGGGTGGCCGTTCGCGGTTGAAACCGCTCCTACTTCAGACCGGTTTCGGCAGAAATCCTTTACTGCTGAAGGCGTAATTTTTTCCAACTATGGAAAGAACCGGAGGCGAAATTGATCCATTGGCACTGCTCAGGAGGGTAATGCCCAGGCCTTCATTGTCGTGAATGGAGTTTTCGCTTATTCTATTGCTTATTGAGCCGGCAGTCTGAATGAGGATACCGCCGTAGTCGGGTGAAGAGCCACTATTGTTAAATGCAATCTCATTTCTATAAATTACGGTACCTGCCACGTCCCATAGAGATATGCCGTTATTGGAATTGCCCCAGTTATGCGTTCCATCTGTCCCTATCATGTTTTCCTGCACCGAATTATTGTCACTGGAAAAGCCGATGTATATCCCTTTTGAGCCACTCGCCAATATTGTATTTCCCACTCCGGCACCACTATCCGAGGATGGTATTTTTATCCGTCTGAATAAAAAAGGCAGGGCCATTTATGACCCTGCCTTTGAAACTGCCAGACTTGTAAAAGGTTAATTGTTATGGAGCGGTACCGTTACCACAGCACTGGCAGCAGCGGTATTGCTGGAGCTGTCAATGGTCATGTAGGTAATGGTATAGGTGCGGCCGTCCTCTTCTTCATCTCGCTCCGATCTGAGGGAAATTTCATAGTCCTCAGTTCCGATGTCGGCATCCTGAATATCATTTATGGTATTGCCATCCTTTCCTGAAGGATTCTCATCAGGTTCGTCGCTTACAACCGAGGTGAGGAGTACTTCAGGCGCCGGATCACAAGAGTCTTGGACCGTTACCGCCATGGACACAGAATGCATCTTGTGATTTGGCGGCCATAATCTGTCCGGAGTTGCTGTAACGCTGATACTCGGTGCTGTGCTGTCAATCACGGTTATGATAACAGTATCGGGCTCAGAATCCATGATCCCGTTATTGACAACCAGGGTTACGGTGTGAATACCCAACGGCAGTTCAATGGTTGGATTCTCGCCAGAAGCTGACTGCGGTACTCCAAGCACATCCCAGGTCCAGTTGTAAGACAACAGTTGGTCTTCGTCAGGGTCAGAGGATGTGGATCCGTCAAGTTCAACCGATGCCAGGCAGGCAGGGCCGATAGGTACGGTTTGGTCGGGTCCGGCATCTGCCTCCGGCGGACAAGGGCCGAAGTCACAGAACCCGTATTCGGTGGTTGTGTAGGCCTCATGCAGATATGCCGGCTGCATCGGGTCGCCTGTATGATAGATATAGACATCCCGTAGGAAATATGGTCCGTCAGCACCATTGTCATAGATGGCCTCGCCGTCGAAATCCAGCTGAATGGTTCCTGCGCCGGCAGAGGTGAATGAGACTATCTTTTCGGCCCAGACGATCTCTTTCTGGTCACCGTCTGTCAGCCTTGCCTTGGCAACACAATAGCCGGAATTGGCCAGGAATACTCCCAGCTCAACGCTCAGGCTGCCGAATTTTCCATCTGTATCGACGTTTGAACCAAAATCATCATAGATTCCGGTCAGGCCGACTAACGGTCTCTGGAAATCGGTATAGTTGTATGGAGCGGTTGTGTAGGCATCATTAATTGTATCCATGAGCGTACCTGAATTGTTGTACAGGGTCAGGTACTTCACATAATACGGTCCGTCGACTCCATTGAGATAAATACTGGTTCCCTCAAAATCCAACTCCATGGTTTGAGGCCCGGTTCCCAGTAAAGCGGATGAACTTACCTGAACAATCTTGCCGCTGGTGTCGTAAAGCCAGCCGGTCAGGCTGTAGTTTCCGGCTACCTGGACATCAAGGTCGACTGCCACGGTAAGGTAGTTGTAATAGGTGTCCGAGTCTGTGTCTTTCCCCCAGTCTGAATAGGTGCCGGTAAACATTGCATCTGTTTGCTCAAACTGAGTGAAGTTGTAGGAATTGGTGCTATATGCATCAAGGACAAAGTCAATTTGCGGGCTGCCGCTGAGACTTAAATACTTGAGGAAATATGGGCCATCAACGCGGTTTCTTCTGATTTTCTGTCCATCAAAGTCAAGGTTTATTGTTTGCAGACCTGCACCTAAGGCCATGGACGTACTAACCATTTCTATGGCCTTGCCAAGACTGTCATAGAGTCCGGCTTCGACCATGTAGGTCTTTGCAGTGTTAACCTGTACATTCGCACCTATTCTCAGGGTGTCGAATGTCCCATTGGCATTATCGTCCACTCCATTATCCGTGTAAGTGCTTGCAAAATATGCCTCTTTGGCTTCAAACTCCTCATATCCGTATGCTGCCGTGTTGTATGAAGCGAGCATATCATCGACATCCATACCTTCGTCATCATTGACTACGATAAGGATTTTGTACGGTCCGTTAACACCTGCTTCACGAATGGCCTCCCCGTCAAAATCAAGGTCGAGGAGGTGGGTTCCGGGATAGAGGATAAAATCTTTTCTTATCCAGGTGATCTCGTTTGAACTCTGATCCATGAGCCGGGCATAAACTTTAAAGATAACCCCCACGCTTACATTGAGTTCTGCCTTGACGTGCAGATAATCATATAATCCGTCACCATCCTCGTCGACGCCGATATCGGTGACATATCCTGTAAGGTCAGCATGAACCGGGCCGAAATCGCCCAGTGAATGGCAGCCGTAAGGCGGGTCCGACTGTTTGCCGGGGTTGGCCCAGTCTCTGATCTCAATGCCCCGGGAACCGTCTCCGGTTCTCATGGCCATGTATTCATTGTCTCCGTATTTCTCGTAAGTTGAGTGTTTCAGGTGCTCCAGGTCATAGGTATCGGTCATGTCTTCAGCATCTGTGTGTGACGTGTTTTCTTCATAGTCATCGGACAGATTATCATCGCAGGTATCGCATGGGACACCCTCATCGGAATCATCTTCGCCATAGAATTCTCCGCCGCTTTGCCATTGATCTCTGACCCACAGGTGATACATTTCATGGCCAATTATCTCTGCTGCGCTGTCTACTCCTTTGACAGTCGGTCCGCCGAAGCTTTCTGTACCCCAAAAGGTGCCGGTCAAGACAATTGCACTGCCATAGTGTTGATTTGCGGCACTGCTGCCAAGGTACAGTTTCCCGGAACAGTAGCAGCCGTACCAGGTTGCGGTGGGATCATACAGAAAAAGATCAATATTGGGTACGGCCTCATCAGCCGTCCAGTACTCAAACCAGTTAGGTTCGCTATCCCCGTCATCGTTTCCTGCTTTTGGGAAAAAGAGTTTGAAATTACGGCCTCTCGTATCTGTCCAGGTCTCAGACGTCGTATCGTCCTCGTAGGTGATAGCGCACATGACATATTTCATGCCGTGACTGCCGGCTGGGGGGATGTATTCGTATGGATTGCCGGTGCCGGCCACAATATCGCCGGACCAGCTTATGTCGGTTACGGTATAGCCCACCGCTTCATCTACTACAGCCTCCAGTTCCACTTTCTCGGAGCCGGCCACAGAAGTGTCACTGGTCATGGGATTTAAGGCCTCCGGGATTCCGGTAACGAGTATCTCGCTGATATTCGGGACAGCGATCCGCGGTGAGACAACCCTGTCCACGATATCACCCCATGTCCAGGACACTTCGCAGGGGTCGTTGGGGTCAAAGTCCCAGCCGAGATTTACCCGCATATAGGTCATATCAACGGCATCTTCCGGAACGCTTACTATGGTGCTAGTAGACATGGTTCCATAGTAGTTGATGCCAAGATAACCGGTAAGATCTACATTCAGAACCCTTTCACTTTCCTCAAAGACACTGTCGCCGTTCCAGTCTACCCAGGCGTTGATATACTCCGGACTGTTGTCATACTGTGGACATTCCTCGCCGGTGACGCAGGCATCCGGATTGGCGATGTAGATTTCAACTGTTATTGAAATCGTATCATCTGTCATTTGGGTATAGTACGCATCCTCGATGTATTCATATGCATGACTTCCACCGGAAGACGAGCAATAGCCTGGTGCTGATGACACGGACAACAGGTTGACTTGCGGGGCCACAGAAGGCAGCTTTCTCAAGGATGGACCTATGTCTGTGTCTTCTGCCAGGACTGTTGAGCAGGGTGATTCGAGTAAAAATCCCAGGCATAATGTAAACATTATGTATATGAATATTTTTTTCATTTTTTCCTCCCTGAGTTTATTGTGAATGTGTTGGTTGAAACAGATTGCCATTTGCTTTTCTGGTAATCTTCATAAGAAATTACCAGGCGGTATACACCAGGCTCCGGTAAAACAGCTGTCGTTGTGCCGTCTGTAAACACCAACGGTTTCCACTCCAGTGTTTCACTTTCTCCTGGTTTGATTTCTCCCGGTGCATCTATTTCATAGGTACAGTCGGGAAAGCGGCATTGGGCAGAGAGCTTGTCCCAATGTTCATTCGTGTTCTTTTTCTCAATATGTTGGATGCAGAATACAGGGGTCAGGCTACGGATATGGGAGAAGACGCTTTCATGTAAGTTGTTTGTGAAAAATATCCGTATTACTTCCCCTGGGTGATACTCAAGCTTGTCTGTGGAAGCGGTGACAGCACCATTGGAGGAAATTTCAGCACAGACAGAGAATAGTGGAATATTTCCAACAAGAAAGGTTATTGCCATGATGAAGAAAAAATTCTTTTTCAAGGTCAACATAATGTTATTCCAGCAATTGATTTCTTGCTAAGTATGAAAAAACCGCATGGTGCGTTGCAGTGCCAAAAAAAATATTGCCTTGTCAATACAATCCACACCTTTTGAAAAGAAATTTAGGTCTGTTCATTTCACTATCTGATCGTACAGAGAATTTGAATTTTCCATACAAAAAAGATACGTTCGAATAAAATTTTCCCCGGGGCTAAAAAGACAAAGGCCTCCGAAGGGATCGTATATCCTTTCGGAAGCCTAGTTTTGGCATCTTGAGAATAACCTCTTTCATGGAAGTGGGTTCCTTTTTGAGGTGTCTGGATGTTTAATCCCCACTGTCTAAAGACGGTGGGGTGAAATTCTTTGTCCTGTTTAAATAAAAAAAGCCGAGTTGCCATTCATTCAAGGCAACCCGGCTATCTATTGAAGATCCGTGGCTTTCTGCCCCCATCTCACGATGGGTTTAGCTTTAAGGTATTATTCTAATCTATTAGTACAAGGCGATATTTAATTTGTAAATGTGGCAAATTGTCGCACCTATTGATGGTTAAGTTGCTGGCTGGATCTGATTTTTTTTGAGGTGATTAATGTTTTCTTTCGGCAGGCTATCTTCCGATTTCTTCCAGGTTAATCCCCTTAGTCTCTATCCCGAATTTCACAGTGACTAAAGCACCGAGAAGGGAGGTTCTCACCAGGATACAGAGGAGAATCGAGGTGCCGATATCCGCCAGCAGTAAAGGAAACAGGAAGGCCGTCATGACTGCGCCGATCTTGGCAAAAGAGGCGGCAAAATCTCTTTGCCACCTGTGGGGGGGGCAGGCGATTATATTTTTATAGGGTATCATTAATGAGCAATATTCCAAAATAGAAGATGAGTCGAGAGAAGAAAAATTTGATTCATTTACCTTTAGAAGGAGTTGCAGGAGTAGTAACTTTAATATCCTAACGCACTATTTCCACTCTAGTTGGGGTATTGACAAGACTCTTTTTAATGGGTGCCTTCTCTTCTTTTGCAATTATACCGTTCCGTTTCTTTTAGGGTGAAGTGTACCTCTTTTTTATCTCCTCTTTGTAGCGACTATTCACTCATAATCGATGTTATATTGCCAGAGATATGGGAACGTGTTATATCTCTCCTCCAACCAAATAAGAGCATTTTTGATAAATGTATAATACCCGTCAATGGGTTGTCAATTAAGGAGAATATTGATCATGGAAAGAACATTTGCAATCATTAAACCAAACGCTTTTGCTGCCGGAAATGCTGGTAAAATTATCAGCCGTATCTACAGCGAAGGGTTCTCAATAGTTGGTATGAAAAAACTCTATCTCAGCAAGCTTGAGGCAGAGGGTTTCTATCATGTACATCGGGAACGTCCTTTTTTCGGCGAATTGACCGATTTTATGTCCAGCGGGGCCTGTGTAGTGATGGTTCTTGAGGCTGAAGGTGCTATTAAAAAATGGCGCGATTTGATGGGAGCGACAAACCCGGCAGATGCAGCAGAGGGTACCCTGCGAAAAGAGTTCGGAGATTCCCTTGAGGCCAATGCCACCCACGGGTCAGATGCAGAAGATACTGCAGCCTTTGAAATAGGGTATTTTTTCTCTGGTCTGGAATTGCTGGTGTAAGGTAGCAGGTTGTAAGTTTTTACATCTTAGGCTAGAGGTGACCTGTGGGCACCTTTAGCTTATTGATTGTTCTTCTCCATCATCCACCAGGTAAAAAACAAAGCCTTAGGGCTTTTTCCTTGATGTGAGAGGCCAATGTGCTTTGTTGGCTGTACGCGCAAGGCTCTCTGGTGTATATCTGAAAATGTAAGTTTGTATCACACGTTGTCCCGGCAGGAGGATTGCCGCTGTTCTGGCTATTCCGGCAGCAAATCGTAATAGTAGGTGAGGATATCTGTCCGGGTAACAATGCCTATCACTTTGCTGTCTTCGACTACAGGAAGATAGCCGACATCGTTTTCAATCATTATCCCGGCTCCAATCGATATGGGGGCGTCCGGTTCGATGGTAATGATCTCTCTGACCATGAAGGCCTTAACCGGGCTGTCCCAATGCTTTTCTTTTTTAACTCGTTTGAGGTCCCAGAGGACAATAATACCATGAATCGTGTTATCCTCCATGACCATGATGCCTCTGATTTTTTCTGTGGCCATCAAGGTCTGGACATCTCGCATGGGCGTTGTCGGTGTCACGGAGATGACAGGAAAGGACATGATATCCGAGATACGGGCGCTCTCTGTTTTGTTTGAAGTCAGCTCGGCGAGGATCTGTTCTTTGATCTGCTGAGGTGATATGTCTTTGCTTTTTATTGTCGCTGATCCTGCCCCGGCGTGTCCTCCCCCACCGAGATTAGCCATTGCCTGGCCGATATGGATGTTTTCCACTCCGCTACGGCCAATAACGGTATTTCTGTTATTGCTGGTAAAAATAACAAAAAGAGCATCCACATTGACAATCTTCCTGTACATGTTAACGATTGCCGCCAGATTGGGTACGCTTTTTTCCAGATTGATACAGTTAAAGCCGATGGTGTACTCGTTGATGGTGAATTTTTCTGTCTCCTTCATCATCTCAAAGAGGATCTCCTTCTGGGTCTCTTCATATGGTGGATTGAGGAAAAAACCGGCGACATTCAGGTCTGCGCGGTTATCGAGCAGGTAGGCTGCAGCTCGGGCATCTTCGGCGGTGGTTGAAGGGTAGGAGAGATGACCGGTGTCTTCATAGAGTCCTATCAGCATGACGGTGGAGTCGAGAGAGGTAATTTTCATCCGTCGCTTTTGCATTTCGCGAACAAGAAGTGTCACCGTTGAACCGATCTGTTCCTTGCAGGACCAGGTTGGCAGGATGTCACCGGTTTTCAGCATATGGTGGTCCCAGAGGTCAATCTCTAGATTTTTCCGCTCCGCCAGTCTTTCCATACGGTCCAATCGTTGCCACTGGTCTGTATCAACGACGATCAATTTTGTTACTTCGTCGTGCGGTACTTCATGGGGCAGGATGAGATTAAAGGCCGTCTTATGGGTTGAGAGAAACTGTTCGACATTCTTGTTGGTCATTTTGGGGATAACCCCAACGCAGCCGGGATAGAGGAGGGTTGCTGCAATAACCGAGGCCAGGCCGTCGAAGTCGGTGTTTTTGTGGGTCGTTGCTATAAGCATTACAGGGGTACCGAAAGGAAAAAGAAGTCTGCTGATCTGCTATTGCAGTTGATAGACCGGGCGTTTGGATGTATCAAGATAATACCCCATCATCTGCTTGGCGAGAATTTCAAGTTTTTCCTGACGATTCACCGGAGAGGGATGGGTGCTGAGGAATTGGGGCGGACCATTGCCACCTACTTCGGCCATTTTTCTCCAAAGTGTTGCAGCCGAGCGGGGATCATAGCCAGCCCGTGCAGCGAGCTCAATACCCATCAAGTCCGCTTCGGTTTCGGAAGTCCTGCTGTTCGGCAGGGTTATAGCTGTTGCTGCAGCCAGTGAGCTGCCGATCAGGATTGCTCCTTTATAGTTATTGTCACTTGCGGCAACGGCTACACCGGCCAGACCGAGTTGCGTGGCAAGGGCTATGGACATTCGTTCCGCGGTATGATTGGCCAGAGCGTGGGAAATCTCGTGTCCCATGACCTGGGCTATTTCGTCATCGGTGGCCTCAAGCTTGTTGATCAGGCCGGTGTAGATGGCCATCTTCCCACCCGCCATACACCAAGCGTTGACCATCTCCGGATCATCAATAACTTTGACACTCCATTCCCAGTTTCTGGTATGTGGGTAGAGTTGTATTGCCTGGGCAATGATCCGACCAGTGATGAGCCTGATTCGTTTGGAGGTTATTGCGTCGGAGTCTATTTTTCCTTCTTTTTGCAGGGGGAGAAGGGTTTGCACATATGCTTCGCGGGAAGAGCTGATGGCCTGTTCGGGGGAAACAATCATGAACTGCGAGCGTCCAGTGGGGCTGGTGGCGCAGGCTGAGAAGGCAAACAGGAGAACGAATATTAAAAGTTTTTTCATTGCGTAACGTTTTGTAGGTAATAGGTTTGTTTACCGTGGAATGTCAGGAAACGGACCAGTGTGATAGGGATAGATTTTAAGACCAAATTCCTATGATTAAGGAAATTATTTTTCAGATTATACTATATAGGTGAGAAGAGGAATAGCAAGTTAATATCCGGTAAGCAGGCAGGCGGGACCTGGCAGGGACAAGTGGAGACGGCGAGCAAAAAAATGGTTCAAAAACCTCTTCTTTGCTTTTGGGGTCGGTCGTATGGGGCGGTGTCGTTTGATTCTGGGAGCAGTAGGCAAGAGATCTGATCGAGCTTGACTTTGTTGCGGTACAGTCGCAGAGAATGAATTCTTGATCTTCTCCAGGTCATCCGATTAAGCAATTTTCTCAATTGCTTAAAGCATCGTCCAGTACTTTTCTCACTCCCTTCCCCAGTTCTTTTTTAAGGATGGGTTTCATGATATAGTGGCTGATGCCTAGGGCTTTGACTTGCTTTTCGTCATACATTTCACTGTAGCCGGTACAGAGTATGATGGGAATGGCGGGACGAATTTTCAAGGCCTTCAGCGCCAGCTCGACCCCACTGAGATGCGGCATGGCCATATCAGTGATGATGAGATCGAAATCTTCCGGCTGTTCTTGAAAAAGTTCCAGGGCTTCCTTGCTGTTGATAACTGCAGTAACCTGATAGCCGAGGTCTTCGAGCATTTTCTTCTCCAGCATGGCAATGACCTTTTCATCGTCCACGATCAAAATTCTTTCGTTTCCTCTGGGAATTGCATCATTGTCCTCTGGCATTTCCGGAAGGGTGTCAGTCTCGACTGTCAGCCTGGGGAGAAAGATTGTAAAGGTGCTCCCTGCTTTTGGTTCACTGCTCACTCTGATATGACCGTTATGGTTCATAACGATTCCATGCACCACAGCAAGTCCCATGCCGGTCCCCTCGGATTCTTTCTTTGTGGTGAAGTAGGGGTCAAAAATTCGCTCCATTGTCTGTTGATTCATGCCCTCTCCGGTATCGCTCACCTCCAGCTTCATGTAAGAACCTGCCTTGAGATACCGTTCGTAAATTTCGGATTCGTCCTTGCATATCTCCACCGGGGTGAGCGAAACAGATAAAATGCCTCCTCTGGAGCGCATGGCATGATAGGCATTAGTACAGAGATTCATTAGTACCTGATGCATCTTAATAGGATCGGCCAGGATTTTTCCGCAGTCAGGTGAAATGAGCTGACGGATTTCAATGGTAGCAGGGATAGAGGCCCGGAGAAGCTTGAGTGCTTCCTTGATAACAAGATGCAGCATAACAGGTTTTTTGTCCTGTTCAGTTTGTCTGCTGAAAGAGAGAATTTGTTTGACCAAATCCTTGGCCCTGGTTCCTGCCTTTATCACATCAGCAAGATAGGTGACAGATGGGCTATCCTTGGGAAGCATATCAATGACCATCTCTGTGTATCCGAGGATTGGTGTGAGTATATTGTTGAAATCATGGGCGATTCCTCCTGCCAGGGTGCCGACGGCTTCCATCTTCTGGGCCTGTTGAAGCTGGGTGAGCAGTTTTGTTCTTTCTTTTTCTGCGGTGACCTGTTCGGTCATGTCATCAATGCGGATAACTGCTCCCTCAATTCTCTCGCCGATAAGGGGATAAATAATTACATTGGAATATCTTGTCTTTCCATCCTGCTCATGGGCTACAATGGTATTCATCCGTGGTGCACATTCGTTGATGGCTTTCTTGATGGCATCGAGCTGTCCGGTCAGTTGCGGAAAAACAGTGTCGAGCTCCACCTCCCTGGCTTGGGAAAAGGAGAGGCCGGTTTCCTCTTCCGCCTGTCGGTTCCATTGAATTACTTTGCCATCTTTATCCACCCCGATGAGAATGGAGGGCATGGAATTGATGATATTGGTAAGGAGGATACGGAGCCTGTGCATCTGTTCTTCATTTGCATGGCGCTCCTCAAGCATCTGGTTGGCGGATGCGGCCAGTTCTTTAAATTCCCTGATAGTGAGCTTGACTTGATCGATCTCCTTATGGCCGCTTGCCGCACCTTTGAAAAATGAGGTGAAAGCATGAATTTCGCGATCAAGGCGTTTGGCAAGATAGTGGGATAGAAAAACGGCAACAAGGGTGAAAATGAAAAAAAGAAAGGTGATGTTGATGATATGTCTATTCAATTGACTTGCCAGTGAATCTCTTTTTTGCTGAAGCAATCCCTCGAGATCATCTGTGTACATGTCCATGGTAATAACCCATTGCCAGTCGGGATAAGCCATGGCGTAACCAATTTTAGGGGCAGTCTTTCCTGTTTGTTCCTTTTCCCAGTTGAACGTGATATAGCCGCCTCCGGGTGTCTTGGAGGCGGCGAGCAGTTCCCTGTATATTTCCCTGTCTTCTGGTCCGGGCAGATTGAAGAGATTACGACCGATAATTTCTTTTCTTTGGTGATATAAGGCAGTTCCATCATTTCGGAAGATGGCGATACTCCCTTTTTCGTAGTGCATCTGGTACATGAATTCGAGGATTTCTCCCTGAATTCGGCCTTGTATATCGCCGAGATAGACACCAGTGCCGATATACCATTCAAATGGTTCAAAATATTTGATAAAAGAAAGTTTTTCAAAGAGACTGCCAGGAGCTTGGGGTTTAGGGGCCTGGTAACGAAAATAACCTTCCTCGTGGTCACTGATCATTGCCACCATGTCTCTCACTTTATCTTCGGCAGTGGGATTGATCTCGTCCACCTGTATTTGTCCGCTGAACTCGATATTGTCTGCAACATACTCACTTCCCGCCTCCCCGCTGCCAGCAAAATAATAGCCTCTGCCGTTGTCGAAGTGGATTTCCCGCAGTTGATCTCTGGCTATGGATTTTATCTCTTGCAGTGGGAGTTTGTCTTTATTGTCCTGAAAAATTTGTCGGGCAAGGATTGAGGCATCGATGACACGCTCCCGCAGCTCTTCCCGGACTTGCTTGTCCATCTTTCTCTTCTGGAAGTCGATGAGCTGGACAAGTTTTTCCACTTCTCTGTGGATTTCCTCTTGCCTGGCTTGCAGGAACTCATCTTCATACTTGGCAGCTTCAGTATCAAAGTGCCGGTATTCTTCAAAAATCCAACCACCAATCAGGAAGAGGGTGAAAACGAGAATGATCCCCAAAAAACCGAGAAAGGTTATTCTCTGAATACTCGTTTCTCTGGGCATGAATTTCTATCCTCTTTTCATATCGTTCAGGTGCTGCTGGTAACGTACTGTCCTACTTATGTGACCGGTACAGCATGCTTAGTTTTTTTTCAGCATGAAGAATGGCAGCCTGTGATGTCCTCTGGCCTGTGCAGACATCGGCAAACATATCGACAATGATGTATTCATTCATGGCAGCGGCAGATGCAGGGCCCAAGAGGCCTTCGTAACCGTTCCATAGCATTCTTTTGGTGCACTCTCTGTAAGGAGTAATACGGGGGTCTTTATGCCAGGAGGCGAGTTCATAGTAAGATTTAAGGGTCGGCGTTATAAACCCCCAGGTTCCGCTTTCCCATTGACTGTATTGAGTGAACTCAAAGAGAAACTGGAGATAGTGCTTTGCCGCATTCGGTATGGCAGAGTGCTTAAAAATAAAGGCCAGACTTAAGATAGAGAGCTCTGTTGGATAGCCCACTGGGCCGACGGGGAAATTCATGGTCATGAGATCGTTGTTGATCTCGGGGAATTTCTCCTTGGTGGCGTAAAAGATGCTGGTGCCGTTGGCGGTAAGGGAGATCTGTTCGTCGAGAAAAGCCCTGTTGTTATGAGGATCCAACCAGTGTTCCACCCCGGGAACCATGGTGTCGAAAAGCTCACGGGCCGTTTCCAAAGCCAGGCGGGTCTCTTTACTGTTTATGGCTATGGTCCTGTTGTCCGCTTCAACTGCCTTGCCTCCGAAAGCCCAAAGCCACCAGTGTGTCCAGCTAGTTGCATCACCCACGGCATGGCCCAGGGCAAAACCTGTCGGATGTCCCTTAGCTTTCAGGGCCTTACAGCAGGCGAGAAAGCCCTCCATATCATTTGGCACAGTTTCAAAGCCTGCATCTTCTACCCAACTCTTGCGGTAATTGAGACAGACGCCGGCACTGCCAATCGGCAGAGCAATCCAGCGTTTACTTTGCACGTCTTGTCCGTACGTTTCGCAGACCGGGTACCAGCCGCCATACTTTTTGCCGAGGTAGTTGGCCACATCACTGAGATCAAGCAGCTTCTCCGGATAGAGATGGGGATCATCGAACCAACCGAAGACGATGTCATGGCCTGAGCCGAGAACCGATTCCATGGCTGCCCTGGAACGAACATCTTCCCAGTGGACAAAGTCAGTGATCACCCGGCCGCCAGTTTCCTGTTCCCATCTTTTTGTATTGATCTGCCAGATTTCTTCATCACTTTTTACAAAGCCCATCCAGCGCAAGACTCGAATGACGGGACGGGGTTCAAGAATAAGAGAGGGTGGGGTGATTTCAGAGGCCAGCCCCTTGTCCCACTGAAAGAGTGAGTTCATGCCAATGCCAGCCAGGCCTGCAGTGCTTAACCTGCAGAAATCCCTACGACTAAGTTCTCTTTTTGTTGCATATTTCATTCTTCCACCTGAGCTGCTTGATTTTGCTTAGTCGTAAATCAACCGCAACCTTTTTTCTGCTCTTAAAGCAGCCGCTCTGGGACTCTTTCTGCCCAGACAGACATCGGCGATCATTTCCACTACGACATAGTCACTCATGGCGGCTGCTGATGCTCTTCCAAGGTGGCCTGCATAGCCGTTGGGCAGCATACGTTCCATACAGTTTCCATAGGGTAAGATTTGCGGATCTTCATGCCAGACAGGGAGCTTGTGAAAATGTTTCAGGCTTTGAGTGATATAGCCGAAGGAGCCGTTAATCCAACTGGCGTATTGCTCTTTTTCGAACATGAAGAGGAGAAAGTCTTTAGCAGCGTTTGGTACGAGGCTGTGTCGGAAGACATAGGCCTGGGTCATGCCGGAGAGTTCGGCCGGTTGGCCCAAGGGGCCTATGGGGAAATTCATGGTAGCCAGATCTGCGGCAAGGGGTACATTCTGTTTCCTGGCTGCTGCAAGAATACTTGTGCTGTTGTTGGTGACTGAAATGCTGCCGGAAAGAAAGGCCCTGTTATTGTCCGGGTCGAGCCAGTTTTCCACCCCGTCCACCATAGTTTCGTGAAGTTCACGGACCGAATCCAGTGCGAAAAGTGTTTCAGGGCTGTTGATTGCGATGGTCTTGCCGTCTTCTTCGACACTTTTGCCGCCGAAAGACCAGAGCCACCAGTGACACCAAGCATTTGCATCAGCTACGGCTCGACCCAGGGCAAAACCGGTGGGATAGCCTTTTGCCTTCAGGGCCTGACAGCATTTGATAAAGCCTGGAATATCCTTAGGCATGGTTGCAAATCCTGCTTCCTGCAGGTGACTCTTTCGGTAGTTTATGCATCCTCCGGTGCAACCCAGGGGCAGGGCAATCCACCGACCACTGGCGCTCTGGCGGCCATATTGTTCACAGACCGGGTACCAGCCGCCGTACTTGCTCGCCAGATAGATGGCTATCTCAGAGAGATCAATGAGTTTCTCCGGGTAGAGATGGGGGTCATCAAACCAGCCGACAATAATATCATGACCTGTTTCAAGAGTTGCTTCCAGGGAAGATTTGGGACGTACATCATGAAAAGGGACAAAATCGGTGATAACCCGCCCGCCGGTTTTGTTTTCCCAACGTCTGGTATTGGCAAGCCAGATATCTTCTTCCTGGGTAATGAAGCCTCCCCAGCGGAGCACTTTGATAACCGGCCGAGGTTCAATTTTGAATTGTGGGGCTGAGATTTGTGCTGCGGCTGATTCGGGGGGGAAATGCAATTGGGAAAAAGTCTCTGCAGCCGTCAGCCCTGCCAGACCGACAGCACTGTTTCGCAAAAAATCCCTTCGCGACAGTAACCCGGGAAATGATTTTTTCATTTTATCTCCAGTGGATGGCATATACGGAAATTTTGGCCTTGATAGCAACGTGACACTTTTCAGCATTTTCCCTTGTGGAGTGATAAAATATCTTCACTGTTTATAGATTAATCATATTTATATGTTCAGGGAATATCATTTGTTTGTCAAATTCTATTGTTCTTTTTACTGTTTTATATGCCCACATATCTTGTCCTAGCAGTTTCATGGATCAAGTGAAGAAAATTGAAGAAGTTATATCACTTCGGTTTGTTTGAACTATTAAAGGAAAGAAAGTTGCAAGTCTTGAATCGTTCTTTGAAAAATCTTTAAGTATTACGAAAAGGTCTGTGGTAGCGGTTGGTGGAATTATGAAAATCATGTGTGCTCGTGTGACTGTTTTTTGGGTCGCCTAGTAAGGAGTGATTCTGGTCCTGTATTCGATTGAGTTTTACATATGCGAAACTGGGAACAAGAGCATATTGTAGGTGGTTGTTAGGGGAGACGATTTTTCAATGTTCTCTTTCAACTTGTTGTATTGTAGGGTAAAATCATTGATTTTTAGTTGGGATGCTGCTGGTGTGACTTTGAACGCCTGTGTATGGCGGAGCAAAGCAGAGACTGAGAATAAGTCTTTGCTTTCCGGCAATCCTGCTCGGTGAATCGATTTCTTGTCACCTCATTAATCTACAGCATAAGCTTGAGTAAAGGAGATGGAATGAAGAGAAACTACATACAACGTATGGTAATCTGTCTGGGACTTGGATGTCTGGTAGGCGGTGCAGCAACCCAGCTTTTTGCTGCTGGTAATAATCAAGAGTCCTTTGTTGCCGGTCAGGTTATCCTGGCGGGAGATCCGCAGGGAATTCCTGCAGGATATCATGTTGTTAAGTATTATCCCAATGCCGATTTGACTGTTGTTAATGTCATGCGTGGAAAAGAAGCTGAACATGTCAAATCCCTGCGCGCCCAAGGACGCAGAGCTGGGCTGAACCTACGCTATGAAGCTTTTGAGGTCTTAGTTGACGATGCCTTTTATGGTCAGCAGTGGAATTTTCCCATGGTTCAGAGTGGGATGGCCTGGGAATTGTCAACCGGTCAGAACATTTCCGTGGCAGTTCTCGATACCGGATTAAGAAGTGAAGGTTCCATTGATGGTATTACTTGTGTTGATATCATGCCTGGCAGCAATATCATTAATAACAATGATGATGAACCTGTTGATGGTGATGGGCATGGCACCCATGTTTCCGGGACGATCGGCCAGAGTACATATAATGGTACCGGAGTTGCCGGACTGGCCCATGATGCCTGTATCATGCCGGTGAAGGTACTTGATGACGATGGTGGCGGTACCACAGCAACCATCGCTGAAGGTCTTTACTTTGCGGTTAATGAAGAGGCCAAAGTCATCAATATGAGTCTCGGTTTAAAGGCAACGTTGAAGATAACGTCTGACCCTCTTCTGGACCCGGGATTGGATTACGCATATGCTAAAGGTGTGACGGTTGTCTGTGCTTCAGGAAATGACAGTTGGCTAAAAAATGTTTCTTACCCGGCAATTTATCCAACAACAATTGCAGTGGGTGCTGTGGGTGATGATGAAACGATAGCATCCTATTCAAATGGTGGCACCGGCCTTGATCTTGTTGCACCGGGAGGAGGAGATAACGATAGCGGGATATTGCAGGAGACCTATTCTGTAGCCTCAGGCTGGGGGTACTACAGGTATAAGGGGACATCCATGGCAACACCCCATGTCGCCGCTGTTGCAGCTCTGCTCTATGCCCAGGATGAAAGTATCACTCCGGACATGGTACGCACAGTCCTTACCGGCTCGGCCAAGGATCTTGGGATAGATGGCTATGACAGTACGTATGGCAGTGGGCTTGTGCAGGCCTTTGATGCCCTGAACTATACCGGTTCATGTGATATTGATACTGATGGCGACGGATGGACAGTATGTGATAATGATTGCAATGATAATGATTCAACCATCAATCCAGGAAGTACTGAAATCTGCGATGATGGCATAGATAACAATTGTGACGGCTTCATTGATGAGGAGTGTGCTCCTGTCTGTGATGATATGGATCTTGACGGTGACGGTTGGTCTGAATGTGAAGGTGACTGCGACAATAATAGCGCCCTTATCTACCCGGGTCACCCTGACAATCGAAGAGGACGGTGGGCTGATGGTTTAGATAATGACTGTGATGGTGTGATAGACAACTAACCTGTTCCCTTTGTCGGTAATCAAGGTTGCTTTCACTGTGGAGATGGGAGTGGGAAGTGTTCAGAGCAGAGAGGAGTGAGTACTCTTTCCTGTTCTTGAAAATTAATTCATATAGTTTCAGGAGAATAGACAGCAAAGAGGGGCAGGGGAGAGACTGCTCCTCTTTGCTGTTGTCGATGCACTCCTTTTCAGTTTTTTTCTTTCTGGTGAAGTTCTATCACCTGACTTCTAAAAATGCTTTGTGTTCTTCCTGGTTACCGTCAATATCAGCCAGGGATAGGGTGAGCAGGTAGCGTCCTGTTCCTAATTTCGGGATGTTGGCATCAATAACGTAGTCGGCGTTTTCATCACCCTGTGGTTGTCGCATAAAAGATTTTATGCGACTTGTGATATTTAAGGTGAATATGCCACGCTTTCCTTTGACGGTTAAGGTCTCAATGTTGATGGGTGCCAGTCGACTCTTGAGATAGATAAGGAGTCGTAACGGAAGAGATGACTTATAAACATCACCTTCTGACTCCGGATCAATTATGGAGACAAGCGGCCCTGGAGACTTTCCAGTATCAGATTGACTGGAATTGCTGCTATAGGCTTGAATATCCCGTATGGAATTCAAGTCGTTTTGATGGCGAGTTAGCTCAATAACCCATTCATCTTGTGAGTAATTGAGTTTTTGTATTTCACTCTCATTGAAAAGTGGTACCGGTTCTGCACTGGCCAAGCTGCAGAGTACGTGTAAGTGAATTGCTGTAAGAAGTAGAACTGTTTTCAGGATGAGTGTGTGTCGCCATTTTTTAGTAGTTAACATATCAAATTACCTGCAAAATTATAGAGATAATTTTTCTCAAATCGCTTTGGAAACTCTTTTAGAGAAAGCAATGAATGCTTTTATCCCTTCCTGTATCTTTTGTCAGTTTATATCAAAATTGGGTCGATATCCAGAATTTTACAGAAATCATCATAAAACATTTAATAAAAAACAAGTTACCCCGATACTGCTTCCTCCGAAGCTTATATGACAATCATGTTTTTGCTGAGATGCCTTTCCTTTGTGGTCGTAGAGGTGTTTATTGCTTTCAATGTTGTCTTTTAACTTGTTGCATTGTAGGGTTTAATTGGAAGCTTTTGTCGGAGGATTACTGCTGGCCACCTTGCGAAATTGCCTTTTCGCCCAAACTCTTCGTTATGAGAAAAATTTTATCCTTGGAATATCAAATATATGCACCCCAAGGGTACTTGTACCCGTAGTTAGGGTGATTCTTGCAGGGCACCTACGGTAAAATGTTTCTCATGCCTCAATTTTGAACGAAAATTCTAATTTTTCAAGGTACCCTGCTGTGATAGGGAGTAACTGCATATGGCGGTACTGGTTTCTTCTGGCAGGAGTAACAAAGGGACCTGGTCGTGATTGATTGTGATGCGGAACAGCGCTTGAGAATACATTTTGACTTTTTACAGGCTTGTCCGATAAGGCGATTTCTTATCATCTAACTCTCATTTCGTTCTCATAATGCATAGTTCTATATCGCTTATAATTCCCACAGACAAAGTAGATAGTCATTTTCAGCAATGTCTGAAAAGTATTGGCAAGTGCGTTCCTCTCCCTCTGGAAATAATAGTTGTTGTTGATGGTGATACAGGGCAGGTGCTGTCGCATATTGAAGGGCCTGACATTACAATAATTCGTCTTCCGGTATGTGGAGGGCCTGGCCGAGCCAGAAATGCCGGGGCTGCAGAGGCGACTGGAGACATTCTTCTTTTTATAGATGCCGATGTGCTTATTCCTGCAGATATTTGCTTAAGCATCGGGAGAGCCTTTACGGTAACACCGACACCGGATGCTGTATTTGGTTCTTATGATGATACCCCCCCGGCTCAGAATACGGTTTCGCAGTATAAGAATCTGCTGCACCACTATACCCATCAGCATTCCAGGAGCGAAGCCTTCACTTTTTGGACTGGCTGTGGAGCAATATTGAGAAGTCGATTTGTTGAACTGAATGGTTTTGACGAAGAGTATCTGCAACCCTCTATTGAAGATGTCGAGTTGGGCTATCGCTTGAAACAAGCTGGCGGCACGATTTTTCTCGATAAAACCATTCAGGTTACTCATTTGAAAAAATGGACCCTGGTCGACATGGTGCATACTGATTTTTTTCTGCGAGCTATCCCCTGGAGCAGGCTAATTTTCCAGTATGGCACCATGCACAATGACATGAACATCAACCTGAAGAGCAGGATGTCTGTTGTCCTCTGCTGTCTTACTCTGTTCTGTTTTTCTCTTACTCTCGTCAACACTCTTTTTCTTCTTGCAGTGGGTTTGTTTTTCTTTTTGTTTCTCACTGTAAACAGGGATATGTTTCTTTTTTTCTTAAAGAAAAGGGGACTGTTGTTTTTTTTGAAGACAATTCCTCTGCATTTTCTCTATTCCTTTTTGAGCTGTCTTGCCTTTTGTGTCGTTTTTTTTCAGCATCAAGTGAGAAAAAAGGTGGGGACGATAAAAAGAGAGGCGGTTTCACCTGAATAATCAGTGGGTACCTTGAAAAATTAGAATTTTCGTTCAAAATCGAGGCATGAGGAAAATTTTACCGCAGGCATATATTTGATATTCCGAGGATAAAATTTTCCTCATAACGAAGAGTTTGGGGGAAAAAGCAATTTTGCAAGGTAGCCCAGTGTCGTTTTCTATGTCTTTACATCATTTTTCCCCTCTCCTGAGTATCGGTATGCCCGTCTACAACGGTGCAAATTTCATCGATAAAGCCATAGAGTCCATTCTCTGCCAATCTTATACAGACTTTGAACTCATTATCTGTGACAATGCATCCATCGATGAAACAGCTGAAGTCTGCCTGAAATTTGCCGAAAGAGACCCTCGTATACGGTATCTCAGTAACGTGGAAAATATTGGGGCTGCTGCTAATTTCAACAGGGTTTTTCATGCTGGAAAGAGTAAATATTTCAAATGGGCAGCCCATGATGATGAACTTGGGCCGGAGTATCTGAAAAAATGTATCGATATTCTCGAAGAGAACAACGATATAGTACTCTGCCATTCTCAAGTTAACGTGATCAGCGAGACAGGATCAGTCGTCCGGCACACCCCCATAGATACTTGCCCCCTTGAGTCTGAAAGCGCTTCGGAACGATTCAATGCTCTTATCCGCACAGATCTGGATATCTATGAGGTCTTTGGAGTGATACGAAGAAAGAGTCTTGAAAGAACACCTCTTATTGGAAGTTACATTGCCTCTGACCGGCCGCTTCGAGCAGAACTTGGTCTGCAGGGGAAATTTGTCATCCTTCCTGATCCGTTGTTTCTCTGCCGGGATCATCCTGAGCGGTCTATCTGTGCCATGCCGGCCCACCACATGCGTGGACAATGGTTTGATCCGAAACTTAAAGGAAGGTTTGTTTTTCCTCACTGGCGAATTTTATCAGAATACTTTAAATGTATTGCTCGTGTTCCTGAACTGACTGCTCAAGAAAAATTTGACTGCCAGGTAGCTGTCTTGAAATGGCTGGGTGTGAACCAAAACTGGGCCAGGCTTCTTGCTGATCCACTGCTTATTTTTTTCCCGGGAATGGAGAATACTCTTATCCGATTAGAAAAATACCTGGCTGGCAAAGG
This sequence comes from Desulfocapsa sp., assembly GCA_030145625.1. Classification (GTDB taxonomy): domain Bacteria; phylum Desulfobacterota; class Desulfobulbia; order Desulfobulbales; family Desulfocapsaceae; genus Desulfocapsa. The sequence goes on along the minus strand of JAQYVF010000017.1, from coordinate 17,738 downwards.
AAGTACGGAATAAGCAATGAAAACAATACAAGTTTGTCTGTCTAAATAGATTATGAAAGCTGTTATTCTGGCCGGGGGGAAAGGTCGTCGTATGTGCGCTGAGAGCACAAATTTGCCCAAACCACTGGTTACCATCGGTGGAATCCCCATTATTTGCCATATCATGCACTATTTTCAGGCATATGGAATTAATGAGATTGTTATTGCCGTTGGCTATCAGTCAAAACAGGTCGTTGTGGCGCTGCAGGAATATCTGGAGCCTATTGCCAAAACTGTTCAAATCAGTGAATCGTCGCAGTGTATAAGCCTTTGTTCTCAAGATGCATCTTTAAGTGTGCGGCTGGTTGATACCGGCCTGGATACACGTACGGGAGGACGGTTGAGACGCATTCGTCCTTTTCTCGACGAACAACCCTTTTTCCTTGCCTGGTGTGATGGGCTGTCCGACCTTCAGCTTGATACAATGCTTGATTTCCATAAAAACCACGGTCGCCTGGCAACTGTTGCAGCCGTGCACCCAAGATCACGTTTTGGTATTATGGAACTGACGGATGGTGAGGTTACCGGTTTTCAGGAAAAACCACGTATGGCAGATAGGTGGGTTAACAGCGGCTATGCCATTCTTGAACCGGAAGCGCTCAATTATATTCATAGTGACAATGAACAGTGGGAGGCAGAGCCTATTAACCGCTTGATAATTGATCATCAGCTTATGGCGTGGCAGCATGAAGGGGAGTGGCAGTGTATGGATACGGTGGGGGACTGGGAATATCTGAAGGGGTTGTGGAACTCCGGTTCAGCCTTCTGGATACCGGAGCTGCAATCATGAAAATCCTTGTCACTGGACATAATGGGTATATAGGTTCCCTTTTGATTCCCATGCTCACGGTACACGGCTACCAGGTCCAAGGGATTGACAGCGATCTCTATGAATCGTCTCTCTTTGGCCAGGCACCGGCGCCGGTGCCTTCTCTTCACAAGGATATCAGGGATGTCACTGTCGAAGATGTGGCAGGCTGTGACGCAGTAATTCATCTGGCTGGTCTTTCCAACGATCCACTTGGCGACCTTGATCCACAGCTGACCATGGAGATAAACTATCTGGCCACGGTACGGTTGGCGGAATTGGCCAAAAAAGCGGGAGTTAAATACTTTCTTTTTGCCTCGTCATGCAGTATCTACGGGGCTTCCGGTTCAGATTTGATAGATGAAAGCTCCCCTATGAATCCGGTTACCCCCTATGCCCATTCTAAGATCCTGGCTGAACAACGCCTCTCGGAATTGGCGGATGAAAATTTTAGTCCCATTTTCTTCAGATGTGCCACCGCACATGGCTATTCCCCTCGAATTCGTTTTGACCTGGTTGTTAATAATCTTGTCGCCTGGGCGTATACCACAGGAAAAATTCTGATCAAAAGTGATGGCAGTCCCTGGCGTCCTTTTGTTCATATTGCGGACATCTGTCGGGCTTTTATAGCGGTCCTGAATGTGCCGGTTGCCTCTGTGCATAATCAGGTCTTTAATGTCGGAGATACTTCTGAAAATTACCAAATCAGCGAAGTTGCCGAATCTGTTAATCAGATTGTACCAAACTGCGAGTTGGAATATGCTTCGGACGGAGGGCCGGATAAACGCTGTTACAAGGTGTCGAGTGATAAAATAGCCAACATAGTTCCATCATTTGTTCCTGAATGGACTGTAAAGCGATCCATCCGGGATCTGCTGGCCTTTTACACCTCTCTTGGCTTGAAGCAGGGAGAATTCGAAGGGCCGAAATATAATCGTATTGCCCACCTTCAAGAACTCATGTGTAACGGGCAGCTTGATAAAAACCTGCGCTGGATAAAATAATCTTTTCCTTCATATGGAATCATGAGCAAAAACGGGTATATCATTGAAACGACCTGCCGCTCTTGCAGGAACCGACATTTGCAAGCGATTCTTTCCCTTGGTACCCCCCCCATTGCTGACCGTCTTTTAATCGAAAAACAGCTGGGCGAACCGGAACTGCTTGTGCCGCTGAGCCTTGTCTGGTGTCCCGACTGCAGCCTTCTACAGATACAGGAAACAGTTGCTCCTGAAATACTTTTTCAGCAGGATTATCCCTATTATTCCTCGGTTTCAGAAGCGTATCTTCGTCATGCAACGGGCTATGCCCATGAAATACTTGAGCGCAAGTTGCTTAGTTCCTCGAGCATGGTTCTTGAGATAGCCTGTAACGATGGCTATATGCTCACAAATTTTGTCCGAGAAAATATACCTGTTCTTGGTGTTGATCCGGCAAAAGGACCGGCAGGTGTGGCTGAGAAAAAAAATATTCCGGTCATCAAGGATTTCTTTACCATGCAGATGGCAGAGAAACTTGCTGAAGACAACAGGTATGCCGATGTCATTATAGCAAACAATGTTATTGCCCATGTCCCGGAACCAAATGAGATCATACGGGCATCCTCTCATCTCCTTAAGGACGATGGATTGATGACCGTTGAGGTTCCCTGGGTTGGCGACCTCCTAGGCAGAGGCGAATTTGATACCATTTATCACCAACATTATTGCTACTTCTCCCTCAAGGCCCTTAATACGCTGTTTCGTCGCCATGGGCTTTTTATCAATGATGTGCAGCAACAGGATGTCCAGGGCGGTTCGTTGCGTCTGTTTATTAATAAATATGAGCATGCTTCCTCTGCAGTGAAGGAGCTTGTAAGGATCGAAGGAGAGAGGGGATTGTCAGTTATTCATCCTTATCTTGATTTTGTCGACAAGATCAAATTACTCTGTGCTGCGCTGAAGGCACTGCTCGCAGATCTGCGAAAGAAGGGGAAATCGATTGCTGCCTATGGAGCTGCAGCCAAGGCGGCAACCTTGCTTCATCTCTGTGGAATAGGGCATGATGATCTCCTCTGGGTCGTGGATAAAAACCCTGTCAAACATGGCAAATTTATGGGAGAGAATCATCTGCCCATTTTTCCTGTGGAGAAACTCCTTGCCGAGCAGCCGGACTATGTACTCCTGCTTTCATGGAATCTGGTTGATGAAATCCTGCTCCAGCAGCAAACCTATCATGACCGCGGCGGCCGGTTTATTGTCCCCGTACCGTTTCCGAAGGTCGTTTGACATGGTGAGCGGGAGAACAGTTTTTTGCTGTTGTGGCGCCTGTCTTGTTTTCATTTTTTGTTCTTTACTCTCTGAGATTCAGGCAACGGAAGCCATCCAGGTATGGTACGGCGAAGAACAGCAATTTGGCTTCCCCGGTCTGACCCAGCCACGGGTGAATATTCCCGGTCGTGTCAGCAATTATGATCAGGTTTCTTCCTTGTCTTTCAGGGTAAATGAAGGGCCGGAGCACGCCCTGCATAGTGGACCTGATTCCAGGCGCTTGTCTGCTCCCGGAGATTTTAACGTTGAAATTGATGCAGGCGGTTTACAATGCGGAAGCAACAGCATTGAAATTACCAGGATTCTGAAAGACAAGAGCAGGGATGTTCAGCGTGTGACAGTTGACTACCAGAGTCATCTCTGGCCGCTGCCGTACATGGTGGAATGGGCAAAGGTGGATAGTATTCAAGATGCAGTCCAGGTGGTTGACGGAATGTGGGAAATAACCGAATCCGGCATTCGCACGGCATCGGACTCTATTGGCTATGACCGCGCCCTGGCCCTCGGTGATGGCACCTGGGCAAGCTATGAGGTTCTAGTCCCTTTCACCCTGAATGGTATAGATGATTCCGCTTATGATTCTCTGGAGAGTGTCAGTCCCGGTCTCGGCTTGATCTTGCATTGGAACGGACACACCGACTCACCGATAGCTTGCGGTCAGCCTCATTGCGGCTGGTTCCCGGTCGGAGCCATTCACTGGTACACTTTCCCCAAAAACGGGTTGGCTGGTTTTAATATCAACACCAGGCCCATAAACGATCTTTCCGTTGCCTTGCCTTATGTACTGGAAGTTGGCAAAACCTATCTCTTACGCTCCCAGGTGCAGACCTTCGCCTTTAAGACCCGCTATTTTCTCAAAGCATGGCCGCAGGGAGAGGAAGAGCCGGATGAATGGTCTTTGCAGCAGACTGCGGACCGGAAAAATCCTGGTTACGGTGGGGTACTGCTCATTGCTCATCATGTCGACCTGACGTTCGGCAATGTCGAGGTAAGGCCGATTCCTTCTGTCAAGAGTGTTCCTGTCCACGAGTATTTCACAATTTTGCCGCAGGCGCTGACCCTGGCGGCAGGTTTTCTGTTTCTTTGTGTCGTCGGACTAAATAGAAAATTCAGGGACAGAACCAGGGGGTCAATCGTTGCTTTTTTACTTGCGGCAACTGCACTCTGGATGTATCTGGAACCGTTGCTGCCTGTGGTGCTGCAGCACTATCCTGTTACTGCCGCAATGAGCGCTGCACTCTATCTGGGCTATGATGTCAGCTTTGTTTTCTTGCAGGTTATGATCTGGATAATAATTCTTCTGCATATCGTTACGCTGTTTCGTGAAAAACATCCGGAGTCCACGGTATGAACGCATTAGCCAGCATCTGTCCTTCATGCCAACAGGCAGTGGAAAACGATCCTTTTTACTGCTGTACAGCACAGCCTGCTAACAGTGTTATACTTTGTCAAAGCCTTGAAGAGGCCACAGGCATCAACAGGGGAGATGTCTTACTGGTCTATTGTCCTGCCTGCGGGTTTGTATTTAATGCAGCATACGATCCGCAGATCTGCATTTACGACCGGAAGTATGAAGAAAATCAGGCGCATTCTGATGTTTTCAACACCTTTAATCATGAACTGGCATCCCGTCTGTTCAAGAGTTATCATCTTCGTAACAAAATCATCCTTGAGATCGGCTGCGGCAAAGGTGATTTTCTCAATCTCTTGTGCAGTATGGGGAGCAACAGGGGAATCGGGTATGATCCGTCGTATGTTCCCGAAAGGTCATTTGCTGATCTTTCTGAAAAGGTGATCATTCATAAACGTCTTTTCCCAGAGAAGTATGAGGGGGAACAAGCGGATTGTATTATCTGCAAAATGACCCTTGAACACATAACCGATGTACGTCATTTTCTCGGGTGTATCCGTAAGTCGATTGCTCCGGGCAATAGGCCGACTGTCTTCTTCCAGGTACCGAATACCAGCCCGATTCTTGAGGAATCGAGATTTTGGGATATCTATTATGAACACTGCTCTTATTTTACCCGTGAGTCACTTGTTATTCTTTTTCAGCAATGTGGCTTCAAGGTTCTTGCTGTTATGAACGGATACGATCAGCAATATCTGATGATCGAGGCCTTGCCCATAGATACCCCGGCAGCAGAACTGATTGAAATCGGTCAGGGCTATAATGTCGGCCATCTTGTTGACTTATTTTCTGTAGCTGTCAGGCAACATATCCGGAGATGGCAACAGTTGCTGCAGGCATGGCATGCACAGAACAAGAAAGTCGTTCTCTGGGGAGGGGGCTCAAAAGCGGTTGCCTTTCTTGCGACATTGAAATGTCCTTCAACAGTGGATTTTGTGGTGGATATCAATCCTCATAAACAGGGCTGGTACCTTCCGGGCAGTGGGCATCGAGTGGTCGCACCCGAAAGTCTTGTCAGTGCTCAACCGGATATCGTCCTTGCAATGAACCCCGTCTATATGGAAGAAATAAGAAATCAGTTAACCTTGTTGGATATCAAGTGTGAACTTATCCCCTTATCCAATGAAATTAAGAGTCTCAGTAAAAAATAGCAAAACATGAAAGAGTTGCAGGCAAATATGCCATGTCCGGTGTGCAAGAACGCAGAGAGCAAGGTTCTTGTACGGATGCAAAATATGCCGGTATTCTGCAATGTTCTCCGTCAATCTGTTGAGGAGGCCCAGGCTGTCATCAGGGGAGATATTGAACTGGTTCTCTGCGACCACTGCTCTCATATCTATAACCGTCAGTTCAATCCGGCCATTGTCCGCTATCAGCCGGGATATGAGAATTCCCTTCATTTCTCGAAACGTTACCGGAGTTATGCTGCACAGCAGGTGGAAAGACTCCTGGATACTTACAATCTTTCTGGGCAGGGGATCATCGATATAGGCTGCGGCAAAGGAGAGTTCCTGCAGCTCTTCACCCGCCTGGGAAACTGCACGGGGACCGGATTTGAACCGACTGCTGATCCTCTTGAAGAACGTGATCTCTCAGATATTATTATTGTTTCCGACACCTTTACCGAACACTATTTTGACATCCCGGCAAAGTGCTACGCCTCGCGACATGTGTTGGAACATTTGTCGGATCCTGTTCCTTTCCTCAAAACCATACGCCAGGCCATGAATGGCAAAGATGCACTCCTTTTTCTGGAAATTCCAGATGGAGCATATATGCTGGAACAGTGTTCGATATGGGATGTTATCTATGAGCATTATACATATTTTACTCCATTATCCCTCCGGTATCTCCTTGAACATACAGGATTTCATTGTGGAGAGATACAATCCGGATTTGGTGGACAGTATTTGTTCGTTGACGCATTTCCCCAGGCAGAGGGGAATGTGGCCATTTCTTCCGGGGAGGAAATGGCTGAAAATGCAATTTTCAGGATGGCAGAAGAGTTTGCTCTCTGTAGCGGGAAAAGATATGAAAAAGTTGAGGAACTGATAGGGACTGAACTGCAATGCGGTAGAAAAATTGTCTTGTGGGGGGCAGGATCAAAAGGGGTAACGCTCCTCAATCAATTACCTGATCCTGGCATAATTCAATATGTTGTCGACATCAATCCGGGGAAACAGGGGAAATACATACCCGGTTCCGGGCAGCTGGTGGTGTCACCGGAGTTTCTGGATACCTTTCATCCGGATACGGTGTTGATCATGAATGATATGTACAGGCGGGAAATTCAAGACTGTCTGGATTCACTTAACCTTTCCGCCCGAATACACAGTCTGTGAATATGAACGGAATACAACAGAGCAGTATGGATGCAGATCGTCCACGAATCATCTTTTTGGTTTGCTCTCTTCTTGCCATCCTGATTACAGCCGTTTTTCTGCAGGTGACAAGTTTTGAGTTCATCAATTTCGATGATCCAATCTACATTACGGAAAACAAACATATCCAGCAGGGAGTGACTCTGGATACCATGCGTTGGGCCTTTACCACCCATCTGCATGGCCACTTCCATCCTCTTACATGGCTGAGTCATGCCACAGATTATCAGTTTTTCGGGCTTGATCCTGTCGGGCACCATTTCAGCAGTTTTCTTCTCCATCTCATGAACACCTTGTTTCTCTTTCTTGTCCTCAGGAAATTGACGGGAGCGACTTGGGCAAGCGGATTTGCCGCTGCTCTTTTTGCTGTGCATCCACTGCATGTCGAGTCTGTTGCCTGGGTGTCTGATCGAAAGGATCTGCTGTGCGGATTTTTCTGGATCTTGTCTCTCTGGGTGTACAGCAAGGCGGTTGAAAGGCAGTGGTTCTGGTATTTTCTTCTGCTTATACTGGTCTATTTCCTGGGGCTGCTCTCTAAAACGATGATGATCACTCTGCCTCTGGTCCTGCTGCTCCTCGACTTCTGGCCTTTACGTCGGTTCAGTACTGCTGGTCACACTTCCGGGCGGCCGGGATTTCCGAACACATCTCTAATCCGGATCCTCCTTGAAAAAACAGGGCTGTTGTTGATAGCCGGTCTTTTTGTTCTGATCAGTACCGGCGCCATGCAGGATCTGCACATAGAGTCAAAGACCCTTTCCCCTTACTGGCAGTATGATTTTCTCCTGTTTTTCCAGCATTACCTGGAGAAATTTTTCTGGCCGGTTCATTTGACTGTTCTCTATCCATATAACGAAACGCCTGAGCTTAATCTTCTTATTGTAGCAGCCTTGATCTTCGCAGGTGTAACTGGTTTTGTATTCCTGCTTCGTGAAAAATTCCCTTTCCTGCTCGTGGGATGGCTGTGGTTTGTCATTACCTTGCTCCCTGTTGCGGGGCTCATTCATGACGGACCGCACCGAGTGGCAGATCGTTACACCTATATCCCCATTATCGGTTTAATCATTGGATTGACCTGGGTTGGGGTGACATTGAGCAGACGCAGTAGGCGCTGGGCTTGGTCAATATCGGTTGCAGCCATTACATTGTTGGCTGTTTTTTCCTTTCTCAGTTACAGCCAGGCTACCCGCTGGCGATCCAGTAGCACCCTTTTTATACATGCAGTCAATATTTATCCGAATAACTGGATTGCCCATAACAATCTTGGCGACGCATTCGCTCGCAACGGCAGAGAGAATGAGGCAATAGAGCATTACCTGATCGCCTTGCAGCTCAAACCTGATTATGCCGAGGCCAACTATAACCTGGGGAATAGTCTTGCTTCCCTGGGCAGGCGGAATGAAGCCTTGCATCAATTTCTGGTGGCCCTTGAACTCTATCCGGATTTTGCTGAGGCGCACAGTAATGCTGGGGTGCTACTGGCTCAGGATAAACGGTATCTGGAAGCAAAGGTGCATTTCGCCAAGGCCTTGGCCATTAGGCCTGAGTTTGAAGATGCAAAGCAAAACATGCGTGATCTGTCCGGTCTGCTCCGGGAGCTTGAGGAGAGAATAGCCATCTTGCAGAAGCAACTTGAAACGCATCCTAATGATGCCGGGCTGCAGAACAATCTGGGGCTGCTGTACCGTGAGGGTGGAGATGCAGAGAAAGCCAAGTTTCACTTCCTGGAAGCTCTGCGCAACAACCCGGCCTTTGCCGGTGCCCACAATAATCTGGGTATCCTCTTTGCAGAACGTGGAGAGTATGAACAGGCGGCCATGCATTTTCAACAGGCGGTTGAACTTGATCCGGGCTTTCCAGGAGCCGGAATCAATCTAGCGCGGATCAAGTCTCTTGTTGAACAGAAAAAACAATAACCCGATAACGAATGGCTGTTCATTCACGAGAAATTTTTTTCTAAATCGAGGTGCTCGATGAATTGAGTAGTAGGCATCTGGTCGACATTTAGAGTTATTTTTGAGAGTAAGGAAAAATCATGAGGAAATAATCCGTTGCGAACAGGTACTAACTGCTTGTTGCTATGGGGATATCGTGATATAAATAGCATAGTAAATTAAAAAGATAATTTACAGTGTATGCTTATATAATTTGTTGAGTCAGAAAGAGGGGGGAACAATGTCGAGTCGCCAACGATTAAATGTGTCATTCACAAGTCTTGTCATTCTGTTAATTACCTGCTCGTTTGCCGGTGCTGCAACTGACTGGGGAACCACAGGAGTCTCAGACACCTCCAAGGTAAGCAATGTAGTCCAGCTGACAACTGATGCAACCTTCACAGGTCTTGGGCAAAGTTTTATTATGGGAGGTACCTCGTCCCCCGATTATCACTATGATAATGTTCAACCATGGCGTAAGGACGGGGAATGGATCGCCTTCACCGCTGAGGTTGGTGGAACATTTGATGCCTATTATGAGGTGTGCAAAATTAAACCGGATGGCAGTTCTTTTACGCAACTGACAACTAACACGGTTAAAGACAGTAACGCCAGTTTTTCAACTGATAATAAGGTGTATTATAATATTGATACGCTGGGTGCTGTTCTTCCAAATTATAGAGATCGAGTCTGGCGGATGAACGAGGATGGTACGGGCCAGACAGATCTAAGTGCGGCTCACTCTGTTCTTGATAGTGAAGAAGATAGGGCCGTAGTGGTCAGTCCTGACGGATCCATGATCGCATACCAGGTAAACAATCTATTGATGGTTGCTCCAAATGACGGCACATCCCCAGTCCGGGTGTCTGGTACCTACAATGCAGGTTCCAATAACATAAGTGTACAAGCAGGACATTATTCATGGAGTCCGGACTCGCAGTGGCTGGCTTACACTGGTTCTGACGGGACTGGCAATTGGGTTTATAAGGTGAAGCCGGACAGCACCATGCATACCCAGTTGACAACAAGAGGTAGTGATCTGGCAACTATCTATCATTACTGGCCATCCTGGAGTCCGGATGGCAATAAGATTGTCTATCTGTGGAAACAGTATACCAGCACTGTTATTGTGCCAAATTACAAATACTACTACGAACTGAGGACCATAAGTTCCTCTGACGGCACTGCCCTGAAGACCCTTGATGCGGCAAATGATGCTGTAACAACAGGCTGGAGCAAGCTAACTGCCCCTGCTTCCTGGAGTCCAGATTCCATGTGGCTTGCCTATGGTAAAAGCTACAAAGGTGCCGGTGCTCCAGCCGATCCATCTTACAAGTCAATTTTTATCGTTAATACTGAAGAGAGTGTGGTGACACCTTCTCAGCTGACGACCGGATACAATGACTACTTTCCTGTCTGGGCACCAGGCGGGTTACAGATTGTCTTTCAATCTGAGTTTATGCAAGTTTCCCGGGAGGATGACTGTGGCTCCGGTTGTGTTGATCGGGGAGATATCCTTCTTCTGAATCTGATCGGGAACTATGGAGGTAACACACCCTTTTCCTGGCATATGATCATGCCTGCCATCCAGAAAAACGGTCAGCAATAATTCAACATAGCTGAAGATGTCCTCCCATGGGAAAACTCCTAAGGGAGGACATTTCTTTTTTCCGCCTCCTTCCCTCTGTCTCCGACACATAAGCACTGCAAGTATAGCCCTATGAGTATTACCGGCCATTGCTTTCTATACCACATGGCTTAAGGGTGAATTCTGTATTGGAAAGTGATTATAAGCAATGCAAAGTTCTGCTTTTCCACTGCTGTAAATTACAGATGTAACGAGTAAAAAAATATCTGATTACGTATGAAGATCAGCCACTTTTTTCGTCATTCCCGCAAGGCGGGATTGACATTCTGGGTGTAATCGTTTTTTTATGTCTTTATCAGTAGGATATGCTTGTATGTATGGGGGGGCTGAGCTTTGTACGTAAGCAGAAAAAAATAAGGCTATTCCGTAATAGAATAAGAACTCATGGAAAAGAAAATAGCAGTCATTGTTGGTGCCGGTCCTGCCGGACTCACTGCCGCATATGAACTTCTTGAGAAGACGGATATTAAGCCGATAATTTTTGAGATGTCGGAAGATATTGGTGGTATTTCAAAAACAGTTATCTATAGAGGGAATCGTATGGATATCGGTGGCCACAGATTCTTCACCAAGTCTGATAGGGTGATGAACTGGTGGCTGAATATATTGCCTCTACAGGGGAAACCATCTTCCGATGATCGTCTCTTGAATAGGGATTTGTCGGTGTCAGAAGAGGATGGGGCACCTGATCCGGAACGAACAGATATTGTAATGTTAATTCGGCGGCGACTTTCACGGATTTTATTTTTACGTACTTTTTTTGACTATCCGATTTCTTTAAAATGGCACACATTTAAAATCTTGGGCCTGATGAGGATTTTAAGAATCGGGACGAGTTATGTTGTAAGTAAATTGTTTCCGATCAAAAATGAAAAGTCACTCAAAGATTTTTTTATCAACAGGTTCGGCAAGGAACTCTACCTCATCTTTTTTAAAGATTATACTGAAAAAGTATGGGGGATCCCATGTAACAAAATCAAGCCTGAATGGGGTGCTCAACGGATAAAAGGATTAACGGTCACAAAAACTCTCATTCATGCTGCCAAAAATATTCTTGGAAAGGACAATGCAGTTGAACCGAAAAAGAGCGAACGGACTTTAATTGAACAGTTTTTGTATCCTAAATTGGGAGCAGGTCAACTCTGGGAGGAGGTTGCCGGAAGGGTAGTTGAAAAGGGCGGAGAAATTCATTTGGGCAGCAAAGTTGTGGGCATTGACGTATCAGGAGGGCAGGTAGCAACGGTTAGAGTACAACATAATAAAACAAGTACGATAACTGATTACACCTGCGATTATGCATTTTCAACTATGCCGGTGAAAGAGCTTGTTCAGGTGATGTCCCCTGATCCGCCGGATAAAGTCAAAAAAGTTGCTGATGGCCTGATATATCGTGATTTTATGACGGTGGGAGTGCTTTTGAAAAAGATGAAGATAGGAAATGAAACAGCAATACCATCAATAAATAATATTGTGCCGGATACTTGGATATATATTCAGGAAAGAGATATAAAGATTGGAAGGATACAAATATTCAACAACTGGAGTCCGTATATGGTGAAAGATCCTGATACCGTGTGGATTGGCCTGGAATATTTTTGTACAGAGGGGGATGAATTGTGGAGCAAAACGGATGATGAACTCTCAAGTTTTGCCATCAATGAATTGGCACAAATTGATATTATTGAGAAGGAAGATGTCCTGGATTCAACCGTTGTCAGGATGAAGAAAGCATATCCCGCATATTTTGGTACTTATGATGAATTTCATGTTATCAGGGAATATACTGATAATATAGAAAACCTGTTTCTCATAGGAAGAAATGGTATGCATAAATACAATAATACAGATCATTCAATGCTGACAGCCATGACTGCAGTTGAAAACATCAGGGCTGGTATTACAGAAAAGAAAAATATATGGCAGGCCGATAAAGAATCCTCATTTTGACTGGTTGCATTTCTAGACAACTGTTTTCAGTTATCCTGGTTGATGATGGAGAAAATTTAATTCGACCATCTAATCTCTTTTATGACAAAAGAGGCAGCGGTATTTGGGGGGGTGGTCTTCGGGCAGGGGAGAGACCCCTTCTGCAATATGGCAATCTTTACAGAAAACTTCTGCCTCTTTTTTCTTCATATCGACAAAGCGGCTGTGGTCTTCATCAAGGGGAAGTTTGGCCGTGGTTTCTTCCGGGGCATTGAGGAGAAAGGTGAGAATGCCGGCAGATACGATGAGGAATGCGATATTTATAAGAATGCTTTTGGGTTTTTTTGGGGGGGAGAGAGCCATAATTATACCGTTATTTTTAATAGTGAGGGATGAAAGGATTTATACCTGAGTCTTATGGAATTGTATCGCTCAGGCATCAGGTAATCTTTTTTCCGTGTAGTGTTTGTATTTATACCGCCATTTCCAGTTTGTGGAACTTGACCATACCTGTTCGCAGACCAAGTGTCATCAGTTCTGCCAGCAGGGAATTAAGAAATCCGTTTTTGGCGCTCAGTCTTACCATCCGACTGTGCTGATCATGTTTATTTATGAGTGTATCCATACTGTTACTGCAGTGTTTTGGGTTGGCAATGGTCAGAGCTGTCTCTTCTCCGGAGATGATGGCCGGATAGATACCTTCGCCGGTGAGACCGGAGGCCAGACCTGCGGCATCACCGATGAGAAAAGTGTGTCCAAAGTTCCAGCCCTGAAAATCATAGTTGATGTATTCAGCCCGTGCCCGATGATTGCCTAACTGAAATCCCTGCTTACCAGCCCAGTGAAGAAGGCTTGTTTTTAATTGAGTCGGCCCCATGGTCTCTTTGTCAGCATAAGCACCGATGGAAACTGTGTCGGAGTGGGGGAATATCCAAGCATATCCATTCCCAAAGAGGCGATTATTCAGGTGCCACTCCATCTGTTGCAGATTACCGGGGATCTGGTAGTTAATGCCTATTCCTAAACGCCTGCTGCGTAGTCCCAAGTGCCTTCGGACAAGGGAACTTGAACCGTCCGCTCCTACCAGATAGTCGAAAGAGATCTCCTCTTTTTGCTCACTGGCTCTGTCTTGAACAATCACTTTTTTCTCTTTGATTGTGCGTACTATGGTTCCGGTTCGTATAATCGCCCCTGCTTCTATGGCCTGTTGTGCCATCTGTTGACCCAGCTTTTCACGATTCACTGTAGCGATGATAGGTGTCTTTTCTTCTATACGTACCTTTTGCCAGGGCGTGTGAATATGTTGTGTCGGAAATGATTTCTCGGCAAGTTCTTCAGGGACCCGGCTGATTAGACCGCTCCAGGTGATCCCGCCGGCGCAGACTTTAGGTCCGATACTCTTTTTGCGTTCAAGGACGAGAGCTGTTATTCCTTGTTGAGCAAGAGTTCTGGCACAGGCAAGGCCTCCTGGCCCGGCACCGATTATAAGCGTGTGAACGTGCATATGGTTTCTGTTTTTTCTATATCCATGCTATACTAGCATGAATGTATGAAGTGGAAAGAATGTTTCGATGTCTATCAGATAAAGTTTTTGTTTTGGGTCAGCCTGAGATTGACAGATTAGTTTTCTCTCAAGGATTGATCCTAGTGATGACTTAGGTGACTAAAAGGAGCATGGTTTGAAAACAGGGTCAAGCTTTGATCCCGGAGCAGTAGCGGGTAGGCAGTCGCAGCTGATCACCGATGATTTTGTCGAGTCTCTAGTAGAGATTGGTTCGTTTTTCATGCCTCCAGCCATTGTTGCTACACCTGTTGATTATGTCAATGACTGGCGCAAGGCTACACCGTTACAGACCAACATCTTCTTGGCTGAAATATGTTCTCAGCAGATTTTGGAATGTGAAGAGAGGTTATCAGTTACTCTCCGTGGATTGATTGTTGAAGGTTTCAAAAAACCGCGTGAGTTTACTTTTTTTCTCACCCACAGCTATCCCCAAGCAAAAGTCTTTCCTGACCGCAATAACCTGCAGACATTTGAACTCAGTGAGTTCCTTCGTCTGGAGTATCCTGAAATTTCACTGGTGGTAACCGATACGCAGTTCAGTTTGCATTTTGCTGATTACACCAAAAGCAAGGGGCCGAAATCTTTCCTTAACGGTGATGGTTATCTCCTTTTTGGTGATGAACATCACTAAGTTTCTGCATGCTACCTACTACTTTTAAGCTGATTTTTTATCCGATAAATGATGGTTTGTCCCGACAGGAATATCCGTAAAGGATGGTTTGTTCCAATAAGAGTATCCGTAAAGGGCCTCTGGGCTCGGATGATCAGGGCTTGACAGTATGATCCAATTAGTACTTATCTTTCACAAAATGTTGGGGCGGCATTGAAAGGTTGTTTTGGTTGCAGGCTTTTGATCAGAGCATTGCAGGTGCTTCAAGTATTAAGATAAAATACCATATTCAAGTAAGAAGCAAACATTATTTGTTTTGTGATTACCAAATAAACTCAGCTAAATAAGAAAAAAATTAGGTATTGTGTTGATATTTAAGCTTTATTTTCTTGCCGTAACATTATTCCCGCTTACGCGGAAATGACACCAAGTTGAGCTCAGGATTCATCGTAATCAGAATTTGTTTTATGGTAAAAAACTATTTTTTTGTGGGCAGCAAAATTCAATGGCTTTGCTGATTGAATCTGTAATACTCATCAGAAATTTCAAGATGTGTTTTTTAATATTATATACCTGAAAAAAATTCCCATTAGGCTAGGATAACGTGGTTGTCAAGTTGTAGGAGGGCAGGCATGATGCTACAACGAGTCGGATTTTCTAACCTTATACAATGGTTGAGAATTGTTGTTTCAAGACATAGTCTCATAAAGGTAAGCCAATAATAAAGGTGGTTCCTTTACCTGGTTCTGTCTCAAGATCGATACTCCCGCCGTGTTTTTTTACAATCACATCGTGGCAGATAGCTAGGCCCTGACCGCTTCCTTTGCCAATTTTTTTAGTGGTGTAGAAAGGATCAAATATTCGATCCTGAATGTTTTTCGGGATACCGTTGCCGGTGTCACTGATGTGGATTTCTATTCTGTTGTCAAGCTGTCTTGTTTGGATAGTGATGCTCCCTTTCTCACCACCACCTGGGTTATTGGTGAGTTTCTCATCGATGGCATGGCTTGCATTGACGAGCATGTTGAGAATAACCTGTCCAATCTCATCAGCAAGCAGCGGGATGTCGGGAAGCTGTGGGGCTAAGTCCAGTTTCATATCGGATACGTATTTCCACTCGTTACGAGCCACCGTTACTGCGGTGTTGATGATCTGGTTGAGATTCCGTGATTCTTTTTCCTTGCTTCCCGGATGAGAGAACTCTTTCATTGCCAGGACAAGAGAACTGACTCGTTTGATCCCGTTTCGGGATTGAGTGATAGCCTGGGGTAATTCTTCGGACAAGTATTCCCAGTCAGCTTTCTCTAAAGCTTTGTCTATGGCCTCCTTGACCTCTTTGGGTGCTGTTTTGCCTATTTCCTGTATCTGAGTCATCAACTCATTGATATCTTGAGTGGCCTCTTCCATGAAATCAATGTTGGTACCGATATATTGTGTGGGGGTATTGATCTCATGAGCAATACCCGCTGCCAGTTGGCCCACAGACTCTAGTTTTTGGGCATGGAGTAATTGTGACTGGAGGAGTTCCTTGTCTTTTTCTGCTTTTTTGCGTTCACTGATGTCTCGGAAGGATTCAATGACGCCGGCAATTTTTCCTTCAACCAGTAGGGGAGTGGCGATCATTTCGACTGGAATTGACTCTCCGGTTGTGGTTTGTTTTATTGTTTCGCTTTGTAGTCTTTTTTTGCCACCAAGCATTTGCTGGAGGGTGCAGGTTTCAGAATGGCAGTGTACACTGTTAAACTGATCATAACATTTCATACCTTTATTCTCAGCAAGTGGGATAGTGCAAAAATTGGCCATCTCGTTATTCACCTGAAGCACAGTGAAATCTTTATCAATGACCCGCATGGCGTCTCCTGATCCTTGAAAAATGGAGTTCAACCGTTCATAGGTGATTGTTAATTCCTGGAGCATATTATTAAAGGACCGTCCCAATTCGCCAAATTCATCTGCATTCTTAAGATCTACTCTGGACGACATGTTTCCTTCACCTATTGCCCTAGTAACTTTAAGTAGATGATTTACCGGTTTGATAATACTCAGATAAAGATAGAAGCTCAGAAAAAAACCGATGAGAAGGACAATACTTTCAACTATCTGAACTTTTACGTAGAGCAAATGTTCTCTTGCGCTGAGAGTATTCAGGTTTTGATGTAAAAGAGAAATGAAGTAATCATTCTCACTGGTGATTTTGTCTCTAAATCCTTTGCTGAATGTATCCATTTCTTCCATTAATTTTCCAGCGGCTTGATTATCCTGGATATGGTTCAGTGCAAAAATACCAGCAACAATCTGTTCAAATATTGGAAGTTCTTTTTTAAGTTTCTGCAGTCGTTGATGACTATCTGGCAAAGATTTAAAAATACCAAAGGGGTGTTCTTTTGAATAAAAAAGGAGTAGTTGTTCAAGATATTGTATATTTTGTTTGATACTGTGAAGTGACTTGGAAAAGTTTTCTTTTTCTTTTTGATTCCCACGAATAAGATAGTCGTGGGGGATCATTATAGAATCTTCAATATTATATTTTATGTTGATGTATTGCTCTTGAATGGTTGCTATTGCTTCGATTTCCTCATGAAATTGTTGAATAAATTGATGGTTTTTGAAGGATGTAATAATTCCAGTGCTAATGAGAAATAAAAATGTGCTGGCAAAGAGTAAGATCTTCTTTTTTAATGACATAATATTTTATCCCTTACATAGCAAACACTTGCAGTTCTTTTGATTTGTCTGTCCAATGGAAGGTGCCATATCTCCGGATGAACGTTCATAATCATAGGTGGGGATTATGTGGTGTACTGTTCCTTTCAGTTCATAGGGGAAATCAGTAGTAAGTGTATGTTTATAGTGGGCGAGGACAATGGTTGTGATCACATTAGGAAAGAGATTGGTATAATGATATATTTTTCTCCTTCCCCCTCAGTCAGTAGTACTTTTTAAAGAGACAAAACCCTTGTCGAACTATCTTGAACAATATGATTATCGCGTATATTGCTCAGGAGGTCAAATTCATTCTGGTTCGGTATCTCAATACCAGAAAGGGGCAATTTCAAATAGGGAAGTGAATTGATTATTCTTAGATAATATTGAAGACACATGGGGGCT
>JAQYVF010000124.1 GCA_030145625.1 Desulfocapsa sp. | reverse complement strand
GCCATTGGGAATGAGGCCCTGCGTCTTGTCGGGAGCAGTGAGTTTGCCTATCAGCTTGATCTGGGAGAGGTTTGGTGTCGTTACACCGATCTTCCTTTCGTCTTTGCCGTCTGTGCTGTCCGGGAAGAATTTTGCCAGAGGGCGCCGGAAACGGTTGCTGCTATCCATCGGGAATTTCTTCTGTGCCGTGGAGAAGGGCGACAGCAACTGGAATCCATCTGCAGAAAAGTGGCTCCGCGTATTCCCATGCATCCGGATGAGTGTTATGTCTATCTTCGTTCCATTGAATATGATCTTGGTGAGCGCAAACAGCTTGCTTTGGAACGTTTTTTTCAATACCTGATTGATCGGAGTGAGGCCTCTATTGGATCTCTTCCTTTAAAAATACAAAAAATTGATGGTTGAAAGTGGAGAATTGAGTGTGGTTAGTGGGAAAAAGAAAAAAATTCTAGTGGCTGTTACCGGAGCTTCTGCCATGCTCTACCTTCAATCCTTTCTGGAGTTGCTGGAGAGTGAGAATGTGCTTGTGCACGGTATTTGTTCCGATTCTGGTGAAAAGGTCCTGGAACTTGAGCACCACTGTCTTTCCAGGCAGCTTCCCGGAGTTGAAAGATGGTTTGATTGCAAAGACTTTGCTGCCCCTCCAGCCTCAGGTTCCGCCGATTATGATGCTATGGTTGTTATCCCCTGTTCCATGGGGACCTTGGCGACCATTGCTTCGGGAATCACCTCCAACCTTA
Source organism: Desulfocapsa sp. (assembly GCA_030145625.1). Taxonomy (GTDB): domain Bacteria; phylum Desulfobacterota; class Desulfobulbia; order Desulfobulbales; family Desulfocapsaceae; genus Desulfocapsa. Next base: position 9,540 of record JAQYVF010000124.1, on the reverse strand, counting down.
TCCATCGTGCAGCAGATGTCATGCTAAAAGAGGGAAAAAAACTCATCCTTGTGGTTCGTGAGACTCCTTTGAACCGAACGCATCTCAAGAATATGCTTGCTGCTCATGATGCAGGCGCTGTGATCTGTCCACCGCACCCCGGTCTGTATCTCAAACCAAAGAGCCTGGAAGAAGCAGCTCAAACCTTTTCCTGGCGTCTCGGGGATCAGCTCGGACTTGCCATGAAAGGACGAAAACGTTGGGGGGATGATCAGTAATGTTTCAAAAAATTGCTATTCTCCTGGAGATGATCAAGTTCAAATTGACCATCTTTGCCATGCCCTTTGCCTTTATGGGTGCCTTTCTGGCTGCGAGAGGAGTGCCGGAGGCTATGACCTTTCTTTGGGTGGTGCTGGCCATGGTCGGGGCCAGGACCTGTGCCATGGGATTTAACCGCATTGTGGATGCCAAATTTGATAAGGCTAATCCGCGTACTGCTGACCGAGCCATTCCATCTGGGGCAGTGAATATGACGGAGGCCTGGGCTATGGTGATCATAGCCGGACTTCTCTTCTTTTTTGCAGCCTGGTCACTGAATCCATTGACCCTGAAACTCGCGCCCTTCGCCTTGGGCCTCACCCTTTTTTACTCTCTGACCAAGCGTTTTACGTCGTTTTGCCACTTGATTTTGGGTGTTGCCCTTGCTTTTTCACCACTTGGTGGCTGGGTGGCAGTGCAGGGGAGTCTGAATTTTTTCCCCTGGGCCTTGTCTGCAGGAGTCCTTTTTTGGGTGGCAGGATTTGATACGGTTTATGCCTGTCTCGATGCAGAATTTGATCGTGATGCCGGATTACATTCCTTGCCGTCCCGGTTGGGAAGTCGCAATGCCTTTCGCCTGGCAGCAGCCTTTCATGTGCTGGCATTTATCCTTTTCACCTTTGCAGGTGTCCAGGCAGGATTGAATTATGTTTATTATATTGGCATAGTACTTACTGCCGGAGCACTCTTTTATCAGCATATGATCGTGAATCCAAACGATCTTTCTAAGATCCAGGTCTCCTTTTTCTCCATGAACGGCTTTATCAGTCTGGCCCTTTTTGCAGCTACCTGGCTGTCCCTACTGACAGAGAAAGGTTGATTGTGCACCGGCAGAATATGTGCCTTTTTGTTTTTTGTCTTTGTCAGTTTGTGCCGCCGCATTTGACCCAAGCCTCCTCCTTGTTCCCCCTTGGACAGATTGATGAAAAAATAATTGCTGCAGCTTATCAGGGGAAAGAACGCCTTGTTTATAAGGTTTCATGGACCGGAGGGCTTAAGATAGGTGAACTGCAAATGGAAGTGAACAGGCTCGAGGGATCGGGAGAGCGTTTTGAATTACGCGCCAGGGTCAAGGATTCAGGCCTCTTTCATTTTTTCTATCCAGTGGATGATACCTTTGTTACCGTTGTGGAAGGCCTTCAGCGATTACCTGTAACCTATCATGTTCATCAGAAAGAAGGTCGTAATTATGAGGCCACAAGACAAACCGATTACAACCAACTGACCGGTGAAATCCGTTACCGGAAAAATAAGCAGGCCTGGCAGCAGTATCAGGTCGAGGGCGTAACTCATAACGAATTTTCTTCCTTTTTTTTTACCCGTGTACTGCGTCTTGATCCTGAGAAACCGGTGATTGTCCCCACTTTTGCCGATGGCAAACGACACGAGGTAGTGGTTCAACCGGAAGAGACGACCAGGATTTCCGGTACCGTCCGGGGTGACGTGAATGTTATCCCCGTTAGCCCTCTCATGGAATTCAAGGGACTTTATGACAAGGATGGCGACACGGTGATCTGGTTTACTGATGATCTCTGTCGAATACCGGTTCGTATTAATTCCAAGATTCTTGTCGGTTCGCTCACCGCAGAACTGGTCTCCTATTCCAATCCTTTTTGCCCGGAACAGAGTTATCAACATCGTGAGATACCGGAGTCGGTGTTGCGTGACAGAGAGCTTGGTCAGGGAGATTGATGTGAAGCAGTAAGGAATCGTGTACTGAAACTAGCCTTTTAGCTGACATTGACAGAAAAAATGTTTATAATATTCTCCGTCGTGATTCATTGGATATTGCGAATAGATAAAAAGACTTATTAAATTACTTTCTGATTGCACTAAATTTCAGCTCACCTCGGTGCCATTCCTGTATATGCGGAACTGACTTTGTGGCTAAAGAATAATTGTGAGATATCAATGTTTCACTTGGAACTGCCGGGAAATGCTGAAATTTAATGGTTTAAGGTAAAATTTTAGGAGCACATAATGACTGATGCAGTAAGAGAAACGAATTTTGCAGGACTGGATCTGGTACACCGGGGAAAAGTACGCGACATGTATGCTATCCCAGGTCATGAGGATAAATTACTGATGGTGGCAACTGATCGTATCTCCGCCTTTGATGTGGTGATCGATGCCATCCCCGGCAAGGGCAAGGTGTTGACTCAGCTTTCTCTTTTCTGGTTTGATCTGCTTGGGGATATTGTTGAAAATCATCTGATCACCGCTAATGTCGATGAGTATCCAGAGGCCTGCCGACCCTATGCTGCTGAGCTCGATGGTCGCTCCATGCTGGTGCACAAAACCAAACCGTTGAGCGTTGAATGTATAGTCCGCGGTTATATCTCCGGCTCATTTTGGAAGGCATATCAGAAAAATCGGGTTGTCTGCGGATTTGAATTTCCGGAAGGGATGCAGGAGTCCGATAAATTTCCTGAGGCCATTTTTACTCCATCCACCAAGGCGGACCTTGGTGATCATGATGAGAATATTTCCGTCGAGGCTATGGAAAAAATGCTTGGGGAAGAGCAAACCCGCCTGATAGCCGACATCAGTGTTGCCCTGTACAGTAAGGCGGCGGACTATGCGCGTTCCAAAGGAATTATCATTGCTGATACCAAATTCGAACTTGGCCTGCTTGGTGACCGTCTGATTCTCATCGATGAGGTTCTGACCCCGGATTCGTCCCGTTTCTGGCCCCTGGATCAGTATACTCCCGGGAAAGGACAGCCCAGTTTTGATAAACAATTTCTACGGGATTATCTTGACACTCTTGACTGGGATAAAAATCCTCCTGCCCCCCAAATTCCTCAGGAAATCAATGAGAAGACAGGGGCTCGTTATGAAGAGGCCCTGGAGAAAATAACCAAGGGCTGATCAATTTACTGAAGCGCTCTTCTGAGTAACTTCTTTTTCGTAGAGCTCACAGATGATGCGTGTCAGATTGTCAAAGGGGATCGGCTTGGTGATATAGTCATCCATGCCGGCCTCTTTGCACTTTGCTTCAAAATCTGTAGTTGACTGGGCGGTAAGGGCAATGATCGGTATGCGATCCAGATTTGTGCTCGCTTCTTTCTCTCTGATACGCTTAGTCGTCTCTATTCCGTCAAGTATCGGCATGCTGATGTCCATTAAAATGATATCCGGTGTCTCCTGGTCCATTTGTTTTAGTAGTTCCGCACCATTCTCACAGATGCCTACCGTGGCCCCAAGTTCTTCCAGGTAGGCTGAGACGATCCGTTGATTGATGAATTCATCATCAGCGAGCAGGATTTTGATGCCTGCAAGCTTTTTCCTTGGATTTTCTTGCTCTTCCCTGGGTTCAGGTATCGGCTTTTCGCCTTTTTTACACCGGATTGTAAAGCAGAACTTGCTGCCGTTTTCGTCACTTTTTTCCAACCATATTTTGCCCTGCATGTAATGAACAAATTCATCACTGATGGCAAGTCCTAAGCCAATACCCTCAGTTACCTTGTCTGTATTGATTTTTCCCTGATTGAAGGGATCAAATATACTCTCTTGGATTTCAGCCGGAATTTCTCTTCCGCTGTCCTCAATACAGAAAAGGAGTACTAGCTCTTTGTCGTTAGAAAATGATTCGAGATGTACTGTAAGGTGTATCCCTCCGCGATCTGTATGTTTGATACTGTTGTTGAGAAGATTGATGAGGATCTGTCGAATACGACCACTGTCCCCCTGGAGGATGTCGGGGATATCAGCATCCTGGTAGGTTTTAAGAACGAGGCTTTTTTCATTGGCATGAATCTGCATCAGTTCTGTTACTTCAGTAAGCAAGGAAGAGAGAGTAAAATCTGAATGGTGGAGCTGGAATTTACCGGATTCAATCTGAGAAAGATCGAGGACGGAATTGACCATGGTTTGCAGTCGTTGGCCGGAAACCGAGGCCATTGCCAGGAGTTTCTTTTGTTCTTTGTTCAACGGACCTTTGTCAAGCATGTTGAGCAGTCCGAGCATGGCGTGGAGAGGAGTTCGAATCTCGTGGCTCATGTTGGCCAGAAAGATGGACTTGACCTGGCTCGCTTTTTCCGCATCTATTCTTGCCTGAATAGCCTTCTTTTCTTCACGATGGCGAAGGATTATCTCCTGTTCCAACGTCATATTCGACTCTTGCAGCTCTTTGTTCATTGCATTCAGGGCCTGGGCGAGATCCTGAAGCTCAGCATCTCCTTGATGAGAAATATCAATTTCCTTCCCTTGAAGAAGTCTGGCAGAGGAACCTGCAAGTCGTTGGAGGGGTGTTATAATGTGTTGTCTGGTCGTCCAGCCGCTAAGAAGAGAAAGCAGGAAAAGGAGAAGTACCAGGAAGATGAGAAACTGAAAGGTCTTAAGAGAAGGGGCCTGAGCAATCTGTTTGTCCATCATTGCGATTATAATAATTTTATGATCGTTAAAATAGAGAGAGGAAGATGCGGTGATAAAGTGAGTCCCGTCGATGATGACTTCTTTATTCCAATTACGATCAGCCGGAAATGATTGATGCCTGAGTCCGCTCTGTATCTTTTGAGCCAGCACTGTTCCCTGAGCGTCCAAGATAATGATATTTTGGCCTGCAGGGCATATAGTCTTGTTAATAATATCCTGCAGCCTGTTGTAATCGATGTGATCGTTTAGTTTGTTAGATGCTGGGGGTGTATGGGGTGGGCTGCTTATATTTGTGATATTTGAAAAGTGGTGTTGTTGATGAGGCTCTAGCGGTATCCGTGTGACGCGCTGAGTGGTCGGCTGCAGATTATGAATGGTGACATTAAGATAGTTGATTATTTCCGTGCTAAGGGATTCAGTAATGGTTTTGAGTTCATTGTCGACATGATTACGTAGGGATTTGGACTGTTGGCTGAGGAAAAATGCACCAAGGACCAGCGCCTGGGTGAAGACGATCCCGACAAAAAGAAGAAGGATACGAGTGCGAATAGTTATACGCATTTGGTGGCAACGAGTTGAAAGAAAAATGTGGGGTAATTAGTAGCCATTATAACGAAATGATGGAGGATGTCGATCAAAAAATCAAGTTGGTGAAAAGAATGGAATTTTTCTGCAGGTCTGCTCGGTAAAGTGATTTTTTGTCACCTCACCTGATTTATTTCTAGCTCTCATTGACACCTTTGACTGTGAGGAATACTATATTTATATAACATGAAAAAGGAGCGAATCGTTTAGGGGGATCTGACCATGAAACATGCGGTGGATGTAAGTCTGGAAAAACAGGACGCCTTGCTCATCGTTGATGTTCAAAATGATTTTGTAAATGGTGGATCTCTGCCGGTTGCTAATGCCGACGAAATTATCCCTGTCCTTAATTCCTATATTGAAATTTTCACAAAACATTCCTTACCGATATTTCTCAGCCGTGATTGGCACCCCGCTAACCATTGTTCTTTTCTGGAGTGTGGTGGAGACTGGCCGCCTCATTGTATTGCAGGGACTCATGGAGCCGATTTTGCGACCGGCCTTATACGGCCTTTGAATGCACAGATTATTTCCAAGGCCACTACTGCAGATCGTGAAGAGTATTCTGATTTTGATTCTCCTGAAATGCAAAAACTGCTTGAGAGTCACGCTGTGAAGAGGTTGTTTGTTGGTGGATTGGCAACAGAATTCTGCATTTATTATACAGTCAGGGATGCACTGAAATGTGGTTATAAAATATTCGTTTTGGCAGATGGTGTCCGAGCGATCAATTTGACTGTTGGTGATGGAACCAAGGCAATGGCGGAAATGTCGTCCCTCGGTGCCGAAAAAATTGTTTTGGCAGGTATTTTACCATGACAAGAGAATCTCCTTTATTAACGGATTTATACCAGCTTACCATGCTGCAAGGATATTATAACTACAACATGGATGAGATTGCTGTGTTTGAGTTTTTTGTCCGTAAGCTGCCAAAGGGACGGAACTTTCTTGTGGCAGCAGGACTTGAGCAGGTAGTTGCTTTCTTAAAGCAAGTGGCCTTTCAAGATGAAGATATTGATTTTTTGAAAAAAGATGGTCGCTTCCAGCCAGGTTTTCTTGATTCTCTGAAAAACTTTCACTTTAGCGGTGATGTGGATGGCGTGAGAGAAGGAACCATCTTTTTTCCGAATGAACCGATACTGCGTATTTCTGCTCCAATAGCACAAGCACAACTCATTGAGACAAGAATAATTAATATTTTGCAGTTTCAGACGATTATTGCTTCAAAAGCAGCACGTCTGACCCAGGTGGCTTCCCAGAAAATTCTGGTTGATTTTGGTTTGCGGAGAGCCCATGGTAAAGAAGCCGGGTTGTTAGCCGCCAGGGCAAGCTATCTGGCCGGATTCAGCGGCACCTCCACTGTTCTGGCAGGGAAGATGTTCAACATTCCGATTTTCGGCACCATGGCACATTCTTTTATCCAGGCTCATGATTCGGAAACCGCAGCTTTTGCACATTTTGCCGAAACGCAACCGGATAATGCTGTCTTGCTTATTGATACCTATGACACGGAAAGAGGAGCCCAGAAGGTTGTACAGCTGGCACCGAAGCTCCTCCAGAAGGGCATTCGAATTAAAGGTGTTCGTCTGGATAGTGGGGATATGATAGTCCATTCGAAAAATGTCCGTCAGATACTTGATCGTGGGGGATTGCAGGACGTACAGATCTTCACAAGCGGCAATCTTGATGAGTATAAACTGGCTGAATTTGCTGCGGCTAAGGCGCCTATTGATGGATTTGGCGTAGGAACAAGGTTGATAACCTCTGCGGATGCGCCATATCTTGACTGTGCCTATAAATTAGTTGAATATGCCGGTCTGCCCAGAAGAAAACGTTCAGAAGGGAAGGCGACCTGGCCTGGCCGAAAGCAGGTATTTCGTTCCTATGATGAAAATGAGAACATGAAAGACGATATTTTAACAATCAAAAGAGATTCGTTGTCCGCTAAACCTCTTATCCAACCTGTCATACGTCACGGAGAGCTTGTTGCGAGTTTGCCGAGCCTTGAGGATGTACGGCGGTATGCACTTTCAGAGCTTGCCAGTCTTCCTTCGTACTTGAAAACAAATGAGGAGAGTAAAGCCTATCCTGTACATGTCTCAGGCCCCCTTAAAGTGCTTGCTGATGAGGTTGACAGGAGAATGGATGCTTCTAATTGAAAAGTCCTATGGCTGGGTATAAGCAGTCCTTTCCTGCCTTGATTTTTCCAGATAGTACGAATACTCCCATTCATAGAAAAAATTGGCAATTAGAAGGAACCGGGAGAAAAGACAAGAACCCTTGCAGCCGCCATCATCGTTGTCAGATATGAATCGATGATGGCGGCCGCGAGACGGGTTATAGGCAATATCAGAAGTTCCAAAAGGAATCGATAGTCTGATCATCGATATCCCAGACTACATTATGCGGGGCAATCGGCTCCTCTTTGAAGAACTCCGGCAGTCGGTCATCCTGGCTGGTAAAACCTGCGGCGATGTTGAACGCCCGCTCTGTTTTGAGAATGCTCATACCAAGATTGGTAACATCATCGGCGGTAAGCGCAATGCCAAACCGGGCGTTGATCATGTCGATCAGTGACGGGAGACAGGTTGTGTCATCAAGGGCGGCAAAGGCAATAAACAGGCACATGCCGGTGGAGTCGATGGCGGCGGTGGCAATTTGAAGATTACGCGACAGCTCAACTTGACCTTCCTGACTGAGCGGATTTACCGAACCGCCGACGCCGAGGATATTGGAGGTAATGGTATAGCCCATGGTGTGATCGGCACCCTGAGTGGAGGTGGCATAGGTTATGCCCATTCCCTTGATGGCCCGCGGATCATAGGCCGGGATGGCCTGATTTTTTACAACCGGTACCCTGGTGACGCCAAAGGTCTTGCCGACATTACCTGCTCCACCGCCTATGATCCGTCCCAGTGGGGTGCCTTTGCCAACCTCTTCTTTGAGGATACGACAGACCTCGATACCGTCACCAAACTTGAGCACTCCAGCTTCCATGGCCACGCCTAAGGCCACGGGGATTTCGATCGAGTCAATTCCGATATCGTCCATGATATAGTCGGCCTCGGCAATGTGGTCAAGGTTGTTGATACAGCAATCTGCACCCAGTCCCCAGATGGATTCATATTCAAATCCAGAGGTCTTGTATTGACCTTTAATATCGGTATAGATTTGGGAGCAGTTGATTACACATCCTTTATGGCAGTTGTGTTTGGGCTTACCACCACGTTCGACGATGGTATCATGCATGGTCTCGCCGGAAATGGCCTCGTGATCCTCAAACTGGCCACTGGTGAAGTTTCGGGTTGGTAGCCCGCCGGACTCGTTGATAATATTGACCAGGACATTGGTGCCGTACTGGCCCAAGGCCTTGCTGATTGGATTGTCAATCAATGCCTTGGCAAAAGCCCGGTTGGCGACCTTGAAGGCTTCGGGATCGGCGATAGGTACCTTCCGGTCGGTTGGTTCAATGGAGATGAATTTGATTTTTTTGGATCCCATGACCGCACCGAGGCCGCCACGGCCGGCGGAGCGCATGTGGCTGTCCGGATCTTTGATGGAAATGTTGGCGCCGAGCATTCTCATCTCGCCGGCTGGGCCGATGGCGATTACGCCGACCTTGTCGCCGATCCGTTTATTGAGTACTTCGGCAACCATGTAATTCCCTAGGCCGATCAACTCGGTTTCTTCCTTGATGGTGACGTCGTCACTGTTGACATGCAAGTTGTACCATTTGCTCTCATCGGCAGGTTTACCCTCGATGATCAGGGCCTTTACTCCCAACTTGGCCAGCATCTGGGCCGAGGTACCACCGGAATTCGCCTCCTTGATGGTTCCGGTTAGCGGACTTTTAGCGCCGCAGGAAAGACGGCCCGAGTTGGCTGCCTGGGTACCGGAAAGCAGGCCAGGAGCAATCACCAGTTTGTTGTTTTTGCCCAACGGATGACAGGTAGGTTCCACCTCGGCGGCAACCACGTTGGAAGTTAGTCCCCGGCCGCCGAGTCCTGCCCACTCACTTGGGACATCCTCAACCCTGGTGGTTAAGTCAGACATGTTCACACGATATATTTTGTCAGCCATTCCATTACTCCTTAGTAATAACAAAAAAAGACGGGGTACGGATGATTCCGTACCCCGAAAGCATTGTGTTGTTTAGTTGTTATAGTGCTGCTTTGTAGATATCGTTGACGTCCTTATCCGTGGGAGTACGAGGATTGGTCAGACCACAGGCATCTTTTTGGGCGTTGGCGGTCATGGTGTCGATATCTCCAGCCTTGACGT
>JAQYVF010000073.1 GCA_030145625.1 Desulfocapsa sp. | reverse complement strand
TATTTTCTTATCCTGGTTGAGAATCGGAGTCGGCTCGAACGTGTTGGATAGGTGGAGCGCGTAGCGCGGAGACTATTCAGCATGTTCGAGGAACTCTACAGCGACCGATAGGAGCGGGCGCGCAGCGGTCGCTCCTATCAGTATTAATAAGTGGAAATTTTCCATCATATTGACAGTAATATACACCGCCTTTTTCCACTTATTCTTATATTAACGCCTCTAAAGTGGAAAAAAGTTTCCTCTTATTACTTTCCTCATTGTTTTTTCCACTTATCGCAATATTGAAGCAGATAACATGGAAAATCTAAATTTTACCCGATTCCCAAACTATCATTAATGGAGCAGGCGCATAACGTACTGCCTTACCAAAATTAAATAGAAGCCAAAGAATGAAAGTCCGCTCGTGATTTTTACTCAATATTATTTGAACATCTTCCATATACATTCGGAAACAACAACTAACTGAATAACAAGAAACTCGATATCCATACGTGATCCAGCTTCCTGGTCATCTTCTCAGTCATCACACATCATTCAATAGCCCTATGGGCTATTATCTTCCATGTTACATAACATGTCGTAGGACTGAGCCGCATGTTCCAAAGAGAATAATTTTGTTCCCCAAGGACTTTCTCCATAAGCCATGGAAATACCAAACTAAATATCCAGCAATGCATTTTTTTTTGCTTCGTGGAGAAAACAAATAGTGTTCGGCTGAAAGACGTGATTCAATTACATCCTTACAGGAAACTTGGCAAATTTAAAAAATATTTGTTGGCAGTTCCTGACAAGAACTTTGATCATTTGATGTCTACCAGCTTATTGCATACAGGCCCAAAAACATTCGTAACAGACAAAAAACTCTGCCAAACAAGAATCAACCCAGGAAATATTTTACCATTCAACAAGTATTCCATTGCAATAAAGTCATTCCGGTCTACGCGGGATGACATCGAAATAAGCTGAAGATTAGTGATAATCACATATTTTTTTCTGGAGTGTTGTCCTCCAGTGGTGATACCGTAAAACTAGTTATTCGCTGATCATGTGGGCTTCAGCGAACTTGGCGCCAACTCACCATTTGGCAAAGGTGGGCGACGCCTTTTATTCCTTTTGACAGCTTCAGGATCAAAAGGCAGGAATTAAGAAAATTACAGCTAATGCTTCATAATTACGGGAAGAATTTTTATCATTTTTTTATGCCCTGACTTAGGGTACCCCTTAGACTCAAGGAGAAAGCATGTCAGAAAGCATCCATCCATTCCTTTCAGAAGTCGCCGAAGAGACAAAGCGAGGCGGAGTCAGTCGTCGCGATTTTTTTAAATATGCCGCCATGTTCGGTTTGTCGATCAGTGCCGCCGGGAAACTTATCGGTTTAACCGGGCCGGAAATCGCTGTGGCCGCTTCCACCATTGACTGGAAAGGCTTGGAACAGGAAAGTCCGTTTGAGATCAAAAACCTGCTCATTCAAAAGGCCGAAGAGGCCTGTGCAAAGTCCGGTTGCACCATGTTGAATGCAGGCCGGGGCAATCCGAACTTTCTCAATACCGAGGTACGCAAATCCTTTGCCCTTCTCACCCTCTTTGCCGCAGATTTTGCCCGGCAGGGATCCACTGTCAAAGACCTTGGGTATCGACGCAGCAAGAGTGGGATGGCGGCAGCACTGAAAGACTTCCTGAAGAAACACCAGGGCGATCCCGGTGCTGTTTTCCTGGAACAGGCTATCAGCTATGCCCTTGCCAATGTCTCCATGGACGCGGACGAGATTGTCTTTCAACTGGTCGACGGCATCCAGGCCGATTTTTATCCGGATCCCCCCCGCATCTTCCCGGTTACCGAACAGATCGTTCGCAAGTATCTCGACAGAGTGGTTTTTTCCGGAGCCCCGCCCCAGGGAGACTTTCACCTCTTCGCCACTGAGGGCGCCACCGCCGCGATGATCTACATATTCAACTCCCTCAAAGAGAACATGATCCTCAATCCTGGGGACAAAGTAGCCATTGTTACCCCGATCTTTTCACCGTATCTGGAGCTGCCCGTGCTCAAGGATTATGGATTGGAAACGGTTTATATTCGCGGCAGTGAAGAGATGGGCTGGCAGGTGCCGGACTCCGAGGTGGCAAAGCTAAAAGATCCACGCGTCAAGGCGCTGTACATGGTCAACCCGACCAACCCTACCTCGGTCTCATTAAATGCAGATACGGTCAAACGCATGGCCAAGACAATCCGGACCCATAATCCCGATATGGTGATTATCTCTGATACTGTTTATGCCAGTTTTGTTGATGAATTCAACACTTTTGGCAAAGAATTACCCGAGAACATACTGGGCGTCTATTCCTATTCCAAATACTTCGGAGTAACTGGCTGGCGTCTGGGTGTGGTGATGGTGCATGAAAACTGTGTCATAAACCGTCTGATCAAAAAGCTGCCCAAGGCCAAGCAGGCCCAGCTTGATCTCCGATATCGCCTGATTTCCACCAAACCGGGTGACATCTCCTTCCATCAACGCCTGGAAATGGACAGCCGCCAGGTTGCCCTTGCCCACACCGGTGGCATATCGGGGCCTCAGCAGGTGGCCATGTCCCTGTTTTCACTCTACGAACTCATCGACAAAGACTATGTCTACAAGACGTCCATCATGGATATACTCAAAAAACGGTGGACAGCACTCTACGGCGCCCTGGGCATGCCCGAACCTCAGGGCAAGAACCTGACTCGCTACTATGCTTTGATAGACCTGAAAAAGCTGGCCACCAAGATGTACGGCCCGGAATTCAGTAAGCAGTTAACTAAAGGTCATTCACTGGAATTTCTCTTCAAACTGGCCGAGAACCACCACACGGTCTGCCTACCAGGGGAGGGCTTTGCCGGACCGAAATGGTCGCTCCGGGTGGCACTGGCCAATATTGATGAAAAAGATTGCCGAGATGTGGGTATGGCCATTGTGGCGGTCATGAAAGAGTATAATCAATCCATGAAGGGGTAGGTAACCGGGAGACAGAATAATTTTAGGCCACCTTGCAACAAGCACGAAAAAAAATTCTGCCCCCTACCTTTCGGGAAAAGATTCGGGAGGATCATGAGGTCGATGATCCTCCCGGTGCTGGTTCTTTTTGGTGCCCATGGCGCCCCTTGCCTTTGGGAAGTTCTTGGTATTGGCCAAGGTGTACCCACAGGAGCAAGCCCTTAGTTTGCCTTTTTCACAAACTCTGTCAGGATTACAATCTGCTGGCCATTTACACGGCCCTCGATCTGCGCCGCATTATCTGCAACCAGGGAAATTCCGCGTACAGTCGTGCCGCGCTTGGCCGTAAAGTTTGCCCCTTTTACATTTAAATCCTTGATGAGCGTGACGCTGTCACCTGCTTGCAGTAGAGCACCATTACCGTCGACATGTTTGACTGCTGCTTCATCTTGTTTCCCTACTGTTGCCTGTGCCCAGGCCTGGGTGTTTTTATCTAAATAGAGCATATCGAGTAAGTCCAGCGGCCAGCCTTCAGTGCTTAAACGCGTGAGCATACGCCAGACCAGTACCTGTACCGCTGGTACCTGACTCCACATGCTGTCATTCAGACAACGCCAGTGATGCGCATCGACTTTTTCGGGGTCCTCAATCTGTTGCCGACAGGTCTCGCAAAGAAGGACGCACTGATCAGCACTCCCATTTGAATCAGGTGGAACTTCATACACAGCCAACTCCTCTGCTACGCCACACAATTCACATTTCGATCCGCTGCGCGTCTGTAATTCGTTTTCCGTACTCATGAGTTACTGCTCCTCTGAAGGCTATTAATGGCTGAAGCCTACTTCCCTTTCTTTTACCTGTCTGATAAATTCTAATTTTTCAAGGTACCCTATAATTCGCTGTGCGAGTCTCAACAACTTTATTATAGTCCCTTCATGAAAAAAATTTCCTTCTTCAAATTGATCGCCCTTATATTGACGGCGATCTGTCTGCTAACGGCAGTGGGATACGTTCTCCGGTTGGACAGACAGATCACCAGTCGCTTTGAAGGGAGGCGTTGGGAACTGCCAGCCCGGATCTATGCCCGCTCCCTTGAGCTTTATCTCGGCAAAATACTCTCATCCGACAATCTGGAAAAAGAACTCCTCCAGTTGCGCTACAGCCGAGTCAAGAGCCCCGAAAAACCAGGCGAATACAGCATTCAAGGCCACAGATTCACCATCTACAGCCGCAATTTTCCTTTTCCTGATATCCTGCGGCCGGCAACAGCAATTGAGCTGGAGATTTACGACAAAACCATTACTCACCTGGCAGACCATAGTACGCAAGAACAACTCACCCTGTTCCGGTTGGAACCCATACAGTATGCATCCATATACCCGACCCACAACGAAGACCGCCTGTTAGTTAAACCGGCAGATGTACCGGAACTGCTCATCAAGGCCCTGCTCCTGGTTGAAGACAAAAGTTTTTATACGCATAGAGGGATCCGGCCCACGGCAATCATCAGGGCCGCCCTTGCCAACCTCAAGGCCGGTAAGACCGTGCAGGGCGGCAGTACACTGACTCAGCAGTTGGTGAAAAATATCTTTCTCAGCAGTGAACAGACCCTGCCCCGGAAGATAAACGAGGCTGTCATGGCCCTGCTCCTGGAGTACCATTACAGCAAAGACGAGATCTTGGAGGCCTACCTCAACGAGGTCTACCTGGGCCAGGACGGCAAACGCGCCATCCACGGCTTTGCCATGGCCAGCCGCTTCTACTACGGTCGCGATCTTGCCGAGTTGGAACCGGCACAAATTTCCCTGTTGGTCGGAATCGTCAAGGGAGCATCCTACTATAATCCCAGACGACACCCTGAGCGGGCAAAAATGCGGCGCAATCAAGTTCTGGACATCCTGGCCTCTGCCAAGGCAATCGGTCCTGAAATAAGCGAACAACTGCAAGACAGTCCTCTCACCGTTAGCCGGAAAATCCCCTCCGGTATCACCCCCTACCCGGCGTTTCTACAGTTGGTACGCAAGCAGCTGAAGCGGGATTATAAAGACGAAGACCTGCGCAGTGAAGGACTCTCGATCTTCACTACCCTGGACCCGATCATCCAGCAACGGGCAGAAAAGAGCCTTGGTGACGAGCTTGCCACCATTGAAAAACCGGGAGGGGCCAAGATCCGGAACACCCTGCAGGGATCACTGGTAGTGGCCTCTGTGGATCAGGGTGAGGTCGTAGCTGTTGTCGGTGACCGGACTCCCGGACAGGCTGGATTTAACCGGGCAATGGAGATGAAGCGGCCCATCGGCTCGGTGATCAAACCAGCGGTTTACCTCACTGCCCTTGCCCGACCCGAGTCATACAATCTGCTGACCACCCTGTATGACACCCCGCTCACGGTGCCTATGAGCGGAAAGGACTGGCAGCCTAAAAACTATGACAATCAATTTCACGGACCGCTGCCTCTGATGCTGGCCCTGGCACACTCCTATAATGTGGCCACCGTGCAACTCGGTATGGATCTGGGCCTTGATACCGTTATCAATACCTTACAAGAGCTCGGCATAGAGGGAAATATTACCACCTATCCATCACTGTTGCTTGGAGCCATTGAACTCCCACCAATTGATGTCCTGCAGATGTACCAGACCATTGCCGCCGGAGGTTACAAAACCCCACTGCGGGCCATCCTTGCTGTTACCGACCAGGAGAACAGCACCCTGCAACGCTATCCCCTGACCGTGCAGCAGGTTGCAGATCCGGGTGCAGTATTCTGCCTGACTGCCGCCTTGCAGGCCGCGACAACCACGGGTACCGCCAAGTCTTTACAACACCTTCTGCCGGACGAACTGACCGTGGCAGGAAAAACCGGGACCACTGATAAGTTACGAGATTCCTGGTTTGCCGGGTTCAGCGGTCGGCACGTTGCCGTGGCCTGGGTGGGACGCGATGACAACAAGCCCACCGGCCTCACCGGCTCAACCGGCGCCCTGAAGGTATGGGCAGCAACCATGGCCGGAATCAGCACCAGTCCCCTGCAAGGGCTGGCACCTGACAATATTGACTGGTATTATACGGATCTTTCCACCGGCAAGATACTTAGCCCGAAATGTGGCAAAAAGCAGGGAACACTGCTGCCCTTTATTCATGGTGGTCTGCTGCCCGAGACCGGCTCCTGCAACAAGCAGCAAGGCGACAACGGCTTTGAACAAAAGCTACAGAGAGGAATAAACAACATCCTTGATTTCCTGCACTGATGGATTTAAGAGTTAACCGGGAGACAGAATAATTTTCGCAAAAAACGCAAAAAAATTCTGTCCCCTACCTTTCGTTCATATAGGCGATTGGAGAATTTGGACCTAATCATTATATATCTATGGGTAACGCCATGAGAACAACTTGCAAACTCTTATCCCTCTACCTCTTCATCATTTTGTTCTTCCAGGGCTGTGCCACCTATCCGCCGCCTCCGGTTCATTATCCTCCACCACCTCCTGAACAGACCGACACCATTTCAGCTAATTTCAGTCGCCAGGCGGCAACACAGGTCAGGCAGGGCAGACTTGATCTTGCTGCCGCAACTCTGGAACGGGGCCTGCGCATAGCACCTAAAGATGCCATGCTCTGGTCACAGCTGGCAGAGGTCAAACTCAAGCAGCATCAATACCAGCAAGCCCGATCACTGGCTGAAAAGTCCAACTCCCTGGCAGGCAGCTACCCAGGCATTGTTGAGAAAAATGAGCAAATAATTGAGGAGGCCCTGTTGCAAGCTGCCGATCGCTAATATCACATCCGTTACAAAACTGATGTGATAGATGAAACATTTCCTACCATCATTTCCTCGCAAGTGGAAATGACAGAGCAAACGCCAAATGAGGGAAATTTGGTCCCTACCAGGGAGGGGGACTGGCTTTGCGGGTTTTTTTATTCTTTGCAGTTCGATGCCTGGCCAAGAACTTATCCAGCTGATTGGCAAAGGTCTGACGGTCATTCTGATTGAGCACCGGCGGCCCTCCGGTCTCAACTCCGTTGGCTCGCAGGCTATCCATAAAATCTCTCATACTGAGGCGGGATTTTATATTCTCAGTGGTGTACAGCTCACCACGAGGATTGAGCGCATGCCCCCCTTTTTCAATCACCTCTGATGCCAGAGGGATATCAGCGGTAATGACAAGATCACCAGTGTCAAGCCTCTTCACAATCTCGTTATCAGCAACATCAGCCCCAGCACCTACCAGGATAAATGCAATGCAGGAGGATGGCGGGATACGCATGGGCTGATTCGCCACAAGGGTCATCTCCACCCCGGTCCGCTCTGCCGCTTTAAACAAAATCTCTTTGATCACCACAGGACAGGCATCTGCGTCTACCCATATTTTCATTTCTCTACCAGTCATTATTTTTTTGCGTATCGATGTGGCTCATTAAAAAAGGTTATATCCGCATAGCCGGCACGTATCTTACCGGAATGCGTCACCCCTTCAGGAATATAATAGCGATCCCCTTTGTTAAAACAGTGCTTTTCGCCATCAATACACAACTCGATCATTCCTTCCAGGACTATTCCCATTTGCGCTGCATGGGCATGTTCCGGCAAGTCAGTGTCTTTATCAAATTCCATAAACAGGATTTGATGACTGTCTGCCTGTGACAGGTATGCCGTTATGCCATCCAGGGGAATATCAGCTTGCGGAAGATTCCTGATCGCTTCCGGAAATATTGATTTCATCTCTCTTCTCCCTTCATTTCAAGAGGAGCGAACAATAGAATTTCATTGTGCAGTCCATTGCTCAATATCTCCACTGATAATGCTCATCCTTGTGGAATTTGAACTCTTGTTTTTGCTGTATTTATGGTGAATTTTCTCAACGAGAACCGTCATTGCTTCATCAGAAGCCGGATACCAGAATTCAGTAATATCCTTGACGCCAAGTTTTTCCAATGTTGCAAGAGGGGGCGCCCAAAAATCAGAGTCATCATTCGTTACACGATGTGAATAATGAAGCAAGGCCATATCCACACCTGCCTTATTATAAAGAGCACGCTCTTTTGCAGCGCCATCCTGCCACGCCTTGAAATATGATTCTATCTGTTCAGGGCCAGCACCGGCATTGGTCATCTCTTCGACCATTTTCCCTTTATTCTCCAGCATTGGAGTAATGCCTCCATGAAACAAGAGCAGACTCTCCTGGGGTACCTTTTTCTTATTCGCCGCTATAAAGAAGTAGTTCGCACATGATGAGACGCATATTCCATCAACGACTATATCGACATGTTGCCTTTGCATGCTCTCAGCAATTGGAATTGCCGCCAGGACATCACCTCCACCACTGGTGACGATGAGGGTTTTAATATCTTCAGTAAACAGCGCATTGAATTTGGAGATATCGTCGATCTTGATCGAGCCCTCAAATCGCAAGGTGTGCCTGTCTATGACCTTCCAATCTCCAGCGCAGGAGAGGCTGGAAAATGACAACAAGCAAATAAGTACCAGAAATAATCCCCGCATAAACCCTCTCCCTTTTTTTCTTCAATTTTCTTTTAACGTCCATAAAAGAGTGTGAACCCGGCCTGTCCCAGCTCATGCTGACGCAGAAAAAATCCGATCATAGCGCCTGAGGCGTCTTTATCAAGGGGCAGGGTCTCAACATCAAGGGCCCAGACAGTAAACTGATACCGATGGGGCGTATCCCCCTGCGGTGGACAGGCGCCGCCATAGCCCGTGCCGCCAAAATCGGTCCGGCCCTGAACGCTGCCCGCAGGAGTTAAACCGGCCTCCACATTGCCGCTGCCCTTGGCCAACTGATGCACTGTTGACGGGATATTAAAGACAAGCCAATGCCACCAACCACTGCCTGTGGGAGCATCCGGATCATAAACCGTGACGGCAAAACTCTTGGTTGCAGACGGTTCACCAGACCAATTCAGTTCCGGTGAAATATTATCACCACTGCAGCCAAAACCGTTGAACAACTGCTCCTGCCCCATGCTGCTGCCAGGATCCATTTGCGGGCTGGTGAGGACAAAGTCTCCCGCATATACATGCCCTGCAACTAAAACAATCAACAGCATAAAACCAACTATTCTTCTCTTCTTCATAGTCATTCCTCCCATGAGATAAGGATCTGCCTCCATGGCATTTCCACTGCAATCACCATAGGCAAAAAAGAAGCCTTCTGCTGTCAAATGCGGCTCAATTCCTGTTCATTCAGGTCCCTTTTTATCTCACTGGGCGAACAACCGAACTGCTTTCTAAAAAGCTGACTGAAATAGGATATATTTTCAAAACCCACCGCAAAACAAATCTCAGACACTGTCATATCCGAAGTCCCAAACAGAAAACGCGCCTCATCCAGGCGTCTCTTATTTATCCATCTCTTCGGAGTCTCCTGGAAAAGCTCCTTAAACTCACGTTTAAAGGTGCTCAAGCTGCGCCCTGATAATGCGGCAAGTTCTGCAATGGACACCGGTCTACCATAATATTGTTCCATCACTCGCAGAATACTCTGCCTGCGGCTTGAATGAAGCTCCTGCAAAAATCCCTGAAAGTTGCCCTCCGCATCTGCCTCACTGATCAGCAGGAGCAGCTCATCAAGTTTAAGATGCAGCAACTCCCGGCTGAATTTAGAGTTGTGCAGAAAATAGGGTAAGAGGGAGTCAATGCCGGATCGAAGGAGAGGGGTCACCTGCACCTGAAAAATTGGAACCGCCGGACTGGCCCCTTGCAATCGGGGCGGATGGCGCCGAAGAAAACCGGCAAGAAAGGAATCGTCGATAAAGAAGATGAGTGTCCGGTATTCATCTTCTTTGGACAGGATTTCAGAAAAGAGATAGGAACCTTTTCTGGCAAAGAAGGCGTTACCGGCCTCAATGTGCAGATCCCCCTCTTCAGTATGGATAATTTTCCTGCCGCTTAAGACCACAACAAAGAGATAGGAGGTCACCAGTATCCTGTTTTGACGTTGTTCCTGGCAGTGCCGGTACTCCACGCAGGAAAAATCATCGATTTCGAGGAGATCGAACTGCTGCTGTTGGTGAAAAAAGCGCGGAATAATAAATTCAGTATCCATGGAACCTTCTGCTAATTGGTCATTGAGCTAATCACTACTGTCTTTCCTATTGTCCGGGTAACGGAAATCACCTGAAAAATAATCCTCTTCCTGTTCAAGTTTATCTCCGCTTATATCAACAAATTTTGCCTGTTTGGCAACCAATTGTTGATACAGTTCCGGACGCCGGTCCTTGAGGTAAAAGAAGTCCGGCTCAGGATGGGTGCGTCCATAATAATCGGGAACACAGTCGGCAATCAGTAGGGTATCCTGCTGATGACGGGCGGCTATCACCTCGTCACCATGCGGCCCGTAAATAATACTGTTCCCCCGATAATGCCAGGAATCACCATCACGGCTTTCAAAACCGGTGTGGTTACTATAGGCAAAAAACAGATTGTTGGCCATTGCATGGGCGGGAAACTGCACCTTGGAGACATCGGGATAGGGGACCTTGCTCCGTTCACCGTTTGGCATGCGGTAGTAGGTATCTGCCGCTGTGGGCCCAACGACCAGTTTTGCCCCATTCAGGGCCAGGATACGTACCAATTCAGGGAATTCGCATTCATAACAGTTGAGAATACCAACCGGGAAGCCATGGATATTATGCACCGGAAAATCACTGTCGCCAAAATCCCAGTTATCCCGTTCCTGTTGGGCATACAAATGGGTTTTCCGGTAACTGTCCAGGAGTTCCCCCTTTTCGCTGATTACCGCAATACTGTCGAAGAAATAACTCTTGCCGCCAGGGACATCGTATTGTTCACCATAGGGAACGATCAGGCCGATACTGTTGTCGCGGGCAATCTGCCGTGCCCGGGAAATACTCGGACCATCCTGATATTCGCACACTGAACGAGCTGACTTAGGATCAAGGGTATACCCGGATACATACAACTCAGGGAAGGTGAGCAATTGGGTATCAAATTTTTTCGCCTGTTTGACAGCCGCCTCAAGACGCAGCATATTTTTTTCAGTGGCACCTGCACCGCAATCAGCTTCGGCCTGATAAATCCCCAGACGGATCCCCCTGCCCCGCTGCGGCAGCTGCTCATATATCGACAGACGCATCTGCAGTTTCCGGTAGCTCTCCTGTACTCTTTTGTTGTACTGGGGCGTACCGTCGTTACAGCGTTTCAATTGTTCTCTATAGTTATCACTCATGAGTATTAATGACTCCTTAGAATTCATTCTGGATGGAGGAGTAGTTTCAGCCGCGAACAGCCCCAGCACTACGCAAACAAGCAAGCGGGCCGCAACAACCATTCGCGGATAAATCCGCTCCTACAGGGAACCGCAATATTGACAATAATTCTACTACCAGCTGCTCGCTCACATGTAGGAGCGACTTCAGTCGCGAACAACCCCAGCACTACGCTAACAAGCAAGCGGGCCGCAACACCCGCCATTCGCTGATAAATCCGCTCCTACAATCATATTTTTACTCCCTTTAATGGGAAAAATGCGATCCTTCCTTTTTGGCAATATAATTGGGCTGCTGCTGAAACCACTCAAGGGCGCGGCGCATATCTTTGAGTAGCATATCCGCCATATCGCGACTGAACCCCTCTTTGACAACGATACGCTGCACGATTAAATCCTGGCGATTAGCCGGCATCGGATAAGCAGGTACCAACCAGCCACGTTCACGTAACTTATCGGCCATATCAAACAAGGAAAAGTTACCCGTCTCCATTGCTTCATCTTTTAATTTCCAGCAAAAAACCGGAATATCACTACCGTTGGTAATGAGTTCAAAAGGACCCAGCTTGGCGATTTCAGCGGACAGATATAATGCCACATCCTGACAGGCCTGGTGAACACGGCGATACCCATCCACGCCCAGGCGCAGAAAATTATAATACTGGGCAACGACCTGATTGCCGGGACGAGAAAAATTGATGGAAAAATCAACCATATCTCCCCCCAGATAACTGACATGGAAGACCAGATCTTCCGGCAAATGGGCCTTATCCCGCCACAGTACCCACCCAACCCCGGGATACACCAGGCCATATTTATGTCCTGAAGCATTGATCGACACCACACGCGGAATACGAAAATCCCATTCCAATTCCGGCTGGATAAAAGGAGCAACAAACCCACCACTGGCCCCATCCACATGAATAGGGATGTCTATTCCGGTCTGCTCCTGATAGCGATCCAAGCCTAAAGCCACATCCTTGACCGGCTCATAGCTGCCATCGAAGGTACTCCCCATTATCACAATGACGCCGATGGTGTTTTCATCGACCAGTTTCAAGGCTTCTTCAGCATTCAAGGTGAAGCGATCACCTGCACAGGGAACTTCACGTGCTTCAATATCCCAATATTTACAGAACTTGTGCCAGCAAATCTGGGTATTGGCACCCATAACGATATTTGGCTTGTCAGTCGCTTTGCCAGCCCGCTTCATCTTCTCCCGCCAGTTCCACTTCATCGCCATACCACCAAGCATTGCCGCTTCGCTGGAACCAATTGTCGATGTTCCGGTTGCAGTCTCATGATCCGGTGAATTCCACAAATCGGCCAGCATATTCACACAGCGGCTTTCAATTTCAGCGGTTTGCGGATATTCGTCCTTATCGATCATATTTTTATCAAAACAGTCACTCATCAATTGAGCCGCTTCCGGTTCCATCCAGGTAGTCACAAAGGTCGCCAGGTTCTGCCGTGAATTACCATCCAGGATCAATTCATCATGAATGACATTATATATAGTCTGCGGCGCAGTGCTCTGTTCCGGAATCCGATGTTTAGGGATACTGGCAGTCATTTCCCGTGCTGCATAGGTCGGGGTCAGTGCAGATTCTCCTGCACCAGAATCTTCAGATTTTTTTTGATCATGCATTCAGTCATCTCTCCAATTTTGCTAGGTCAATTAACGGGAAATAAAGGCCAGTGAATTTTCCTTTACCAGTGACAGATCTTTGTAATCTTTTTCCGTTATCCTATTCTTTCCTGCTCGTCGCAGATTGTCAAGGAGACCTGAAAAGAATGGATGCCTATTCGCCGTATCTGGTCCAGGCGAGACAGAGATGTCTTTCCGGTTGCATGCCCTGCATGGTAGTAACAGGAAGAAATCCTGCATGGTCATGGGCAGTAAGTGAGGGAATATTTGTGGGAAGTATAAAGGAGATGATTTTCTCACCCTCTTGAAATTCAGAGACACATTTGCAGGCAAGCTGCAGGAGGCGGGTGGCTAGAGAACGATTGCGAAAGTTGTGATGGGTATGAAGGCCGCGAATCCTGAAACAACAAGGCTTTTTTTGTTCCCGGCAGAGATGTAGAAAGGCAACGGACTCATTATTATGCCTGGCCAGGGCAAAGTAGAGCCGTTCTGCCGATGGACTTTCAAGAAGGCACTGGAAACGGTTAAGCTGATGCTGTTCTTCCTCTTCCGCATAGACGGATGCCAGGATTTCCGCCCGACAGGCTTTGGCAGAGAGAAAACGAAAGGAGAATTGTGTTTTATTCTGCATTGGAGAACAAAAGGAGAACACGGTTTTTAGATTCACTCGCCAAGTAGGAGCGGTTTCAACCGCGAACCATCCCCCGTACTGCTGCAGCAGCTAAGTGGTTCGCGTCAATCCCTCATTCGCGGATAAATCCGCTCCTACAGGACGAAAAGACTCTTTGCGGGAATTTATCACCAAGCGACTTCCTCTCCTTGTAGGAGCGGTTTCAACCGCGAACAGCCCCCCACACCAGGCAAATAGAGAAGCGGTCCGCACGAGGCATCGTTCGCGGATAAATCCGCTCCTACTTTCTTTCCTTCACACCAAAACCAGTCATCAGGAAAGGCTGTTGCTGATATCCTCCTGCATCTCTGCAATAACCTTGACGGGATCATCGGCCTTGGTAATGGGTCGTCCCACCACCACGTGATCGGCACCGGTGGCAATGGCCCGGCCTGCGGTGATAATGCGTTTCTGGTCGTCTGACCCATCACGGACATTGGCACCGGGACGAATGCCGGGGGTGACGATGAGCAATTTATCACCCAGATCCTTGCGCAGCCGTTCTGCTTCCAGACCGGAAGAAACCACCCCGTCACAGCCCAGTTCCAGTGCGCGTCTGGCCCGATAGAGAACAAGATCTTCCACGGACTGGGTCATGCCCATGGCCCGCAGATCCTCTTCCCCAAAACTGGTGAGCACGGTCACGGCCAGGAGCTGCAGATCCCCCCGCGCCTCCATGGCGGCGCGAATAATGGCATCATTGCCATGGATAGTGGCAAGGGACACCCCCCGGCTGTTCACCTGCTCTACGGCCAGTTTCACGGTCTCCGGGATATCAAAGAATTTCAGATCCAGCATCACCTTGTGACCACGATCCAGAATCCAGTCCACCACATCAAAATAACTGGCCATAAAAAGCTGCAAGCCAACCTTAAAATAACGGGTATGGGACTCACAGCGTTTGACCATCTCTTTGGCAAGCTCGGGACGGTCCACATCCAGGGCCACGATAATTCTTTCATCCAAGGCAATTTGTTTAGCAGTCATGATTCTCCTAATATTATCTTATGGCCACCTTGCAAAATTGCCTTTTCGCCCAAACTCTTCGTTATGAGATAAATTTTATCCTCGGAATATCAAATATATGCACCCCAAGGGCACTTGTACCCGTAGTTTGGGTGATTCTTGCAGGGCACCTGCGGTAAAATTTATCTCATGCCTCGATTTTGAACGAAAATTCTAATTTTTCAAGGTACCCTTATGCAGAGTTCTTTTTTTTCACGTTCTACCCTTCTTTCCTGCACTCGGCAATACTCCTGTGCTCAGGAATCCACCGCTGCTTTCACGATCTCCGAATCAAAGTAGTTCACCGACATCCCGGCATCCACCACCACGCTCTGAGCCGTGATCCCGGAAGAACGGGGCGAGAGGAGAAAGGCGCAGAGGTCTGCCGCCTCACTGGTCTTCAATGCCTTTTTACGCAGAATCGCCTTTTCGGCGTAGAGATAGCTGTCAACATATCCAGGGATCCCAGCCGAGGCCGAGGTCTTAAGCAGGCTGGGGGCCACAGCATTGAAACGAACATGCGAAAAAGCGGAAAAGGACTTTGCCAGAAAACAGAGTGAAGAGTTGAGTGCCGCCTTGATCGGTGCCATATAGCCGTAGTTTTCCGCTGCCATGCTGGTGGTGGAAATGGAAATAGTGACCACCGAGGCCTCAGGGGTAAAGAGCTCACGAAAATGATTACAGATGGAGATAAAAGAAAAACAGGAAATATCAACGGCCTGGAGAAAGTCTTTTTTCAGGGTACCGTGAAAGGGCTTTAAGCCTTCCGAGTAATTGGCAAAGGCAATGGAATGGACAAGACCGTCAATACGGCCCCCCTCTTCCTCACCCACAGCTTTGCCGATCTCTTCACGTACACGGACGATATTTGCTTCATCCTCAACATCGCAGAGGAAAACAGGAGAGTCGGGAAAGAGCTTACGGGCCATCTCTGCCCGCTCCTCGGAGCGCACCACATGAATGACTCTGGCCCCCTCCTCTATCAGGACCTTGGCAACAGCTGCTGCCACCGATTTTTTATTGGCAAGACCAAATACCACAAAACACTTGTTCTCAATCTGTAAAAAACTCATGATCTCCCTTTTCTTTTTACAGGGAACGCTTTTTTTAAAAAGCACCCGTCAAAATGGAACTATTCATCTCATTCCAATCCACTTTTGCCAAGATACACCAGGAAAATCCCGATCACAAGACACAAAGGATTATTGCCCCAATTGCTGCTTTGCTGTATATCTTTCGCTTACAATAGACAAGAATAAATAAGCGCTACCATACCTTCTTCAACTACGGATCCAAGAACATGTCAGACTATATCATCGGCATCGACACCGGCGGCACCTATACCGACGCAGTACTGCTGGACGCCACAAGCGGAACTGTCCTGGCCACGGCTAAAGAACCCACCACCCACCACCGCCTGGCGCTCTCCACCGGCTGGGCCCTAAACAGCCTCCTGAAGACATCCGGTGTCAGCAAGGACAAGATCTCCCGTCTTGCTCTCTCCACAACCCTTGCCACCAATGCCGTGGTAGAAAAGAAAGGGGCACGGGTGGCGGCAATTATCATCGGCTACGTCAAACACTTCAGACTCCCCATCGCCGCCACTGTCTTTATCAAGGGTGGTCATGACATCATGGGGAAAGAGGAAGAACCACTGGACATCGACAACATCGTCGACACCATCCAGGGACTGCGCAACGATGTAGACGCCTACGCGGTCTGTTCATCCATGTCCATGGTCGATCCCACCCATGAACTGGTCACGGAAAAGGCCATCTCCATGATCGATCCAAAACCGGTCTTCTGTTCTCACAAGATCAGCCAGCATGCAGGGATGCGGGAACGTGCGGCCACCGCCGCCCTCCATGCCAAGCTCATGCCCCTGATGGAGGCCTATGTCACAGGGGTGCAGGCTGCCATGCTCAAGAGTGACCTGCACTGCCCCGTATTTCTCATTGCCGGCAACGGAGATCAGGTTACCATTGATGATGCCATTGAGCAGGCTGGTATTACCGTGGCCAGTGGCCCGGCCTGTACGGCAGGTTTTGGTGCTGCACAGGGAGTACAGTACGGCCTGGTCGTTGATGTGGGCGGCACCACCACAGACATTGCCATGATCAAAGACGGCAAAACCGTGCTCTCCCCTGAAGGCTGCCAGGTCGGTGAATGGCAGACCCATGTGGAGGCTGTGGATATGTTCACCGGCGGTATTGGCGGCGACAGTCATGTACTTGTGGACGAAAAAGGAGAAATCCACCTAGGACCTGCACGGGTTATTCCCCTGTCCATGGCCAAAGACTTTCCCGAGATCACGAGCTGGCTGGGAGCAAAACACAAGGCCAAGTGCATCTCGCTGCTGCCCGGATTCGACGCCTCCAGCCAGACCGACGCTATCATCATGGCCCTGGCAGGAAGTGGGCCGTCAACGGCTGACACCATCCGTGAAAAAACCGGTTTCTCAGGAGTGCCGCTGGAAAAACAGCTGGAACGACTGGCCCGGAGTCAGATAATCCTGGAAACAGGTTTTACCCCCACCGACGCCCTGCATGTCCTTGGGAAAATCGACATCGGTGACCAGAGCAGAGCACTGGCCGGGGCAGAAGTACTCGGCGCCCTCCTGGGCATGAATGCAAAGACATTTTGCAAAAAAATCAAAAAGATGACAGAGACAAGGATCGAAGACCTGCTCATCGACTATGTTATTCATCACTATTGGGGAAAATCACTTACCTCCTTCATCTCCACCCGCAATGACCATCCGGTGCTGGGTGTCGAGTTCAGCCTGAAGATTCCCCTCATCGGCATCGGTGCCGCTGCACGATACTTCCTGCCCAAAGTTGCCAAACGGCTGGGAACCACGGTGGAATTCCCCGAATATTGTGAAGTAGGCAATGCAGTGGGAGCAGCCTTGCTGGGAAGAAAATAGGGTGATCAGAAAAGCTATACAGGATGGTTGAGATTCACCCTGGCGAGGACGTTTTTTCCTTTATCAACCGAATGAACGGCTGTTTCAGCAAAAAAGAGGAGTGAGTTGTTTTTTGACCACCTACCGCAAGACGGCTTTATCTGCGCCCACCGCGGAGCACGTTCCATAGCCCCGGAAAATACCTTGTTAGCCCTAGAAAAGGCTAAAGAATACGGGGCAGATTGCTGGGAAACCGATGTGCGCATGAGCCAAGATGGCGAACTGATCATATTTCATGATGAGACCCTGGGACGCACCACGAACGTGGCGACACACAAGGCTTTTCAAGAGCGACAGCCCTGGCAGTCTGATCAATTTACCCTAAAAGAACTGCGAGAACTGGATGCCGGTTCCTGGTTTCTAAGAGACGACCCATTTGACACGGTAGCCAATGGTGAGGTAAAACCTGAAGAAGAGAGAATCAAAGGCCAAAAAATTCCACTACTGCGTGAAATCCTGGACTATACGAAGCAACACTGTTTTCCGGTCAACCTGGAAATCAAGGACCTCAAAACTCCTCCAGGAGATGTCACCGTTGTTGACAGGATCATGGAGATGCTTCAGGAAACTGAAACCTTGGATCATGTCCTGCTCTCCTCCTTCCGTCATGAATATTTATACCGGGCCCGGACATTGAGCCAAAAAATCGATATTGGCGTACTGGCAGAACATGAACACCCTCCAAATCTTATCCATTATCTGAACAAACTGTCGGCCACTGCATATCACCCTGAAGTGTCTCTCTGTGATCTAAACCTGATTACTCGCCTGCGTCAAGCCGGCTTTCGCGTCAATACCTGGACAATCAACAATAAAACACGGGCAGAAGCAATGCTCCGTGCCGGAGCCGGGGTTATCACGGACTGGCCACAGCGTTTTAGCTAGCCCATTAGGCCACCTCGAAAAATTACCTTTTTGCCCAAGCTCTTCGTCACAGCCAAAAAAATAATGCTCACATATCAACTATATGCTGCGCTTATTTTTTCGTCTGCTCCTCGATCTTGAACAAAAAATCTTATTTTTCAAGGTACCATTAAACTATTGGAGGAACATCCAATGAAACGTGAACGAATGCTTGCAACCATCAAAGAGCAAGGTGATACCCCCTGGGATATCATAGTCATCGGTGGTGGTGCAACCGGTCTTGGCACAGCACTTGATGCAGCGTCACGCGGCTATCGTACCTTGCTTCTCGAACAATCCGATTTCAGCAAAGGTACCTCCAGCCGCTCCACCAAACTGGTGCATGGCGGTGTCCGCTATCTTGCCCAGGGCGACATCTCTCTGGTCCTCGAAGCCCTGCACGAACGGGGCCTCATGCGGCAGAACGCGCCCCACCTGGTTAAAAATCAATCCTTTATCATCCCCAACTACGACTGGTGGGACGGACCATTTTATACGCTTGGCATGAAAGTCTACGACATGATGGCCGGAAAACTCGGCCTTGGCCCCTCTCAGTCTCTAACAGCTGACGAGGTACTCCGCGCCATCCCCAATCTCAAAACCGAAGGACTTTGCGGAGGCGTTATCTATTACGACGGCCAGTTTGATGACTCGCGCCTGGCAATCAACATTGCCCAAACCTGTACCGAGCATGGCGGCGTGGTCATCAATTACATGCGCGTCACCGGGCTCATAAAAAACAGTGACGGTATAGTGTCAGGGGTGGAGGTCGTAGACCAGGAAAACGGTGATACCTATTCACTGCAGGCAAGGTGTGTCGTAAACGCAACTGGTGTTTTTGTTGACGAAATCATGCACATGGATGATCCTGGGGCTCCACCTCTTGTTCGGCCAAGCCGGGTGTACACATCATACTGGATAAGGAGTTTTTAAAAGGCGACTCAGCGATCATGATTCCCAAAACATCGGACGGCAGAGTGCTCTTTGCCGTACCTTGGCACGAACGGGTTGTGGTCGGCACCACCGATACTCCTCTGGACGAATGTTTGCTGGAACCGCGGGCTCTGGAGGAAGAAATTGATTTTATCCTCTCTACAGCCAAAAAATACCTGACCCGGGAGCCGCAGCGTAAAGATATCCTCTCCATTTTTGCGGGGCTCCGTCCCCTTGCCGCCCCCGGAGAGGACTCTGAGACCACCAGCACCAAAGAAATTTCCCGCAGCCACCACCTGCGGGTATCCCTTTCAGGCCTGGTCACCATCACCGGCGGCAAATGGACCACCTATCGCAAGATGGCTGAGGATACAGTGGATAAAGCAGCAATGGTCGCGGGACTGGAAACGCAAAAATGCCGAACCGAGGACATGCCTATCCACGGATGGCTCTCCAATGTGAATTACCAGGACCCTCTCTATTATTATGGCTCAGACGCAGACTACATGCGTGACCTTATATCCGACCACCCCGAGCTTGGTAAAAAACTCCACGAACGACTGCCCTACACCGCTATTGAGGTCATCTGGTCAACACGTTATGAAATGGCCCGTACCATAGAAGATATTCTGGCAAGAAGGCAAAGAGCCCTCTTTCTTGATGCCAGAGCCGCCATTGAGATGGCCCCGAAAGTAGCCAGGATTCTGGCCAGGGAACTGAAAAAGGACGAGAGTTGGCAGAAGGACCAAATAGAACAATTCACGAATCTTGCTAGAGGCTATTACCTGGAAGAAAGGATCCGACCTGACTGATAGCGTATCTAACTATTCCACAAGCACAAATTTTCCGTAAACTGTTCAAACACACTCTTTATACAAAAACATTTCGTTGTTATCCTGATTTGGTATATACTTTGTAGTACTTGATTGATTTTATAGGCAAATCAAATAGCACAATCATATGTGCATAACCTATTTATGCAGAGGTTTCTTATGAACTACGACAAATTAGACATGAAAGAGGGATACCATACCTTTTTTCTTTGTTGTTTTATTTCCCTTTGCCTGCTGCAGGGAATGATACCGAAAACCGCTCTGGCTGAATTTGAGAAACCAGGAACTCTCAAGGCTCAGTCTTTTCTTAAACCTGAAGTTCTGAAAGGTGAACACTATACGATTGATGAGCAGGTAAAGAATGATGGTGTGCTCAATCACTATAGCGTCAAATCTTCATTTGGTACTTTCCAAGTTAGCAGCACGAGTTCTTTGCAAATCCTTATCCGGGAAATTGAAGCAATTGCCGCAATGAAAAAGATACAAACTGATGATACAGCAATTGAATCATTAAAACAGTCTGGCAAGAACACAGTTACCGGGGTGAAAAATCTGGTTAATGATCCTCAGGGAACTTTTGAAAGAGCGGCTACCGGAGTTGGCAGTTTGTTCAACCGGGCAAAGGGAACGATAGGAAAACGCGAGACGACCGGAGCCGAAGATAACAAGGCAGCGCAGTTGGTTGGGTTTTCCAAGTCCAAGGGCCATATTGCCACTAAGTTTGGAGTCAACATGTACTCACGAAACAAGGTGTTACAAACAGAGCTGGACAGGCTTGCTTGGGCAGACTTTTTCGGTGGACTTGGTGTAGGAGTTGCCACAAGTGCCGTACCCGGCGTCGGAGGTTTGGTCTTGACAACCTCCGGTACAGCTCGACTCCTGAACGAAGCGATTAACACGACTCCTGCTTCTGAACTCTGGCTGCAAAATAAGAATAAGTTGTTGGCAATGGGTATAGATGAGGATACGATCGAACTTTTTCTCAACAATCCCGAATATTCACCGGCATTGCAAACAGTTCTCGTTACCGCTCTTGATTCCATGCAGAGTGTGGACAATCGGGAGTTATACATAAAAATCGCCCTCCAAGCCGGTGATCCAGACATGGCCAAGATTGTCACAGAATCAGCAGTTATGACTGCCGGTTACCATAAACATATAGCCCCTCTTAAACACCTTACTCCCATGGCACGACTGGCACGTGCAGAAAAAAATGATGGAACCATTATTGTTATTCTCCCAAGTGATCATATCATCTGGAGTGAAAAGGTAGCCGATATAACAGGGTCTTTAGTGGAAAAAGCAAAAATCTCGAAAGGGGCCGGGCTGGAAGTATGGGTCTCGGGTGATTTCAGTACGATGGCTCGCAACAAGTTGGACGAAATGGGCTGGAAAGTGCACACAAAAGTGCGCAGTAAACTCATACCAGCAAAGCAATAAACAGACTTAGTTCAGATCGG
>JAQYVF010000032.1 GCA_030145625.1 Desulfocapsa sp. | reverse complement strand
GGTGCCAAGGACAATTGGAAGATCAGGATATGCCCCCTGAATGACTTTCTGGTATTTTTTAACAAAAGGACACAAGGCTGTAACGCAAAATGAAAAATGAAGGGCATCAATCTTATAAGCAGCCAGTGATGCCACCCTCTTAAGTATCTTTTCTGGGGCCGCCAGGGTTGGGCATCCACTACAGTTAATAATGCCGATCAGATCTAATTTCTCGTCTCCTTGATAGCGTTCAAAAAAGCCCCGTCGTTTTCTCATATCTCCAAGACATACGACTGCCGCGCAATTCGTTTCTTGAGTACAATTTGAACACGTCAGGATGCCAATCCGAGCCATAATCGCCTGCCCTTTTTTTGTTGTATCTTATTGTTCTTTCAATTGCTCAAATCCTTCTGCCACCATACTGACCACAAACTCGATGATATCATATTCCGCGATACCAGCCTGGTAAAAAGGGTCTTTAGCCAAAATCGATTCCAACTCAGCTCGTGTTTTAACACCACTCAAAATAACACCTCCCGTTCTTGGGACCTTTCTTCCTGATGCGACAAAACTTCCTTTGGCATACGCTTCCTGCAAAAAGGCAACGTGGGCCTCAAGATAACTGTCTACTTCTGTAAGGGGGCGCTTGTACGTCAATGACACGATAAACATATTTTCTCTTAATTTTAAAAGTACGACAACACCCAGCAGACGCTCAAAACACACCTATCCTACTAGAACATATGACATTGTCATGTTGCCACAGTGGTTGATACAAATTCGTTCAGATCTGAATCCAATACGTTTTTCAACTCAATAAAATTATCCTCTCTGGTTTCGGTGAACAGAAACCCAAAGACAGGATACTTTTTGTAATCAATTTTCCTCAACTCCAAGGGCTTCTCAAAGTTTGACAACAGCTTCTCATAATCGAATGATGCAATCTCAGCACCATCTCTACCGGTCGAATTATCCAACACAACAAGACTGAAGAGTTTCCCTTCCTTTCCTTTGAGGACCTCAGACCAATCCGGTTTTCTCTGCGAGTAAAAATAGAGATAGGGATTGAATCCATAGGCCAGGAAGGTCATATCTGCGGTGGTACACCAGCCACCAAAGCGCACGGGATTTACCTCGATGGGCAAGAGAGTCCCATCATCTTCCCGTCTGAGCTCAACATGTACCGGAAAGTTGGTCACACCAGTCAATCCACCAA
This sequence comes from Desulfocapsa sp., assembly GCA_030145625.1. Taxonomy (GTDB): domain Bacteria; phylum Desulfobacterota; class Desulfobulbia; order Desulfobulbales; family Desulfocapsaceae; genus Desulfocapsa. The sequence continues at coordinate 46,073 of JAQYVF010000032.1, read as the reverse complement.
TCTTGCCGACAAAATCGGTAAACTCGTCAAGATTGTTTTCAATAATCTCTTTTGATGAGATATACACCCTGTCACTCACATCGCTATCTGAAGAAAACGCATGCCTAAAGATGCCCAGGATAACCGGCGCTCCATTTGCGTTAAAATATGCGTCAACAGCAAATTCTTCGCCGTTAATACATTGTTCAATGATAAAGGAACTGGTGTCCAGCACCTCTCCAGGATACAAATCTTTAATCTGATCTATCTCCCCAATGATTGAATCAATAATGTTCTCCCACTCCCCATGATCTGAAACCTTATAAACGCCCATACTGAAAAACCCAACCGTCGGTTTGATAATACAGGGAAGTGGGATTTCATCATACTGAAGCTTTTTCAAATCTTCCACACGAACCCCCTTAAAATAAAAGTTTGGAAAGATTGATTGTGTTATTTCCCGAAACTTCAGCTTATCTTTAAAGAGCTCTATCCTCCCAGGAAGATTGGTGAAACCCAAATGTTTCGCTATCCAGCCTATTGAATTTTCGGATGTCGTATAGAGTGTCAGGTTATCTGACTCTTGCGCCATTTCAATAGCTCTCTCTTCGCTGATTATCACTGTTCCACTATACAGGCCTGATTGTTTTGCGATCTCTGTACCAACTACAGGGATAGCATTATCCCTGACACTCTTTTTAAAAAAATCGGATATGTAGGGCTTATCTACAAAAAACATTCTGTCCTATCCGTGATTAAATTTTGCAGAGTATTACTTGACGACTGGCAACAGGTAGCGACCAAGTAATACCCCGGAGAATGGGAGCTTATAGAAAAAACGTCCATCATGGTTGTTTGTATAGTAGCATAACAGATTGAATCGATAAATTTTCACAAAAAAAGGCAGGTGGATAGTTTTCCACCTGCCTTTTACTCTATTAGGGAGAGCGACTCTCTGCTCAGTTTTTCAAAACTATCTGATCACCGGCTCTCGCCTCTCCTCCCTGTACGACCTTGGCAAATATTCCCTCTTTGGGCATGATACAATCACCTGTAGCCTTTTTTATGGCACACCCGTCATTATGGCATTTTTTACCAATTTGTGTAATTTCCAGAATGATATCCGTGCCGATCTGAAGACTGTCGCCAACTGAGACAGACAGCAGAGGCAGGCCTCTGGTGATAATGTTTTCTGCAAAAGCACCATCTTTTAGAGTGGGGAGTTGTTTTTTGACGGTATCGATGCTTTCTCCAGCCAACAAAGAAACCTGTCGATGCCATTTACCAGCATGAGCATCATCAACAATCCCGAACCCTTCTTGAAAAGTTGCCTGTTCAACCGGCCTTTTCACGATACCCTTTTTTTTACTTATACAAATTGCTTCAATAGTGGCCATTTCAAGTATCTCCTTCGATATCAAACGGTTGAATCTTTACACGACAGGTCTATTACTATTGATCAAAGATCTGTCGCGATAAAGAATACATTTATATTTTTCATGATTAGCAACGACAAAGAACAGAGTAAGATACTCTCTGAGCCCACCAAAAGCATACCACACGGTGGCATCTTTTGGCAAACCGTAAGCAGTACTTCTTCCCATTGCACCATGGTCCGCCTACCGTCGATCCTCGAATCATCCTTTGATGCAGAACTCTGCAAAAATCATTTTTTCGGCGCCCCGACTCCTTCCCATCTACAAATTGATCAAAAAATCAACCTGTTGCTGATCCAGTATCCTGCTGGTGCTGTAAATACAGCGCAAATGGAGCATGGTTGCCTCAGCCTTCAGCTTGGCAATAGCCTGAACAATCGATTGCAGTTCATCAGGTGTTTCCCCACTAAAAATCTCCTCGACAACCTGTTTTTCAAGCGGTGCAATCTCTCGGCCAAGCTTCTGGGCTCCCGCAATAGTCTCTTTTCTGACCACCAGCAGTTTACTTTTTTGCTCATCAGTAAGATCGAGTTTCACATTATCCCACTGCTGCATCAGCAGTTTGGTGAAGTGGGGCAATTTACCTGTTATCAAAAAAGGAGGGCTACTTTTCTGTTTTCCGTTTCCAGCCCCCTGCGCCATTACGTGAGTGGCACACAGAGAAAACAACATCAGCAAAACAGCACTCAACACAATAAATCTTTTCATCATTTTGACTCATTCCTTTTTCTAGGGAAGTTCCATTGTCCGCATACAAATAAGCGAACCAAAATACCAGGGCCAACAAGCTAAATAAGGGCAGAACCCCCTTTAGCCCATCAGACAAAGGCGTTGACCTTTTGCGGATAAAGTAAAAATCAGACCATTTACTTTTCTTCAGGGTACCTTGAAAAATTAGAATTTTCGTTCAAAATCGAGGCATGAGAGAAATTTTACCGCAAGCATATATTTGATATTCCGGGGATAAAATTTTTCTCATAACGAAGAGTTTGGGCGAAAAGGCAATTTTGCAAAGTGGCCTTCACTATAAGATCATCTAACAAGCAAGGCAATGACCACATTTGGTACAGAAGAAATCCTACCTTAACTACCCTGAACAGAAGGTAAGACTGGATAGGGTATCCTGCAATGAAAAAGCCAGGGAAGGGGGCTGAAGTACCCCTTCCCTGGCGAGTCAGAAATATTACATGAGTATGATAAGAATCAAGGCATACGTAGATTACGTTCTGGCCTGGAGAAACTATGGCACCAGGAACAGTCATATCGTTTGTCTTTTACATGCTTATCGTGAATCGTTGCAAAGGGCTTAACCTCCTCACTTCCATGACACTGGAAACAAACAACTTCTTTTGCACCCTTCAACTGATAGCCGAGTTCTCCCGGCAGATCCATTGTTGAGGTGTTCTCATGACAACTACTACACTGGAGAGCACTTGAAGAAGGAGAAATCCCATGATTCAACATCTGATAGGTATCGGTTTCGACCCATTTGTAGGGCTCGTCGGCTGAGTATCCTGTATTTACCAAACCTTTTTTGATCGCTATGTCTACATCTCCGGAGCCCTTAAGATACTCAAAGGTATCCAGAGCGATCAATCTGGAGTCTGCAACCGTCATAGGCTGATTGGCCCTTTTGTATTTGAATGGATAGAGCTTACCCTCTCCTACATCTCCGCGGAGACTAGAGGTTGGATAAGTACCTTTAACCGCGTCGTAGGTCAAAGAAGCATCATCTCCAAGAAGAGCGTTATCACTCAATCTGTTCCAGAACCTGTATTCGGGAATAAGATTCCCTTCCTTGAGGGTTAAGGGATGACCGGGCCCAGCGCTTCCATCAGCGGGCAACCCAGCATGGGTAAGCTGCCAGTCACGGTAGATTTCCGTGGGTACCTTGGCATAGGTGGGAATATGACAGGTCTGACAGGCAACTCTGGTTACATGATTGCCTATGGTTGAGTTATCATGACCGCCGATAGAATCCTTATTGGTATGGCAGGTTGTACAGCTTATTTCCGCTCCTCGATTCAGATCATCGGTGGGCCGCAGATCCGATCCTTTGCCTATGACCAGATGATTCTCAAAGACATGGCACTTCTGACAGGAAAGGTCACTGCCACTGGTATTCATGTGCACATCAAACTCCGGATCACTGTTGTGGGCTGTGGTCAGGGAAATGTCTCCCCGTTTCACACCATCACCGCCACCTGCTTTGGCATGACAGGTGAGACAATTTGCCCTGGTGGGGGCATGAAGATTTTGGACCATTGAATCAGTGGGCGTCAAAACACCCATGCTGCCGTCCGCCAAGCGAGTCCTGGAAGTGGAGTATTCTTCACTGTGACAGACCAGACAATCTATATTTTCCAATCCTGCAGTGGGATCATCGGGCTTTTTCCCCCGACCGACATGGCAGGAACCGCATACGGGCCAGTCGCCCTTGATGTTGATACAATAACTATTCACCGCATTGGTGAGCTTACCCTGAAGCGTTCCAGTACTGTTGACCATATCAGGAGTTTCACCAACCCATCTATAATGGGTAGAACTCTGCATTTCCATTGCCTCGGTATAGTGGCAACTAATACAATTAGCAGGGTATTCTGCAAATGTGAGTCCACCATGAGGAGTAGTAGGTGTCTCGCAGGCCAGATCCGCACCATTGCAGTCCTGATCAATATTGTCACCGCAGATTTCCTGGGCTCCTGGAAAAGCAAGAGGATCAGAATCATTACAGTCCTGACCGCCACAAACAGCAGCGGTGTATCCATCGCCGTCCCCATCCTGACATGCCGGAGGGGCCACACCACACTCATAACCGGATCCGTTACCGTTTTTAGTTCGAACAGACTTTGTCTCTCTCTCTCCCGAGGAAGAAACGATGGAAACTGAGTTATCATAACAGGTCGGGCTGAGCCTAAGCTGGTATCTCTCTTTTCTTTCATTGTAGGTCATGGGTAACTCCTGACCGTTATAGAGTACAGTCAGAGAGCCACTACCGTGTTCATCCTTTGCATTGACAGAGAGTTTCTCTTTGTTCTGATCCCATACGGCCTCGACATCTTCAATCTCTGCAGAGGCTGTGCTATAAAAAAGTGGTGGCTGCGCCAGGAGAAGCGCAGTCAGAAAAAGTGTTTTTTTGCTCATTTTCATTTCCTCCCCGAAGGGCTAAAGTGAGTCTTCTTGTTCTTATGATAAAGAACAAACATTTGCCACAATGTGGTATGCAAAATGAGCGCCAGAACACCTTAACATAGAGGAAACACCATCAGCATTCCCTCAACAAAGTAACCGGCTTAATACAAAAGATGTATTAGAGAAAAATACGAATTACCAGATAGATAAAAAGCATCATACTAATAAGACTGATTATTATCTTTTTTACTTCTGGGAAACAAAAAGATTACGTTATTGTACTTCAGGACAAAGGATACAGCAGATAAAAAGTCAAAAAGAAAGTTTCAGGCTGACCTGTCTTCTCGGGAAAACCGAATAGGAAGGTGTTTTCGTAAAAATTTTTTTACGACGGTACAAACATTGTTTACGCACAACGTAAACAATGTTTCCGACTTAATGCTTTTGAAACCTACAGATAAGAAAACGAACAGCGCCCCAATAGTTGAAAAGGCCCAAAAAAATATAGGGTACCTTGAAAAATTAGAATTTTCCTTCAAAATCGAGGCATGAGAAAAATTTTACCGCAGACATATATCTGATATTCCGAGGATAAAATTTTTCTCATAACGAAGAGTTTGTGAGAAAAGGCAATTTTACAAGGTGGCCTATACACTACAAGCTGTGAGCAAAGAAATATACGTTCATACTCAGCTGATTTCTATATTTCCAAAAAGATGTCTCAAGGATTTTCAGGATTTTCAACCTCTTTACCCTTATCCTTCTCTTCACCTTTTTCTCCAACCAGATAGCACTGACACTCTTCCCAATCATTTCCTCCAAGAACACCGCGCCATTCCGCATTACATTCACACACTTCCACAGGTTTTGCTTGCTGATTATTTGTCTTTTCCATGATACGCTCCTTTCCTGTCCACCTCACAGTTACTCATCGATCGGGACCAGGTAGTTTTTGAGTTTTTCATAAAGTGTTTCAGAAAGAGGCTCATTATTTATAAATGCTGCCGCCTCTTCTCCGGTAAGTATCTCCTTAATCTCCTTAGGGAGTGACCTGAGGACTGCGACTCGCTCAGGATCCGGTTTTTTAATAATATATTTTTTATCTGTCATTGACTCCCACCTTGGATGATAATAGCACTCGTTCCTATTTCATACAGTAAGCCTTTTAAACACGTTGTACAGAGACTTTTGCTATCACTCTTGGCACAAAAACAGAAAGGTCAAATCAGACAGTTCAAATTACATATTTCCTGGACTTGTCAAAATATCTGAAACGTGCCACCACCCTCACTCCTCTGTTCTGCCAACCCTGAAACAGGGTAGTGCCCACAATCAGGAACAGGCCGACAAAGGTGGCCAAATATATTTTTTCTCCCACCACAAGGTTCAATAAAAGCAAAGAGCAAAAGGGGGTCACATAAATCAGGTTTCCGATGCGCGCTACAGAAGAAGTCAGCTGTAACGCGGTAAGCCAGCAAACAAAGGTGATACTCATTTCAAAAAGGCCTATATAACTCAATGGCAGCCACACACAGCCCTCAGGAAGCACAAGGCCTCCTGCAAACATGCAGAACAAGACAGTATAGAGCAGACCAAAACAGAACCCGGTAAACAATGTTACCACCGGATCAAGCCCATCCTTTGCATTAATGAGCCAGTATACAGCCCAGATCAGAGTAGAACTTCCTGCCAGAAAAATACCAAGCCGACTGACGTCTCCGAAACTGGTAATTTCTCCTCTGGTTGCGATAATTATAGCCCCCACAAAGCTGATCACTACCGCCATCACCTGGCATTTACTCAAGGAGTGCCCAAGAATAGGCACCGACAACAAAGTAAGCACCGGGGCCAGCCGTAGTTCAAACTCATGGCAATCTGGCCGGGCAAAACAGCTTAGGCCTTAAAAAGGATAAGATAGTAAAGAAAGGGATTAAGAAGGCCAAGCAGAGCAGCTTTTGCAAGGGAGCTACGACTACTTTTTCTCAGCAGGTTCAACTTACCCTGACTGCAAAGTATACAAAACAGACAGAGAGTAGAAAAAAAAGTGGTGTAAAAGAGGAGGGTCTACGCAGTAACATCTCTGAGAGCAATCTAAAAGACGGAAGCTACAGTTGCCCAAAAGATAACGACCAGGAAAGTCAGGATATAGGCTTTGGGCTGATTACGCACGGGAAACAAAATTCTTCATCAAGGTTTCGGATCGCTGTACACCCTGATGATCAAATAAAACACCCGGGTTCTCCTGCAGGTGACAAGCGTATTGAGAATATAATTTTTGAGATGCCTGGTGGCAATATATATTACAGGCCAAGATAATCAGGAATTCTATAAAGGCATCTCTATTTTCTGGCATCCCATCCCATCCCATCCCATCCCATCCCATATTTGAAGTATATTCGAGATATAAGCATCGATTTTTGTAAGCTTCTCCAAGATTTTTATGATATGTCAAGAAGCAATTAACGTGTTAGGCTTAAAATTTTCCCCTTCGTAAAAAATCAGTGAGGTAAATGATAATATGTTCCACAAATTTTTCCTGTTTCCACTGCTTCTTGTCTTGCTCACATCCTCTATTGGTCTAGCTGGCAACAGTCAATCAATTATCGAACAATTAGATCTCGAAATTAAGCAGGCTCAAGACTCTGTGACTAAAAGTGCATTTCATATGTACCGAGCCAGGCAGTATACTCAGATACAGGAATGGGGAAAGGCCCTGGAAGACTACAACCAGGCCCTGGAACTCAACCATAAAGGTTGGATCCATCTTGAACGAAGCCATTTTCTAATGGCCAGGGGAAAATATGACCTAGCCTATGAAGATGCCAAGGCGGCAAAAAAAGAGGTTCCTACGTTGACCTATGAGGCCGACAAGCTCATTAAAAAATCTATGGCAGAGATCCAAAAAAAATATGAGGTCGAAAATCCCCCTACCATTATCATGGATAGCATTGTAGATCACAACAGAAAAAGCCGTTTCGATGTGATGAGAGAGAAGGGAGTACTGGCAGCCAATGCCAGAAGGATTGAAAATTTTAATCGACAAAAAACAGCCTCCAGAAAACAACGGGAGGCAGCCACTCCCCCAACAAGATCAACGGGCTGACGAATTCGCTTCTAATCCATAGGTCCTATGGATACACAACGCGTAGAAAAAACAAAATCTACCCCTTACGATCTTTCCTCTATCGCAAGAACTTACACTTCATACCCTCCTGCAACGTATACGCCTAAGCAGACTGCACTTGCATCTTGTCCACTTCACGCCATAGCCTGTGCTCACACTCCTTCTTGAAAAAAGGACACATATGCTGAAAAAACAAGTCCTGGTGTTTTTCAAAAACATTTTGGAAAACTCGACAAGTCGAAGAACAGATCGTCACCAAGGAACATTCTGCACATGATTTGAACCATGGCCAGCGATTTTTCCGAAAGGAGTGCAAGGCAGGAGCATCTTGAAGAATTTCACCAAGAGACTGCTCGCGTATGTTCCCTGCCCAAAATTCATCCACATGCAAACTCTGACAGGGATAGACATCACCGGTTGCACTAACACTGAGCAGACTGGTAGCGGCACCGCAGGTACCAGCACCGGAGAGAGCGAATTCATCTTTTACTGAAATGCCACCCACTTCATCCAGGGCCTTAAAAAAAGAAACCAAGGTACTCCAATAAATCTCATGATCTGGAAATAGACCTAGTGTTTCAAGTTCTTCCGGACTATTGGGGAGGTATACGGCAGGATAGAATCTGGTACAACCCAATTGCTCCTTGGCAATTTTGGGGAAGCCTGGTAACGATGCAAGGTTCAAAGATGTAATCACGGGACGAATAGCCAGGGATTCGACACCGGCTTCGTTCAGATAACGCACGCCATCCCACACTTGCTGCAAAGGAGCACCCGGTCGCAACCTAGCATATTCCGCCTCCACCCAACTATCAATACTTACAATGACACCATCAAACGAATCAGCAATACAAACAGCCTTTTCACGATCAATGAGGGTGCCATTAGTAAGTAAAGAAGGAGAGATCCCTTTCTCCTTGGCGTAAGCTGCCAATTCAAATATATGCTTACGCAACAGTGGTTCACCGCCGGTAAAAACAACTGTCTCAACTCCCTCTTCGGCAGCAGCATCCAGCACCTTCCTGATTTCATCATCAGACAGCTGCCTGCCCTTTTTCGCATCACTGCGCTGTTGAGCAATGTTTTCTGTTCGATGACAAACATTGTAACAATAGACACAATGGAGATTACAGGCATCGGTGAGATGTAGGTAGAGATTGCTGAGCTTCAAAGAAGCCTTGTCGGCTTCGGGGCGTTCTTTCCGCTCTTTGCTAAAAGGTTCTGTAGCAAGAAACCGGCGCGACACCATATCATCCAGAAACGGGCTGACCAGTTGCTGGACCGCCGCTCCCAGTTCACGATCTCCCTGGGAAAGTCGTAAGGAAATTTCACTCGCCGTCCCACCTTCCACAGCCGCCTTGAGCACGTCATGCCCTGCAAGGTTAACAGCAACAAACGCCTGCTGGCCCGGTGCAAAATAAAGAGTTTCATCTCCCCGCTGCGAAGAATAAACTTGGGACGGATAGTAAAATATTGTTTGTTCCTCTTTTGTCTGCAAGGAACTTATACCGGATGGCGATTGGGTATGTTGGCTCATCCGGAACCGCTACCGCTTCCACAGACACAACCACCCCCCTTGCCAACTGAAGCGATGCATCCACAATCGGTACCACACCCCCAATATCCTTCCTTCTCCGCCGAGTCTTTTGAACGTTTTACCTGAAAACCGGAAACTGTCTCAGGAGTCCAGCCCAATTCCGTCAAAACATTCTTATCCTCTTTTACGCGCTTCGAAAAATCGCTGTCTTTAGTCATCCGTTCAAGAAAATCCTGCATCCGATTGCCTTCATCTGACATACTCAGCCCTCCTTTTTTAGGAATAACAAGAAACAGACCACGATTCTTTCTCATCACGACAAAACACAATCTGTCTCATATTGGGAAACCCGCCTGGTACAATATTCCATTTTCTACTGTATTTGTATACAATTAATAGTTTAACGCTTCCGCCATTCCCTGACAAGCTTTTTGTGCAGACGAAACAAGCCGGTCCGCAACCAGCCACATTGAACTTCAGTGATGCGAGCAGCAGACCGGACGGATTGATGAAATGACAACTTACTGCTGCATCACCGTAAAGGGTACCTTGAAAAATTAGACTTTTCGTTCAAAATCGAGGCATGAGAGAAATTTTACCGCAGGTGCCCCTGCAAGAATCACCCTAACTACGGGTACAAGTGCCCTTGGGGTGCATATATTTGATATTCCGAGAATAAAATTTTTCTCATAACGAATAGTTTGGGCGAAAAGGCAATTTTGCAAGGTGGCCTAAAGAATGAAGTGCCAAACAGACCCAGCAGCCCCTCACCGGCAGTATGGATACCGTGGTGGATTCCTGCAAAACGAAGTCCTTCAAGGTGATGGGGGGGGGAGGAGCAAAAGCATCTATTCAACAAAGACGCATGACTCTCACACACGTCATCTCTCAAACCGTTTGTCAGGCTCACACCCCTTGCAGTTACCAACGGCATTTAATCTTCCTGCGGCGAAAAAGATACAAGCCATGCCACCTCTCAATGCTGACTGTCGCTCAAAGGTTTGCGGCAACCACCATCGCTGCCGCAACAAAGAGATCCAATGAAGATTCGGTTCAGCTTGGCAGATATGTAGCGGCCCGGGAATCATCGCCGCACTTACAGGACGTTCAATCCGTTTTTTTCCTCCCATCCACTTGAGTAGCCGGGGCTCTATTTTACTACTACCGTCTCATCAATATCCAAAAAGACCTGGATAACCCTTGCAAATTCTCCGGGTACTTCCTCCATTATTAACAGGTAAGTTGCATTTTTGAATTGCACAAGCCATGCTCCCGGAATAGCCATAGCTATCGTTTTGGTACTTTCCACTCCCACCACAGTATCCGAAGTGCCAATCATAAACAGAACCTGATTGGTAATAGCAGACAGTTTATCCAGAGGTTCCTTCCAATAGGTTGTAGCTTCTATCTGTCTCAGGACAATGGGATCATCAGGTGTCTTTCCCTCCAAGGCAGTGGCAACATTACTTCCGTCTAAGGAGGTTGCATAGATAATTGCCTTATTCAAGCGCTGTGGATATTCCAACAATAACTCCTCGGCAACAGTACTTCCCATGGAAAAGCCAAGACATGTACCTTTTGTACTTGAAGGGCATCAAGAAGAGCAATGACATCATCTGCAAACAACTTATAGGTAAAGGTTGCCTCATTGGCTGTTGTATACCCCATACCTCGATTATCCGGTATAATCAGCTGATAGTTCTTTGATAACGTTTCAATGACCTCTTGTGGCCAACGATCCATTGTGCCACCCAGCCCCATGATCATCACCTGAGCCAATCAATTTATAGCCTATTTCAATCCCATTTCCATGGACCTGGTAGATACGATGCCCTTGCTTATCCGAACCTATGGCCTTAAGTAGATGCGTTTTCACTATCAAACGGAGCTTGTTCTCGATTTTTCATTCCATAATCCCTGCTGACACTGGCAACTCTCAACCGATAATTGTTAAATACTCCTTCACGGCCTTTTTTCTGAGCATGTCGATGAGACTCCAGTTTTCTCCATACGTTAACAGCCCCTTCATCACGCCAAAAGGAAAGAGAGAGTACTTTCCCTTCTTCGGTAAGGCTTGAGAAACGCTCTATGGAAATAAAACCATCAATATTTTCCAATTGCGGTCTCAATTCAGCAGCTATATCTAAATACTCTTGAACCTTCCCTTCAGCAGGAAAGACCTCAAAAATGACAGCGATCATTTACTTCTCCAGTTTCTTACATTTCTTCTCCGGCCGGATCAGCAAACAGCCTTTTATCCATAGCCTTTTCCCGTGCAGCTTCCCGGGTTATGCTTCCTTTTGCCACTAGCTCCTGAAGATGCTGGTCCATGCTCTGCATCCCTTGAGTTTTCCCTGTCTGTATCAGCGAGTCTATCTGGGTAATCTTTCCATCCCTGATGATACTTGCCAGAGCAGAGGAGCCAATCAAGACCTCAATGGCCGCACACCTTCCCTTGCCGTCTTGTGTTTTTAAAAGCTGCTGGGCAATGACAGCTTTCAATGATTCCGAAAGCATGGTTCGCGTCTGGGCCTGTTGTTCTGCAGGAAAGGCATTAATGATTCGATCAATGGTCTTTGCTGCGCTGTTTGTGTGCAACGTGCCAAAGACAAGAATACCGAGTTCGGCACAGGTCAGGGCAAGGGCAATGGTCTCAAGATCCCGCATCTCACCTACCAGAATGACATCAGGGTCTTCACGATTGGCCACCATCAATGCCTTGGCAAAACTCCCTGCATGAGCACCGATCTCTCTTTGAGAAAAAATACATTTCTTATTGGGGTGGACAAATTCCAGAGGATCTTCAATGGTGATGATATGCTTGGGATAGGTATCATTGATCATATCAATAATGGCAGCCATGGTTGTGGACTTTCCGCTGCCGGTGGGACCGGTAACCAGAACCAGTCCCCGCTCATATTGGGCTATTTTCTTCACCACCTCCGGCATACCAAGCTGATCCAGGGTGAGAATTTTGGTGGGGATAATGCGGAATACAGCGCCAATCCCCCGATGCTGGAATAGAAAGTTACAACGGAAGCGTCCAACACCTTCCAGTTCGTAAGCCTTGTCAAAATCTTTCCTTTCTTCAAGGGCTGCCTGCTGTTCCGAAGCAAGAATTTCAAAGAGAAACTCTTTATTCGATTCCGGAGTGAGGACAGGGGCATCAAGAGGGAGAAGGTCTCCGCGCAGACGCAAGAGTGGAGGAAAGCCAATAACCATGTGCAGGTCACTGGCCCCATGTTCTTTCATCTGTCTAAAAAATGCATCAATCTGAGCCATGATCACTCTATCCGTGGTTGATATAAACGAAACTTGATTCTACAAGCACTTGCTCAAACAGAAAACTTCTAGCTCCTAGTCTCCTTCAAGCCCCGCCTTTTGTTCAGGAGCCATAAAGGGCTTTAAAAGGAGTTGATTTTCAACATTGGCAATTGCTGCTTCCAGGGTAATTTTTCCTTCCTCCAGTAACCCCACTATGGATTCATCCATAAGGCGCATACCCAGTTTTTTCCCCATCTGCATGGTGGAGTGAATCTGATAGGTTTTATGATCTCGGATAAGATTGGCAATGGATAAATTGCCAATCAATATCTCAAGTGCCAGCTGCATCACCTTCCCATCGGCACCAGGGATAAGACGCTGGGTAAGAACCGCTTTCAACGACTCACTGAGCATGGTTCTGATCTGATTCTGTTCCCCTGGAGGATACGAATCAATAATCCGGTCTATGGTCTTGGCTGCACTTGAAGTCGACAAAGTGCCGATGACCAAATGTCCCGTTTCTGAGGCTGAAATAGCCAGAGAAATAGTATCCAGGTCCCTCAACTCGCCAATAACAATGACATCCGGATCCTGCCGCAAGGCCCCTTTTAGGGCATTTTGATAGGAAAAGGTCGTGTTCCCCAGTTCTCGCTGGTTTACGACCCCCTTTTTAAAGGGATGAATAAACTCGATGGGATCCTCAACCGTGAGAATATGATGAGGACGTTTTGAGTTCAGATAATCAACCATGGCGGCAAGAGTCGTGGTCTTGCCATGACCGGTTGCTCCGGTCACCAATATGATCCCCTGATGATTATCAAGGACTGAATAGATCACATCAGGCAAACCGAGCTGAGTTAAAGTGGGAATTTGCACAGGAATAACCCGAAACACCCCGCTCATTCCTCTATTGTGCTGCATGACACTGCCCCTGAATCGCCCTAAGCCTTTAATCTCATAAGCGAAATCCAGCTGCTGATCCTGGGACAGGATCTCCCGCTGAGACGGCGTCAATAACTCCCCAACCACCTTCATGGTATGCTCGGGGGTGAGGACCTGACTTTTCAAACGTACCAGCCTCCCCATCCGGCGCACCATGAAGGGTTCTCCCGGCACAACATGTACATCCGAGGCCCGCATATCCACAGCAGCCTTAAACACTTTATCCAGTACAGCCATGGGACTCCTCTCCCCAAAAGCTAAAATCTATAATGCACTTTCGGCAGGAAGAATTATCTCCACATTCCTAACGAGAACATTGATGAATTTTCCTTTCAAGAGCTCCTTGCCATTATGATCAGTAACCGTGGCGTCGGTAACCACCATAATTTTTTTGACGTCATTCATGAAATCAGTCAATCTTGCACCTGGCAGCAGATCGATTTCACCTTCAATCCGAAAATACTTGGTCAGAAGAATGACCTCTGTCTTAAGACTCGACATGATTCGTCCTTTGTGAATTATTCTTTTACAAACAACTCAAACACATCAATGTAGAATTGTTTTGAATGAACCTTAGGGGTACCTTGAAAATTGGAAACTTCGTTCAAAATCGAGGCATGAGAATAATTTTACCGCAGGCATATATTTGATCTTCAGAGGATAAAATTCTTCCCATAACGTAGAGTTTGGGCGAAAAGGCAATTTTGCAAGGTGGCCTTAAATGAGTATCCGTCACATGAGCAGAGATGTCAACATTTCCATTCTTCAAACTTTCTTTGAAGCAATGCTTGCGATCCTTGCGAAACATTTGCATCCCTGAATTGAATGAATGGCAAAACACCTTGGAGAACCTAAGAGGGATGTCGAATCGGGTAAAAAATGGGCTCCACCTTTACCTTTTCGATAGGGGCAGATCTGGAACCATGCTTGTTGCCTATTTGCCCAAGAAAATTCTCACTCTCAAGAAGATAGATTGAATATCAAATAATTCTCAGTAGCGGGAACAGACTTTCAACACTTTGTTTCCCTTGTAAACCAGTTCTTCACCTCCTGATCAAGCAGAGAATAAAAAGCCTCGCTGCCACCAAGTCCAACCCGACCGAAGGTGTAATTAATTTCCAGAAAAATTGGCTCCTGGCTTGGTTCCGCAAAAATCAGATCAAATCCGGCCAGGTTGATACCGGTTTCCCCACAAAGCTTACGCACAGCCTCTCGGCCTTTTTTCTGCAAATGGAGATCCGACTCAAAGTCGATTTTTCCTCCCTTGGCAATGTTATGAAAAAAACCATCACAGGTGCGCCAATAACTGACAATTTTATCTCCGATTACCACCACCCGCAGATCTCTGTCCAGACCTGGTAAGTATTCCTGAATAACAAAACCAAAAACACCCTCTAATTCACATGTTTTTAGCCTGGAAATGGTCTTCTCAAGGTCCTCTTGACACTTAATAAGCCAGACATACCTGCCCTCTCCCCCACAAGCTCCTTTGATCACAAAAGGGAAGTCCGGCAGAACCGGCTTGGCCATCATTTCCGGATGCTCGTTTATCAATGATTCCAATCTGGAGAACACCATGGTCCGGGGATGAGCAACACCAAATGTCCAAAAAAGAAGCGTATCGCCCACCTTACCCTCGTAAGAACATCGCAAGTTATAGTTAGGAAAAACTCTGGCACAATTTTCCTTACATAAACGATAAAATTCACGAGTTACAGTTTGCGGCAGAACAACAGCTTGGGCCTCTCTGATGGCGGCCAGAAGTTCCTGGTTCCAAGGTGCCAGATTCCAGATGAAACGGTCACCATCAATGGCGGGATTAAAGGAGAGTAACATACGAGATCCTTCACAGGTGATAAGAATTCGCATTCCCACACCAATATTACGGAGGGCCTGGAAAAGCCATCCTGAAGTGCAGGCGATACCGAGAAGTATCGTCTTGTTGTAAGTTTTGCGGGGAACGGCAACCAACCATTTGGTAATCCGGATGCCGGTGATCCAAGAATGTCGTTATCCACTCACTCTTCAAGCCCCACTGCAAAAGAACTACAATACGGCCAGTTAGGAGTCAACAATTTTCTCAAAATATCAGAAATATCAGCGTACTACATTGTTCCATCTCTCGGTAGCTTCGTATTTTTCCATCAAAACTTTAAAATCAAGCAGATGGATGCCGTTTGAGAGAACAATGTAATCTGAGTTACACTTTCTGTTGATAAAGGGAATATACAGGTTGTTTGCTTACCAACTAAAATGGATCGCAGAAGAAATAACCGCAGATACCGCCCCGTCATCAATGACTACCATAAATACAATAAAACAATGCGACGTTGAGGTGAGGGTACTTTCAATCTTTACGTTACATGCAGTAATCTGTACGAAAAAGAAAGAACTGAGACATGCATCCAATAATTGGATGCATTAGATGAATTGAGTGATCCCGCTGATTAGATGAGTAAATATATCAAATCAATTTAAAAGCGCTGGTCCGCTGCCGTTTCGGTGCCCTGTTCCTGCCTCTAACTCTTGTTCTTTTTTAGACAACGGCCTGTCTCTGGGCAACTTGATTTTTCGATACTCTTCCGGCACCTCAAAGAGAATATCAGGGATATCTTCAAAAATACGCTCCTGCCACTCCACCGTAGTAACAGTCTGCGGCTCTTCCCATTTCAAGGGAAAGCCTGGGCGATCAATTGATTCCCACAAAAAACCTTCATATTCCCTTTTGCTGCTTGACACGGAAACATGCGCTCTGTATTTGACAGCCTTTATTCCACCGACTATGTCCTCGCCCATTCTGATTTTCTCAATGCTTAAATCCGGACGAAAAAAGTGCGGCACCCCAAAGCCGACTGCATCAACAAACATTTCCATGTACAACTGAGCAGCCGGGGCCATCAGCCAGAGGACACCTTTATCATAGCGGGCAATCATAGTAGAAAACATCCTTCCACCAACCACCTGCAGATGAAGTTTTTCTCCTTTGAGACTCATCTGGGCCACCGAAGTATCTCCCTGAATAGTTGTCACCATTTTAGCGCTGAATTCCTGATTAACTATTGTCATTCCCTGCATCGCTATAGCCGAGACAGACAAGAATAGAGACAGCGTCACCAGGATAAACGTTGATTTATATGTGAAAGGTTTTGTTTTAAACATGATACAGCTTTTGAATTCTCGTTTTAAACCATCTGGAAGATACGTCGCTCTGTTCTGATTCCCGACTCTCCCTTACTCTTTTACATCCAGGACACACTGTGTTACCCCGTTGGGAAAATTGAAAAATGCCCCCTGACGGCCTAATGTCCGCCAGAGGGCATCCCTCCCCCCCTCCTCTTAGCGAATCTGTACATCAGCGATTACACTGCTGCCAAAATCTGAAAGAATCTCGACTGTTGACAGATATCCTGTAGGGATATTGCGATAAAAAATATTTTTAGTCGAATCCCATTTCATAAAATAGATTTTGCCACCATACACAATACTCAGAGCAGCCAGCTCACCAGCACTGCTCAATGCCTTAACCTGCAGAACACCACTGGCAGATATATATTTGGCACCTATGACCGAAATCGTATCTAGCTCATCTGTCGGAGATGGCACATCATCCACCGGGTATTCTGGATCTTCCCATTCAAGATAGAGCTGAGCATCCATGATTTCAATACCGCTGTACTCTCCCTTAATAAAAAGAATCAAGTCAAAATCCGGAGTCAGGGGAGCACCTTCTGCCCAGGACAAGCCGTCCGGGACCGTATCAGCTGAATCATACGGATTCAGGTCCAGATAGTTATTCCAGTTAACCGTATCGCTCAGCGGTGAGGGTACCGGCGGATTCATGGGTTCATGCGTTATCGGATCACTCTCATTCCAGGCCAGCAGATCGATGGTAGTCGTTGTAATAGCTCCCTGTGTGTACCAGGGGATCTCAACACCAGGAATATCCTGACCGAACTTGCTTGATTTCAAACGAAACCGTGGATTATCACCAGCGAATGGATCACGATCAAGAGAAGTATACCAGGCATTGGTAAAGCCAAGCCACTGGTCAGCGGAACGGCCATTTTCTAAATCAATGAGGGCCGGATCACGCAGAACGGTTCCGGCCGGAATAAAATCACCATCACCCTCAAAAGCATCCTTGTCAGAAAGCCAACGGCCGAGAGCATCAACTACATATCCCGGCTTGATACCAGTGGCCCATTCGTTCTCAAAATCTTCAGGTCGAATCTGATCATTAGGACTGGTGGTAATTCGATGAGTAATACTCAGGGATGCCTTTGTCACTCTGTAATTAGCACCTGGAACCTTCCATTCCTCAGGTAGCGGGATCTGTTTATAGAGACGAAGCTGTGTCGGACGTTTCTTGAAATTACCCCACTGATACAAGATTTTCCCATCATCCTTCATGCGAGTCGTATAATCACCAAAATTCAGCAGTTCTCCCGTATCCGGATCCCTCATAACCTCAACCAGGGGCGGCATCCACGGTGCATTGCAGACATGAGCCATGACCTTGTAATGCTCGGAACCGGCTTTGACATTCAAGCCACCCACACCGGCAATAACCTCGCCCTTCAACATACCGGTCAAATACCCTGGAGTCGGATCATTTTTACAGTCAACACCGATGATATTGCCCGAGTCATCTACGATATCTGCAATATACCCTTCCTCAAACATACCATCCATAGGACGGGGAAACATTGCCACAGCCGGGTCAAAATCCCTGACCTCAAATCCATACGCCGAATCAATCGCATAGTGTGTGTAATTGTCCTTAAAAAAATCTGCATCCAGGAACGGATTGCCATTATCGAGGCAAGCCGCGCCAAAGACCCCGACATCACACATCACATCCTCTGTCGAAAAAATGTACTTCGGGCTCGTGTACACCCTAGTTGCCGCATCTGCTGCACCGCTGATCAAAACAGATGCAACAACCCACAAAACCGTTGAATAGAACTTTTTCATTGCGCCCCTCCAATAATTTTACTGCCCTGACTAATTTCAATTCTGCAGAAACATGTTGCCAATAACAATCGTTAGTGCAAACAACAGAACATGAGCAAATGAAGTGCCAGAAACAAAAACCACTGAAAAACAACAGAGGATTAACGAGCAATCAATTGAATAAACAACCTATTCCGACGGAACAGTTACTTGAGAATAGCAGGAAAGAACTCACCAGAAACTGATGAGTTGATGAACAGTTACTGGTGAATCAAATGAGACGATAGAATGACAAGAATTTTTCTTCCATCCACCAATGCGATAGGATTTGAAACAATAGCCAGAGGGGATAAGGGACACCAGTAATCGGAAAATAAAAGAGGGGACCAGACTTGCATTATTAACGACAAACAATCCAAGAATGCCCCCTGTTTATGTTGCAATACGAGGGAAAAAAATCACTTTGGATAGTTCATAATATTGGGTTTAATGGCCTTGCCCAGCCAATCAATGCTTTTTCCGAGATGACGCATGTTCGCCAACCCTTCATCGTCTTCAAGCACTTCCCCTTTACCCAGGCCAAACCCCATATTCCAGTATGTTGAACAAGGAATGATCATCCTGGACATTTGAAACATGTGGTTAATAGTGTCATATACATGTGTGGCTCCACCACGTCTAACGGCCACCACCGCCGCCCCTATTTTTCCCGAAAAAGCGTGATCGTTAGCGTAGGCGACATACCCTGCTCTTTCAATCAATGCTTTTAAGTCCGCAGATACAGCTGCGAAATAGGTTGGAGAACCCAAAATCATAGCGTCAGCCTTCAACATTTTTGAAAAAATTTCATTAAACTTATCCTTTTTCGTCATGCACTGATTATCTCGATTCTCAAAGCACTTCTCACAGGCAAGACAACCACGAATTGCTGTTCCGCCAACCTTTACAAGTTCTGTTTCCCAGTCAGCATCATTTAATTCACTGAGTACTTCTTTCAAGAGCAGTTCCGTATTTCCACCTTTACGCGGACTTCCGTTTATAGCTAACGCATACATGGCAATCTCCTCATAATTTAATTAACAGACGACAGCTGCATCTCATTACAAAATCTTCGATTAAATCGACAAGCATTACTTCCCTGAAAAGTTCGCTTAGGTATCCTTTTTAGAGAGAACATGAAAGAGACTGGAACATATAAAATAGAGACCAATGATCGTGACAAATCCACCAACCAGGAAGGGATCCTGCCTGTTATACCCTGTAAAAGTGCCTCCCCTCATCAGATCAATTCCAGTCTTCATCACAAGAAGACCGACCAGTATCCTGCATCCGGTAACTCCCCAGATGAAGATGAGTTTTACAACTGGCAACTTAGTCATTTCTTTTTTTACACTGGTCAAAATATATTCCTTTTATTGATCCTGACAGGTATAAAAAATGGTTGCAGACAAAGACGAACAAGAGCCAGAGAGATAATTACATGATTCGCTCTTCCCTGCTCATCATCCCCCAGTGCCAAATCTTTCTCGGTGTTTTTCCTGGTAAGGGAATAGTTCTAACTTCCAGGTCAGGCAGGCTCACAATTGCACAGGTATGATTAAATTTCGTACTCCCCGGATTGATTACCAGGGTCTCCCCCAATACTTCTGCAAAGACCTGATGGGTATGCCCCACAACCAGCACATCAAACTCATATTCGTTTAACTCATACGTCCACTGATCTTTCTCACCGGTCATTATTTTTTCATACTGATCCAGTAGAGTAATCCCTCTGGTCAATGAAAGGGGAGGACTTGCATGCACAGCAAAAATCCGTTTCCCTTCTACGGTCGATTCCCATGTCACAGGCAAATTTTGAAAAAACGTTCTCCCCCCCTTCTCAAGATTGCCAACCTGATGCTCAAGATGCCAAACATCATGATTACCTAGAATCGTTATACAGCCCTTTCCAACAAGGAGTTCAATGCTCTGCTCAAGCTCTGTTCCATAGCCCGCTATATCACCTGCGCAAACAATCAGCTCGACACTCTCCTGCTCAAAAATTTTCAGTGCCTCGTAAAGGGGAGCAACAGTAGCATGGACATCACTGATCAACCCTATTTTTGTAGACATTTTTTTACCCCAGGTCAATGCCCTATCATCACTTTAATTATACAGAAATGAACTGACAGAAAAAAGCAGTAAAACAGTATGACCGATTTATCCGCGAACAGTCGACACACAGCCCAAACAGACAAACGGACTGCAGCCCCATAAAGACAGCTATAACACTTCAGCAAACGGCACGAGTTGAACGCGAAGAGACAAGGCATTTAATGCAATCTTATGAATCATTTCATCCACCGTAGTACAACAGTCTGCAAGGACTGAGATCTTATACTTTTCAGCCGACTTAGAAATCGCAGTGTGGGTAACACAATTCTGTGTCATCATACCGCACACAATCAATTCAGTGGCGTCGATGCCTGTCAACGTCTCCTCTAGTGTGGTCTCGACAAAACTGTCGGCAAACGCTTTAGTAACGATGGTGGCTTCGGGAGCCGCCGCAAGAATACGTGGATGAATCTCAGCCCCCTCAGTATTCTCATTGAAGAAAGGCGCAATCCCCATAGCGGCATTTGCGATATGCTGTATCAAAATTACTGGGATTTCCTGTGACATCGCCTTTTCAATGGCACTTACGGTATTCTGCAACACCATATCAGTATCCCACAGCGGGAACTTTCCATCCGGAAAGTAGTCATTTTGCAGATCAATAACCAACAATGCTTTACTCAAAATTTTCTCCTTAGTTTGTCATTCGCCTAACACCTGCCATCGGGAAAAGAAGGAACAAATCACAATTTAGTATCAAACAGTTACCTGCTCCTACTCCATCTCTACCTCACTCACTAATTTTTCCACCAGGGAAATACTTACGGAGCGAAATGGGTGAATGAAGACGCCCCCATCAAACAGGCAGAAATAATATTATATTCACAGCAATACCATGAAAAACTTATTGCAGATTTTTTTCTGGAGTGTTGGGCTCCACTCATGATAACGTAAAATTAGTACTGCGCTGATTGATGTAATCCTCACTCGCATATGACTCTACCCGCAGTAATCTCTCCAACGAAGCTGGCAAGAAATTACCTTTTAACAAGGGGCGGGGACACTTTTCTTTCATCTCAATGTGTACATGGTCAAAGTGCAGGGGACAAGAAGATTACGGCTCATACTGCATAATTCAGAGTAGAACAAACAACAGGAGACGCAAGTCATGCAAATTGTAAAATGGCGAGAAAGCTATGAAACCGGTATCGCATCAATGGACAATCAGCATAAGACCCTGCTTGACCTGATCAATCAACTCTACTCAATCCTCAGAGACCACCGCGGGCACGAGGAAGTCTCTAAAATTATTGATGTGTGCCTGACTTATGCCCAGAAGCACCTACACGATGAAGAACAACTTTTGATGAAGAACGAGTACCAGGACCTGCAGGAACAGCTTGATCATCATGCTCAATTTATCGAGACTGTGAACGCCCTGCAAAACAAGCTTGCCGACTCACCGGATACAGTTGTGCCTGAGCTTTATACATACCTGCGCACGTGGTGGATATCTCATATCGTCGGAATAGATAAAAAATACGGACCCTATCTCCAGGAGAAGGGCGTAGAGTAATACATTTTTTCGAAGCAATATACCTCTACCACCTCATCCCGAAACGGATCGTTTGCGTAACGTTAATTGAACCGTGTGAGTCCTCTCTCGCTTTCCCCCGGCACTGGCAATTATTGAAATCTTGCCATCTGTAGTAACTCCAAAATTTAAGGTGATAGTCGTCTCAGAAAGGTCGAAAATCGGCTCTGAACCGGCGGCTTCTTCAATGGTCGCCACGATGATGTTAATTGCTTTAGCCAGTTCATCCTTTACACTGCCCAAGAGCTCCACGGCAGACTCTCTTGGAACCAAAGACAATCTGACCGTCTGGATGTCAGTCTCTGTGTAATGCCCGGAAAGATCAAGGGGGATGATACTCAACTTGAATTCCCCACCACCTGACCTGGTGAGGGTTGCAGGATGAAACTGGTATCCCCTGGAACAAACCCTCTAATTAAGATTACTTACGACTCTGTGTATCGCATGAACAAGACTCTTTTCAGATATTGGTTTCTTCAGCACTTCTCGAATCATATTCGGGGGCAGAAAATCTTCTTGAAGAGCCTCTTCGTCACCTGTGACTAACACTATTGGTATATCGGGTCGGATTGTTAAGATCTTCTCAGCCAGTTCTATCCCACTCATGTCAGGCATACGCAGGTCGGTAATGACAACATCGAAGTCACCGGGCACATTACTGAAAATCTCAAAAGCATCCTGACCACTTATTGAACCAGTCACTTCTCCCCCCAACTGCTCCAATAGCAATTTACTTAAATCAACATTAAATTGTGCATCATCAACAAATAAAATCCGCACTCCACAGATCTTCGTGTTATCAAGTACCTTCCTGACAGTACGCAACATTTGTTTTTTACGCAGTGGCTTATCACAATACTCCCTGATGCCAATGGCCAACGCCTTTTCACGATTAATCAACTCACTATGCCCACTACAGAGAATAATCGGCAGATCAGGGCATAATTTTAGAACCTTCTGCGCAAGATCGGCGCCGGTCATATATGGCATGGTCATATCAGTAATGATCAGATCATATTTTTCTGGATATCCTTGCAGTTCCTGGTAGGCTTGCACACCATTGGAAAAAACATCTACCTCATATCCGTATCCAGTGAGAATTTTCTTGGCAAGCTCGATGATTTTCATATCATCATCTATGAGCATGATTTTTTCCTCCCCCCCAGCCAAAGGCACTCCCTGGTCTTCAGAGAGTATTTCATTCCTTTTTCCTTCATATACAGGGAAATAAATATGAAAAATAGTCACTTGCCCCGGTTCACTGTCAACAGTTATTCGACCACCATGGCTTTCCACTGCACCATGAACCACAGCCAGCCCAAGCCCGGTCCCCTCTCCAATTCCCTTAGTGGTATAGTATGGTTCAAAAATCTTCGATTGTGTCGCTTCATCCATACCAATTCCGGTATCACTTATTGCAAGGTGAAGATATCTACCAGCAGCAAGTTTCAGATCAGGAATTTCATCAGACATGGATATTTCAATGTCTTCCAAAGAAACACCAAGGATACCGCCTGATTCTCGCATGGCATGATAGGCATTGGTGCAGAGGTTCATAACAATTTGGTGGATCTGAGTTGGGTCAGCCAATACCATTGCCTCAGATGAAATATCCTGTTGTATGTCAATGGTAGTTGGGATGGAAGAGCGTAATAAGTTCAATGCCTCCTTGACCACCAGAGAAACCTGCAGAGGCTTTTTTTCCTGCGCGGTTTTTCTGCTGAAAGTCAGAATTTGTCGCACTAAATTTTTGGCCCTTTCTGCTCCTTTTAAGATTTCATCAATATCCCGCCGCAGATTTTCCGGTTTGTTGATATCATCATAAGCAATATCGGCATAACCGTAAATTGCCGACAGAATATTATTAAAGTCATGGGCAATCCCACCCGCCAGGGTGCCGATGGCCTCCATTTTTTGAGACTGAAGGAGCTGCCTCTTCAGCTCTTCCTTCACTTCGGCGGCTTTCTTCCGTTCCGTGATATCAAGACCTGTTCCATAGAAAAAATCAAGTTCTCCATTTGCTTTGAGAATCGGCTGCCCATGCCATAATACGTCATATCGCCTACCATCTTTGGAAATAATGTGATTTTCATTTGAAGTTGGTTTTTTCAATAATGCTATTTCGGAGAAGATGGCCTTCAATTTCTCATGTTCTTCAGAGGGGACAAACGTTGAAAGGTAATCCACACCAACAACCTCCTCTTTTGTGTAACCGGTCGCCTTCAACATAGCCTGATTTAACATCATAACTTGACCAGATGGTGAAATCGCACCAAAGAAGGCCGGTGAGGTATTGATGAGAGTTGCATTAAAATCACGCTCTGCCAGCAAAGCCCCTTCTATCTTCTTCCGTTCAACTCCCATGGCAATCCCATCAGCCAATGAAGCCAGCATTTTGCTGACAAAATCCGACAATGGATCGCATGCAAAAAGTGCCATCACCCCAGCAACTTTTCCCTCAACCATTAAAGGATGCCCGATAAAAGAGACCAGTTTTTCCCTCTTGGCCCACTCTTGATCACTAACGAGAGGATCTCCGATGACGGAATTGGTAAGGTGAGGTTTTTTGTTTTTGGCAATGGAACCTATTGTATATTTTCCCATGGGAATACGACTATGTTTCCCGTCGAGATGGGTATACAATCCGGCGCTAGCCATCAATTCCAAAATCTGCTCCTCACCGTTGACCAGCCATATTCTGGCGAAAGCAGCATCAAGATGACGAACCAGAGATTCACAACATTGCTGCAAAGTAGCCCCTATTGGACCACCTTTTGATAAGATGGTCCCAATCTCAGAACTTAATGCCAAGAGACGCATTTTTTCTGTCAGTTCTTTTTTGACCAGTGCCATGTTCGTAATGTCGGTGACAAAACCTTCCAGCACCTGAGTACCGTTCTCAGCCGGTGAGACACTCACCCCCTGTCCATAAACCCATTTCTCTTCTCCTGAAGCTGTCCGGATACGAAAGTGGAGCTTATAGGGCAGCCCATCCTTAAAGGCCTGCTGCACCCCATCCCAAACAAGATGCTGATCATCAGGATTGATCAGATCCTTAAATGTTACAGTACTATTATGAATAAAATCTTCCGGAGAATAGCCGGTCAAATCTTCACAGCCTTTGCTGAGGGACAGCATGGTCCAGTTTTGATCATTAAGGCAACGATATGCCATTCCCTGAACGTTACCCAGAAGAATTCTGTAATTACGTTCGTTCTCTCGTGCCTTTTTTTCTAATTGATACACTTTCTGCTCAGCCAATCGTCGATGCCGGAGCAGAGAGAAAATATATACGATAAAAATAAATTGAACCAATATGAAAAACGCTCCAATCAGGATTCTCCACCTATGGAGTTCAAAGAACGAATATGGTCGAAAGGTGACAACGCTTCCCACCGGTAATTGTTCCTCACTGATCTCCCAGCGCTGAAGTTGTCGCCAATCGAATAAGGGAATATTGCTTAGAAAGGTTATGGCCTCAGCACCTTTGGAGATAATCACCTCCAACTGTTTGCTCGCATACTTGAGGCGGGAAAGTTCTTTTATTTTATCAAGATAGCCTTCATCCTTATATCGAATAAGACCCCTATATTCGACACTAAGCGGCACAGGTTCTCCGCTCATTGAGGAAAAAGCGGGAGGTACCCCCTTGTACGCAAGTTTCTCCCGGGGAACAGCATCATGATAAGAATAAAACACAAGTACTTGCTTGGGCTGTGCAGGAAGCACATCAGCATAAGCGAAGGAAAGGGAAAAACATGCTGTCACAGTCAACACGAAGAGGCTGGATCTTTTCCCAAAAGCTGCAAACCCCTCCGTATTTATGGAGAAAAAGTTACTTAAGGGGGGCACAGTCATCATTTCCACCGCCAAACATTGTTAATCAGCCACGTTATATTTTTTGCGTCGGATGCATAAATCTTCTCGCATTTATTTTCTGTTTTCACTCTATCCCCCCACCTTGTCATATTGGTCAGGCAACAAAGTGAAATACACCTCATCAATCCTTGGAAAGAGTTCCCTCCAGCATGTCATCAAGATCCAAATCTGGATAGAGCTGTTTGGCACAGTCGGGACAGACACTATGGCTGAATTGAGCATCTGAATGCTCTCTGATATATATCTCAATCTGCTTCCAATATCCCTTATCGTCGCGAATCTTCTTACAGGACGAGCATATTGGAAAAAAACCACTCAGGGTTTTTACCTCGGCCAAGGTGGTTTCAAGCTTCTCTTTTTTTTCTTCCAAAACAGCCTCGATCCGCCTACGTTCAACAAGCTCACTGGCTAAACGGTCATGGGCCGTCTGCAGCTTACAGGTGCGTTCAATAACGACTTCTTCAAGATGCATCTTATGTTGCGTCAGTTCGCTGTTCACCTCCTGCAGTTCCGCATTATAAGAGCGGAAAAAGTTCCTGGAAATTATAATAAATGGTAAGGAGCTGAGAAAGAAATAGATTGCCGTGAGGATAGATATAATCAGATCACGCCGCATGATGGCATCCATATCCGTGATCTTATAATCGGCGCAGGCAAGGTAAGTTCTCCCACCGGGAGAGGTCTGAGGCAATGCGATGGATCTGAATTTCCCCCACTGATCCGAGTAATTGACAAAAACACTCTTTTTCTGACGGAAGGCTTCGACAAATTCAGCCGGGATATCATCATAAGGATAAAAATACCAGGATTTCCTCTCCTTGGCTTCTTCTTCGGTTACGGTGGGGGCTGAAAAATAGAATTTCCCATCCTGTTCAATCAGCGTATAGATATAGGTGAATGCGGTATCGTCAGCATAGTCGGTGACGGCCTTACGATTTCGCAGCTCTTCGGCAAAGAAGATGGAGTCTTTATCGATGGCCCGGTCGTGAAAATCCGGTGCGAGCATATATTTCAAGGCCTTGACAGCCAATAACAGTTGCTGATCAATCCTCCCCAAAACAATATGTGTATGACGATGGTTGGACCAGGAAGTGTAGCCCAGGACAACCACGACATAGAATATCAGACAGAGAGCCAGGTAAAGTGAATATCTGCCACGTTTTTGTTTCCCGGTCATACGATCTCCAGTCCTTTTGATAACTCCCCTCCTTGCCTCGTGTTGGATCCAACCCTGCAAGAAGTTATCACAAAAAAACTTTCGTCATCCCAGCACAGGCAAAGACTCGAAAGCTTTTTTGCTGAGTTTGTTTAAGGGTACATAAATCCTATCACAAATCAGAAAATTTTAGCAAATAGGGAAAAGTGGAGTTACAGTCGCAGGGGGGCTCTTTCTTTTTGTGCAGACAAAATCAGAGATTTTGTAACATCATGGAAAATCAGTTGACATGATCCGACTCCGTCTCAGGACCACTATCTTCTCTCAATCCGGAGTGCTTTTTTTTTCTCTTCTTCCTGCTTCGGCTGTTGCTTGTGAGAGTGAGGTGGATAGGGATACTGTACGATCATCGGATGCGACGAATGGTTGCGAATGGAAGACAAAGGGCCTTTTAATGGGTGACCCCTTGTCTTTTGTTCAGATTAGCATTTTGTTGGGTGCTTCTGCCAATCTTACAGCTACTTATTTATAATACCAAGATGATGCCCATTCTCTGAGGCCTTTGAAATGGTCACATGACAAGAATGACAATTCATCTTACCACGCGTAAATTGCCCGGCATCATAGTCAGGCCCCTTATAATGGCAGGCACCGCAAACCGTGCTATTGTCACGGGGATTCCCAAGCACACCACCAACGCCGTCATTCAGCATCTCAACAACCTTCGAGGCAACATCAGCAGTGAGACAGGCACAACGATCAGAACGTTCGGATGAGCCACTTGCATATCCTGAAGCAAGACACCAGTTTGTTACTGATACATGACAGAGATTAGATCCCGCTACCGATTGAGCATGAGGTTCTTCATAGTTAGGCGACGGATAGATCGGCAGGGCTGTTTCTGAACACCAGGTTAACAGGTCTGCTATATAAGCTTTTGCCTCACTATTACTGCAAACGAGACCAATGGCAGCGCAGGCACCGTTGATTGCACCACAAAGTGTAGCAAATCCTGCAACACCTCCGGATGCCCACTGCATCATGGCTAACGGAATACCATGATATGGATGCTCCAGATCATCCGCCACTGCCTCTTGGAGTTGACCAACAATGGCCCCAAAGGTTCCTGATGCACAATCTTTACCAGCGTCAATACTGAAACGAGAATCTCCCTTATAACCAAGGTAGCCCAACTCTTTAGTTTCCTCAACATCCAGTCCTTCAACTGGCCAACCATAAGGATGTTCAGCGGAGGTGGCCTTTGCGGATTTCACATTCAACAGGTTAATGCCACTTGCAACGGTTGCACCTGCAACTACAGTACACCCAGCTTTTAAAAAATTTCTTCTGGTTTCTTGCATACTTTCACCTCTGACCTTTTCATTTTTAAAATTATCCAGAACGCAAATCAATTACTGTCCTGGCCCCCTGACCATGAATCATGTTCACTATTATTGTGGAAAAAGGTTGATCCTTTCACGACCGAACTAAGGGCTTTTTACTATTCATCCCGCCCTGAAATACCCCTGTGTCCTGATTTCGAAAAACTTTGTTATACACGCTCTCAAGCGTTAGCAGAGAAAGCAAGATGACAGATAAATACCAGTGAAGACATCTCACAAACAATGCTAAAAACAGTACGTTCAAATGAAACAAAAAAAGCCGAGCTGCATTAAAGTTGCAACCCGGCTGACTGTTATAGCCCCGTAGTTTTCCGTCCTTTGATCACTCAAAGTTTGGCTTTTAAATTATACTATCAATGATAACACAGCCCATCTAACCACAAATAGATTAATTTTGAAATAGGTATAAACACCAATTTTCGCGTCAACTCATTGAAAACCCACTAGATTAATGGGTGACCCCTTTCCGCAGTATCAGCAAGACCCCTGTTCATGAAAGGATCCCGCCAATGGGATGCCAATCCTTGTAGACCGGTTGATACCCAAACCCTTTAAGGGCCTCGGCCATTTCCTGAACGTTCCTTTCATCAGAGATATCAAACTGACTGGTACTGTCCGCCTCTTCCCGAGAGTGGCCTCCCACGGCTGTGCTGGCGCCCGCAGACATCGTTGTTACACCCAGCGGCAGGATATTGTCCCGGAATTGAGCCCCTTCCCGCGTGGAGATGGTGATCCCTGCACGGGGCATAAACAGACGAAGAGCCGTCATCACCTGTACCAGGTGTCGATCGGAGATGGGAAAATCCGGTTGAAATGTCCCGGCATGGGGACGCATTCGAGGCAGAGAAAAACCCACCGTCACCTCCGGCCAGCGACTCTGCAGCCAGTCCGCATGGAGGCCGGTGAAAAACGACTCTCGCCGCCAGTCGTCCAGCCCCAGGAGGCCCCCCACGTTAACTGCCCGCATACCGGCTGCACATCCCCTTTCCGGAGCAGCCAACCGATACCGATAGTTTCGTTTGGGACCTCCAGGATGCAATTTTTTGTAGAGCGTCTCATTGTACGTCTCCTGAAAGAGAGTAAGAGAATCCACTCCGTTTTCCACAAGCGTTCTATATCCTTCAGTTTCGAGGGGATAGATCTCGATGCCAATGGCGGTGAAATATTTCTCGACAATGCGAACACAGTGACAAAGGTATTCAATGGAGGCACGGCGCTTATCCTCTCCGGTGAGTAGCAATATATGTTTCAACCCGCTCTTGGCAATCTCCTCCGCCTCCCTTTCCACCTCGGGAAAAGAGAGATGATGCCGCATGATGCTGTTATCGACATTGAAGCCACAATAGACGCACCGGTTCGTGCAGTAATTGGAGAGATACATAGGGGTAAACAGCAGCACCGACCGACCAAAATTACGGATGGTCAAATCACGGGATCTCTGCGCCATATCCTCCAGGAGTCCTTCAGCAGCGGGAGAAAGCAGAGCCAGAAAATCAATCTCACTCAGGCGCTCTTTTTGCAAGATTGCCGCCACCCGACTTTCAGACACGGATCTGAAATACTCCACGAACGAAAAATCCCGCCAGGTTTTGTAATATTCGTAAAAATCCGTCATTGGGTCCCCCCTTCGAGGAAGCCGGTGAGGGGAGACGAAGCAGCAGCCGTCTTACGGGACGCACCGGGGCCCGACAGGAATGCAGCTCTACCGGCACGGACGGCATGACCAAAGGCCTCGGCCATAATTGCCGGCACGCCGGCACCGGCAATAGCGGTATTAACCAGACAGGCAGCAGCACCCATTTCCATGGCTGCGCAGGCCTCGGAAGGTTTGCCGATACCGGCGTCGACGATAATAGGCAGTTTGATCTCCTCAATAAGAATTCTAATCATCTCCTCTGTCCGGAGGCCGCGATTAGAACCGATGGGTGCCCCCAGAGGCATGACGGCGGCAGCGCCCGAATCCACCAGGCTACGCGCCACCATCAGGTCCGCGTTAATATAGGGTAATACCACAAAGCCCTCGTTCGCCAGAATTTCGGTGGCCCTCACCGTCTCATAGCCATCGGGAAGCAAATAGCGGTTGTCGGAAATCACCTCAATCTTGATCCAGTTTCCACAACCGGCGGCCTGTGCCAGATGCGCGATGCGCACCGCCTCCTCGGCTGTCCGGGCACCGGAGGTATTGGGCAGCAACTGAACCGATTGAGGGATAAAATCCATGATATTCTCCGTGCCGGCAGCAAAGTCCACCCGCCGCAAGGCCACGGTGATCACCTGTGAACCCGAGCGTTCTATGACCTCCGGGATCATGGCGTCAGAGGGGTACTTGCCTGTCCCCGTAAAAAGGCGGCTCTCAAGGCCAATACCACCAATAGTCAATAGATCGTTACTGTTCGATTTATCCATTTTTCTCATTCTCCCCTTATGAATTTGAACACCTCAAAAACGGCGTTCTCTCCAAGTACGGTTTATTCAAATTCTTGGCAAAAGATAACCCCACCCTTGTGTTAACGTCCACGGAGTCAACATCCTGCTCTCTCTACAGGATCCCGAAAACGGTGGGGTTGGCTAATTCACGTTTTTACTTCGTTGCTGACAAAAAACATCTACCTCCTCATAAAGACAAACAGGTACTGCAGGAACGCATGAGCGCCCCTTCCTTTACAACGATTACTGGGAAAAAACAGGTGACAGAACCTTGAAGGAAAAGAGGGTGAAAAAGAAAACTTCGGACAAAAAAAAAGCTCGCCCGAAGGCAAGCTGAATTGCGAAAAAATATCTATTTCACAGCTTCCCTACGGCAGTGCAAACTGCATCAGGTTCAAAGGGTTGGATATCTCGATCCGTCTCAGTCCGAAAAACGCTTCCGGACACCCCCAGCTCAATTATGATTGATATATTAAAACCCGCATGGAAAGTAAAGGACTCTTTGAAAAACTTTTAGCGACACCGGAAACCGGCCAGAATCGTTTTGTGCGCTCTCTACTCTCGCCAATGCTCTGGTTGATCAAGCACTTCTGAACATTGGATTTTTCCTGTAACTCTTCCAATAAATCCATTTCGTAACTCTTGCACCATCCAAGCACCTGCAAATTCTGCAGGAATGGGATATGGGGCGTCGTAACCAAGTGCTCCTGCCGGGACAAAGCCAGCGCGTGGATAATAGTCCGGATGCCCAAGAACAAAGACTAACTCAATGCCTGCTTTTTTTAATTGAATCAACCCCTCTTGTATGAGTTGACCACCAACCCCCTTACTTTGAGCCTCTGGCAGAACTGCAAGAGGTGCCAGTATCTGGACAGCTACTGACTCAGTAGTTTCTGTAATTTTTGCCTTTGTGAAAAGGATATGACCAACAATCCTGTTCTCTTCAACTGCCACAAGTGAACATATCGGGATTGCGGTGTTATCATTCATCAAGCCCTCGACAAGATCCGCAATTTCAGGCCCTTTTTCTTCACCAAAGGCCTTTATATGAACATTCCTTATTTCTGTTTTATCCGATTCTGTCGATTTTTTGATTTCCACGATTATCTCCATTTTATATTGTGATTACCATTCAAACTCAGCCAAACAAGAATCAACCCAGTCAATATTTTATATATTCAACAATTATTCCATTGCGATAAAGTCACTCCCACCTTGGGGAAATGACATCGAACTAAGCTGAAGATTAGTAGTAACCAGCGAAAAGGAATTTTTGCAAAGTGGCCTATTGCTAATCCTGTGGCCGGAGGAGCAGACAGAGATAGCCGTACTCATTTCCGTAATCCTTGTCTGTTTTAATCTCATTGATCATATCCTCAAAGGTCTGGGTCATACCCTGCTCTCGAATGGCAAAGTTAACGCAGGCCTGCATGTCATTGTAAAACACTTCCCAATCCTGGCGCGGCAGGATGAACCAGGAAAGGATGTCATACCCCTGTTGAATTGCCTGCTCTTTCCGACTCGTTACATCCGTCATTGTGGGATACTCTATTTTCCAGTAATCGGCACAGGCGGGTGAGGGCTCGTCCGTAAGCCACACAGCATCGCTAACAAAAAGAACCCCCTGTTTATTGATCAACTGCCTCCACTCCTTCAAAGCTCTTTCAAATCCCATGAAGTATGCACTTCCCTCTGCCCAGATCAGATCAAAGCTGGGACGTGGGAAATCGAGCTCAAACATGCTCATGTTCACTGTGGAGATCTGTTCTTCATACCCCAAAAGCACTGCCTGCTCCTTCAGATGATCAAGAAACGGCTGGTGGTTATCCACTGCAGTGATAAGGGCGTCACTATTTTCCGCCAACACCAGGCAAGAGGCTCCCTTGCCGCAGCCCACCTCCAGAATGGTTTTAATTTCCCCTTGAGATGGTATTTTTTCAAATGCCCTGAGGGTGGAATCTCTGCTTCCCGGCCCCTGCCGTTTCATCCGTTCAAATACCTTAAAAAAGTTGTTCATGTATTCTCCATTGTCAGATACGCTTCTCGTGACCCAGCGGATGTAGAGGCTCTCTTTTTCGCTAAATCCCAGCCGCTGCAACCATGCAGAATGGGCCTCGGCCCCCTTTCGTTCGAAATCTGCATGCCAGCTACGCCCCCGGCTGTCAAAATCATCCCCAGGAGATGTCTCGCCTGTAGCACACATCAACAGCGAACTAAGCACCTCCTTTGCCATGTTCATACTTTCAATTTGTTGCTCAAGGGCCTGATACCGCCTCCTGATAAGATCCGGATCAAGGGTCCCCTCCATAATTCCAGCGGACTCCTTCAGGCTAAAACCTGCCTGCTGTAGTTGCCGCACCAGGAGCAATGTGTCGAAATCCTTCTGGGAATATTCCCGGTAACCATTGTCAGGATTACGTTCCGGTATGATGATGCCGATCCGTTCGTAGTAGAGAAGAGTGGACCTAGCAACGCCGATAATCTTTGACACTCTGGATATTGAAAGCATGAATCTCCCTTAAAAAAACAAATGTTTTTTGGCCAACAATGGTAGAGATACTAAGGTATGAACCTGTAGACAGGTCAATACTTTTTTGAAGATTGCATTCAACAGGAAATATACAGATGAGCAGTTCCATTACGTGTAAACTTACATCGGCTACCAGGATATCTACGTGTACCACTCACTTCTTACAAACATCGGATACCGCCAAGATTCCACTGACAATGACCACAAGGTACCTGACTGCCGTAGCAATCATTAGCATAATCTGTAGTATCGTTAACCAAGTTAGAGCAAGGGCCCTGAGAGCAACTCCAACAGGAAGAATATTCATACTGGCCGGATTCTTTTCTGAACTCTTCATAATGACTGCTCTGCCAGATTGTCTCCAATGAATTTTGCAAAATATTTCCAAATACCCTCTCTTGAACCTGGATGTCTTCTCGCAAAACTCGACAAGAGTAGGTATGCCATAAAAAATGGCAAGGCATAACATCCCCATTTGAGGCAATAAATGTCGCTTTATCTGTAACAAATGGACAGGTTCGCTCGTTAAGGGCTTGAAGTGGAGGAATAAAAAGGTCAACACCCCGACTATCAGCAATACTGCGAGCCTGCTGAAAAAGGATCTCGGTTTCTTCAGCCTTGAAAATTCAACCGAATGTCTTCTTCTTTAGCCTCCTTCTGTATACCTGAAAAAAGATCAAGTACTACGCTCTCTGATCGGGTTCCTGCATATTTTCGGTACAATGTAATACAGTCACCCATATTCAACCCTAGTGAAAAAGCTTTTTGATTGTATTTTTGAAATAGTTGAACAGCCCCCAACGGATTGGGATTAAAAAGATTGAGATCTTCGGTTGTTTTAGAATAGAGAATAAGATGTGTAGTTATAATATAATCAACACCTTCATCGGATGCCCATGCAACTAGGCCAGGTAGCTCATGAATATTTTCTCTTGTTAGAACCATTTCGAGCCCGATTTTAAAATTGCTGCCGATCGTTCGTTTTGCCAGATTAAGGCTCGAAACAGCTTTTGCCACAATGGAGAAGGAATGTTCTCCACCAGGTGAATCACAATCTGCCACGGTGCTTTGTAGACCATCCACCGAAAGGCAAAGAGTATCAAGCCCTGCTTCAATAAGATTAAACGCCTTGTGTTCGTCAAGCAATATGCCATTACTCTGAAAGCCAATACTCGTATTTTCTGCCATACGTGAACGAGCCAATCTAATGAATTCAAACAAATGAGGATGCAGTAGTGGTTCCCCGATACCATTAAGAATAAGACTTTCCGCCTTAGGAAAAGACACTAGGAGCTGATTGAAGACATCAATAGGCATATCTCTTTCGGGAATACAACTCCCAGCTGCATACTTCACACACATGCGACATTGCAGATTACAGCGAGTGGTGATTTCCAAATATATTTTTTTAGGATGTGTACTCTTCATAAGTGATAACCTGATAAAATGATAAAAAAACTGTTTGTTTCAGACAAAGTACCACAAAGATAACACCTTGATTTCAGAGACCATTCCGCACAACAATCATGATCAACCAAGCCCTTGCTAATTCTGCCGGATGAAACCGACACTGCCTCAGTGACCGCCAAGTAAAGAGATAAGAATTCGCTTTCTGTTGACAAAATACCAAAGAGAAAAGCACAACCCCAGTCACAGACGAGGGCAACAACCATAAGCCCCCCACAACCGGCCATCAGTCTCTGTCGAAAACAGGATATTCATAGCCTGCCCTGCCGTCGTCAACGGCTTCATAACTCTTTTTCTTTCCAGGAAGACTAGGAGATGTTCCAACTTACCGGGCAAATGAGGAGAACCGCGGATTTCACTACCATCACCACCGGACCAAAACCTTTCGACTGACTTCCTGTATCTGGACCATAGGTAAAGAGTATCACCTTGCCCGTTCCCAAGAGAAGAAAAGAATATTTTACTTGCACTGCAGAGGAGCAATCATGCAGTTTCTGGCCAGGGCGGGCACCATCCTCGGGTCCGCCCAAATCTTATCCTACTGAAATACAGTGGAAAGAAAAAACATACGGAGAACCCGTCACTCATGGGAATGAGAGTATTGAAGAGGGAAAAACTTCTAGTTGATCATGGAAGGCCGCTGCTGTTAGAGAGTGACTTCCCCTCTTGCTTTTTGGATGACTATGAGAAATACTAATAATCATATTGTTTCTGACCTGATATGATTACTGGGGGTATAGGCCACCTTGCAAAATTGCCTTTTCGCCCAAACTCTTCGTTATGAGAAAAATTTTATCCTCGGAATATCAAATATATTCCTGCGGTAAAATTTATCTCATGCCTCGATTTTGAACGAAAATTCTAATTTTTCAAGGTACCCTATAGACAATACGTCTGTTCCATTATTGCGACGATAACTTCTCTTCAACATCTCTCTCACGGAGTTCGCCATGCGCTCTTGTTTCCTGTCCGTGTTGGTTTTCCTTCTTCTGGTGACGCAAGCCTTGGCTGACACATCGCAATTTTTCAATGATCTGCAACGGGAATTGGAAGTAAGCCTGCAACACCTGAAAATTCCTGGAGCGATAGTGGTAGTGGAGAACGATGCCGGTAGCAAATGGACCGGCGTTGCGGGTGTTGCTGAGTATCCGGATACGCCAATGACTGCGGATCTCAGTCTGTACATAGCCAGTGTGACGAAAACCATGACAGCTACCATTGTCCTTCAATTGGTGGACCAGGGGAAATTGACTCTGGATACTGTTTTGGAAAGTCTTTTTCCTGGTATTGTCGTTAACTCTTCCAAAATCACCATGCGGCATTTGTTAGGCATGCATAGCGGGCTTGGGAGTTATCTTAGCAACCCGCAATTTCTGAAAATATTATCTGACACTCCGAAACGGGTCTGGACGCCTGCGGAATTGGTAGAGTATTCCAATTGGGAAGTTGCCGCCCCTGGAACCGTTTTCGATTACAACAATGCCAACTATATCCTGTTGGGCATGATCATAGAAAAGCTGACGGGAATCTCCTATGCCGAAAATATCCGTACGCGTATTGTGGTGCCGTTGGGACTGCAAAGGACGTATGTTCAGGAATCACTCCAGATCCCGTTTCCTCATGCTCATGGATATAATTATGATGAAGGTGTGTTGCGTGATGCCACGTATTCCATTGATCCCTCTCCTGCAGGAGCGGCTGGCTCTGTGGTGTCCACGGGTCGGGAATTGATGCAATGGGTCAAAGCACTTATCCGGGGCGATTTGATTTCGAGCCAGATGCAGAAGGAAAGGCTCGATCTCAAACCCACAGCAAACCCGAATATGACCTATGGCCTGGGAATTCTTTCCTGGAATGGCGCCATCGGTCATAACGGCGAATACTATACGTATTTCACCGCATGGGCTGGCAGATACAAAGGGTGGTATGTGACGATCCTTTGCAATGGTCAAGCCCTTGGCGGCAATGACAAATCCTCAGCACTCGGTGTATTCTTTTGGCTAAGGGACCATGTCACCTTTCCGGGCTCCAGTATACCTGGGGTTCAAATATTGTTGATGGATTCTTGATCATGTCGCTGTATCAGGTCAACCAAAGAGGGGAGACTTGCTATACCTCAGGCCCTGGGTATGTCATAGGATCAATATGCCAGAGGAGGGCTGATCGACGACTTCGCAAACGGCTTGCCACCGTGAGAGGGGCAAAACGTGTTCTGCCATCGTCCTTCGCTCGAAACGCTCTTTCCGGAAAACATCAGGAGTAACAAAAACTCAAGAAGACGAGCAACGCAAACTGCTCAATTCGAGCATGGGTATAACCAAAAAAAATCGCTTATTTTTGGAACGGCACTATATGACATTTGTGGGATAGCATTAAATTTTCTCCTGGGACGCCTGGCCTGGTTCCAGAGATAATAGGATAGACACGCCCCCCGTCACTTATTCTGTTCTTATCTGTGCCTGTTCCAATTCGATCAAATATTTTTTTCTTTCCAACCCACTTCCAAATCCGACGAGGCCCCCGTCGCTTCCAATGACTCGATGTCAGGGTATAATAACGGATAGCCTGTTTTTACCATTCGCACCACCAACGGCTTGGCAAGCTGCTGGATTTCCGATTGCAATGGCGAGTTCTTTGTAAGACCAAGTTGTTCCGTAAGGGACAGTGATGAGTGCCTTCCAGACTCGTACCTGAAAATCAGTCCCCTCAAATGAGAGTGGCAATGAAAAATGGTGCCGTTTACCTGAAAAATAGGCTTCTAATTGTTTACGGGCTTTTTGGAGTAATGGATCTCGACTAAGTTTTTTCCAATTATCAATTTTCGGTGACGGTTTAGGAGAGCCAAGAAAATGCACCCGATTGATGCCCTCTCCATTATGGCCCAAAAGAATGGGACCAAGTACTGACTCCATGATATCGTAATACATTGTTAATCCTCCTTAACGCCAGACATCCTCAACAAAAGCAACACAGTGTATCGGCCTTATATGCACAGCTCACTCAGACAATCTTTAACGCGCGATGTATTTTTTGTCATTGCAGGAAAGTAAATAGAAACCGATACAAAAGGATATTAACAGAATAAGGTCGTTATGACTAACGGCCACCTTGCAAAGATGCCTTTTCGCCCAAACTCTTC
Source organism: Desulfocapsa sp. (assembly GCA_030145625.1). Classification (GTDB taxonomy): domain Bacteria; phylum Desulfobacterota; class Desulfobulbia; order Desulfobulbales; family Desulfocapsaceae; genus Desulfocapsa. The sequence continues at coordinate 8,017 of JAQYVF010000032.1, read as the reverse complement.
GTTGTGAGTAAAATTTTATCCTCGGAATAGAAAATATATGCACCCCAAGGGCACTTGTACCCGTAGTTAGGGTGATTCTTGCAGGGCACCTGCGGAAAAATTTTCCTCAGGTCTCGATTTTGAACGAAAATTCTAACCAGTGCTGCGGATACCTGGATCACTACTGAACAGAGATAATTTTGAAAAAAAAAGGCAGATGGATGCATTTCCACCTGCCTTTTTGTATCTTTGGGAACAACAATTACCGGATCAGGTTTTCAAAACTATCGAATCACCTGGTTTGGCCTCTCCACCTTGTAGGACCTTGGCAAATATTCCCTCTTTGGGCATGATACAATCCCCGGTAACCTTTTGTATGGCACATCCATCATTATGACCCTTGCAATCAGGGTGGTACAGTCGTCGACCCTTCAGTCGTTCACCTCACGCATTGGATTCTTTATATCTAATAAGAATAGCTAGAGCCGGTTTGATAAGTAAAGTCACCACCAACACACCAGTTGCCAGTACCCCAAGTGTAATAAGAATCTCATTGGAGGTCGGGGTATAATCTACAACCTCACCCATAGGCGAAGGTATAAAACCAGGAATAATAAGACCAAAACCTTTTTCAATCCAGATCCCGGTAAACAGACTTATTGCTGCTACCATAAGATAACGCGGATTACATTTCGTTGGATCAAAAGAAAAAAGCAATGTTCCGAAAATGTTGAGGCCTATGGCAGTCCATATCCATGGCACCAGTGAGTCATGTCCTTCAAGCCCGAAAAAAAGGTATTGAGCAGAAAGACTGTGGTGCGTGAATGTATAAAATTCTTTGAAAATCTCAGAGAACAACATCAAAAGGTTGATAATCGCGGAAACAACAATAATTCTCTTTAATTTAAAGAAAATATTTATGTCAACCGGGTACCGGGTCTTCTGTTTAATGACAATAAGCACCATCATAATTACGGCTGGTCCAGCAGCAAAGGCTGAAGCCAAAAAGCGAGGCCCAAGCAACGGATTGTTCCAGAATGGCCTGGCAGGCAGTCCCTGATAGAGAAAAGCTGTTGTCATATGGATGGAGACAGCCCAGAAAATCGACAGAAAAACAAAAGGCTTATACTTCCAGCCCACAGGTTCTCTATTGTGGTAATTACAGTAAAGGATGTACAGAGGCACCAGGCTGTTTAAGGCCAAATACCCATTTAACACCAGCACATCCCAGGTAAGGATGGAGGAAGGCCAGTTAAACAGGCCAATTCCAGGTATCATATGCCATACCTTCAATGGCCCGCCCATATCCATTGTGATAAACATCAGACACATGATCAGTGCACCCACAGCCACACATTCTCCTATGATAACAACTTCATGCAAATCCTTATCCTTTAATATATAGGCGGGCACGATCAGCATGACTGCTGCGGCTGCAACACCTACAAAAAAAGTAAAATTAGATATATACAATCCCCAGCTGACTATATCTGACATGCCGGTGATGATCAGGCCTTCTTGAAACTGCTTTACGTAGGAAAATGCACCAACGCCTATCACAGCCAGCAGAACAACAAGATATACCTTGAATCCTATTCCCCCGGACAGTGCCCAACGGGTGCAGTCCGAGATAAAAGCAGGAATTCCTTTTTTAGGGCTCGTAATCATTATTTCTTCCTTAGGGTGGTCAATACAAATAACGGTAGTAACTATTCAGCAGCACTTCATCTTCGTCCATTTAGGTCTTCTCGAATAGCACTAGTATGCTTCGAAGTCCTAACTGAACGAATATAAAGCACTGCTAAACAGTTACAGAGCGGTTGTTCGCCAGTTATTAAGCATTAGCTGAATAGTTACTAACGGTAATCTATTTTCGCCCGTTACTATCAATCAATAAAATACCAAAATTTTGGATCAGTCCCCAATTCCTCCTTAAACCGAAAAACCTTCTTGTGCTTAAGGACATAACGGATCTCACTATCCGGGTCGAGGAGATTGCCGAAAACTCTGGAACCAGTGGGACAGGCGTCAGCACAGGCCGGCTGCTTGCCCTGACGAGTTCTCTGTACGCAGAAAGTACATTTTTCCATGACACCTTTCATCCGCATGCGGTTGCCGAGATAATGCTGCTTTTTGTTAATCTCTTCCTTGGGCACTTCAGGCTCACCCCAGTTAAAACGACGCCCCCAATAGGGACAGGCAGCCAGGCAATAACGACAACCAATGCACCAATCGTAATCTACCACAACGATGCCGTCCGGCTCACGCCAGGTGGCCTTGGTCGGGCAGGCCTTGGTACATGGGGAATTTTCACAATGATAACATTGGACTCCCATATAGAATTTATTCTCCACCGGAACTTCATGATGATATTTGCCATCTCCTGATGTTGGATCAAGTTTACCGGATTCCATTTCAAAGAGGCGGATGTATTGAGTCTTGGCTTTACGGTCAAGATTATTCTCTTTTACACAGGCCTCAACACAATCCATATAGCCCTTGCAGCGGGAGATATTAAAGGCATAGCCAAACAGCACATTTTCCCGTGGTTCCTGGTTGGACATTTGAATGTTTTCGTCCATCCGAAGTTTAAAAAGTCTTTCCAAACGGGCAACGGTTTCATCCTTTTCTTCCTGAGTCATCAACCGATAGTTTTTCTTGAAATACTCTTCCCACTTCAGCCCCATCTCTTCGCTGCTTTCGAGAGAACCACATCCTCCTGTCACAAGCCCTGCAGAACCGGCAGCAGCAGCAATGGACAACTTTTTCATGAAGGATCTGCGGCTGCTTTTATTTTCAAGCATATCTTTTATTTTCATCTGGCCTTCTTTTTTTCTGCTGGATTTCATAGCCCACCTACTCGTCCAATGGCAGCGAGTAGGTCACTGGCATTTTTGTTTCAAAGGCAGGGGAGTGTGGACTATGACAACTGGTACAATTTCGCACCACCCGTTCTCCAGCCCAATATGTATCGCGTTTCCCATGGGCACCGCCCAACCAGTCCCGCTTCTGGCGAAAATGACACTGACCACAGAGTTGATAGCTGTGATCGAAATCTATCTTCTTTCCCTCCGCATCAGAGAGAAAATCGCGATCATCCTCATCATGACACTCTATGCAAGCCAACTTATCGTCCCCTCTTCCATGGTTGATTTCTATATCACCATGAGTAAACAAGACGCCGTTTCTGACCTGTACCACCTTATCCGTATGACAAACGCTGCAACGGAATCGAGTTATAGAATCCTTGCGGGCAAGCACTCTGAAAGCACCTCCCTGATAGGATTCTTTTGCCTGCACTGTTTTAACCGACAAGGAATGAGCTGACTCAATTTTCGTATTATCAAAAGGCTCATCAGCATCATGGATGCGATCCATAACTGAACTTCCGGAGGCCATGATGACCTGCCATGACAGGAGCACTGTTCCCAGCACAAGAAAAAGCAGGCTAGAACAAAAAAATAGTTTTTTCATAACTGTTCTATCTTCCTGATTAATTGTTTCTGGTAAATTCTTTCCTGGGTTCGGTAGCTATCATGGGAACATGGCATTGACGACAATTGCCGCGCGATCCATGCTCAACCCGAATTTCTGCCACAGCGGCAGGGCCAGTATGGCAGGCGATACAATCTTCCCGAATCTGCAAGCTGTGGGGAATGGGCGGAGGTGACCCACCCATTTCCGACCTCCCCAGCCTAGGGGGCTCTATTGACTGCCACTCAGTTTCCACAAAAAGCTCTTCTGTGCGTCGTGGCACATGACATTGAGCGCAGCTCTCATATTCAGGATGCGGTGTGACGGGAGCATAGGCATTCTGATTGACATCGTAGCCGCCTCTACCGTGACAGGAGAGACATTTCATCGTATCCCCTGAAAAAGAAAGCGGAACATCATGGGGAACCCGTGGTGGTGAACCAGGATACTGACGAAGTTCGTAGTACACATCCAGGGTTCGCTTACCGTCTGTTCCAGTCATAGCTGCTAAAGGGGTTTCATCAAACCTGTTAAAGATCTTTTCGCCATCTGAATCAAAGCCCTGGGGAATATCGGGCGCTGCATCTGCAGGCAGCGTCAACAAGGCTCCGGTTAAGCAGATAGCGGCAAAACCAGTAACAACTTTGCCTAATATTTTATCTGCTTCTTTCATTATGCTTTCTCCAGTCGAACTGCACATTTTTTATAATCAGGCTGCTTTGAAATCGGGCAGAAAGCATCCAAGGTCACTTCGTTGATCTTGTAGGATTCATCAAAAAACGGCACAAAAACCATACCCCTCGGCGGCACCCCTCGGCCGTTGATTGAGGCCTTCATGGTCACCGAACCACGTCTGGAGATAATTTTTACCTTTTCACCATTTACCACACCGAGATCTGAAGCATCCTCCGGGTTTAGTTCCACATAAGCTTCAGGTACAGCATTATGGAGAACAGGGACCCTGCGGGTCATAGAACCGGTATGCCAATGCTCGATGACCCGGCCGGTATTGAGCCAGAAATTGTATTCCTGATCCGGCGACTCGGCAGCAGGCTCGTAGGGACGGGCCCATATCCAAGCCTTGCCATCTTTTTTGCCATAGAAATCAAAATCGGTTCCTTTTTTACAGGCAGGATCATGCTTGGTATTAAAGCGCCACCTGGTTTCTTTGCCATTAACAAAGGGCCATTGCACCCCGGATCTGGCCTTAAGGACCTCGTATGGGGCCATATTGTGTTTGGGATTATCGTGGAATTGTCTGTATTCTTCCCAGATTTTGCCGATATATTCATCTTCTCCCCAAGGGAACTGCTTCTCGAAACCGAGCCTTCTGGCAACCTCAATGATCTGCCAGGTATCTGACATGGTGTCCCCAGGACCAGGAACAATCCGGTCAAAATGCTGGGTACGACGCTCAGAGTTGCCATACATGCCCTCCTGCTCAACCCACATGGTTGCAGGCAGAATTACATCAGCGACATCAGTGGTTGGAGTCGGATAGACATCGGAAACGACAACAAAACGGTCCTCTTTTAAGGCTCCGTCCCGGTAACGATTCAGATTGGGCATGGTAATCATAGGGTTGGTCACCTGAATCCACATAAACCTGATATCACCACGATCAAGAGCACGAAACATCTCCACCGTGTGATAGGTCGGTTTCGGATCAATGGAACCGGCTGGCAAACCCCAAATCTTCTCAGCCTTTTTGCGAGCACCTTCCTTCATAACAACGCCATACGGCAGTTTGTGGGTCAAGGTACCTACTTCACGAACCGTTCCACAGGCACTCGGCTGACCGGTGAGAGAGAAGGGGCTGTTACCAGGGGTGGAAATCTTTCCGGTAAGCAGATGAATATTATAGACAAGATTATTGATCCAGGTACCTCGCACATGCTGATTCATTCCCATGCACCAGAAGGAGGTTACCTTCTTGCTCGGATCGCCATACAGAGATGCCAGGTATTTTATATCTTTAGCGGAGACGCCTGAGATTCTCTCCACCTTTTCTGGTGTGTAATCCTGTAGGAACGTCTTATACTCCTCAAAAGAGATATCTTCAGGTTTATCCTTGAAACTGAAATGATCTTCAGTACCATAGCCAATATTGGTTTTACCCTTATGAAAAGAGGTATGTTTTTTGACAAAGTCCCAGTTAACCCAGTCATTGCGAATAATTTCGTAACAGATGGCGTTGGCAACCGCCAGATCTGTATTGGGTTTGAAGAGTATGGATTTATCAGACGCCTGGCTGGAACGGGTGGTACGGGTTGCAAAATCGATAATGGTAACATCTCTTTTGCGTTTACGACTGGCCAGCATCCGAGAAAAAAGAACCGGATGCATTTCCGCCATATTATTACCCCAGGTAACAAAAACATCGGCATGCTCGATATCCTCGTAACAGCCCATGGGTTCATCAATACCAAAGGAAGTCATAAAACCGGTGACCGCACTAGCCATACAAAGTCGGGCATTGGCCTCAACATTGTTGGTACCGAGGCAGCCTTTAAACAGTTTGGATGCCACATATCCATCCGGAATAGTCCACTGCCCTGAACCATACATGGCAACGGAATCTTTCCCGTGTTTTGTGATGGTTTCTTTAATCTTGTCGGCAATAACATCCAAAGCTTCGGCAATGGGTACTTCAACCATTTTGCCATTTTTACGGACCTGTGCTTTTTTAAGTCGATCCTTGCCATACAGCGCCTGAACAGAATGGAATCCTTTCACACAGCATAACCCTTTATTTACACTGCAATTCGGATCCCCTTTAACGGCAACGGCACGGTCTCCGGACATACCGACCAATACCCCGCAACCGGTGCCACAGAAACGGCAGGGAGCTTTTTGCCAGGTTATGTTTCCGGATGCATCTTCCTGTTTCTGCCAGCCGGCAAAGCTGATACCAGGGAAGATTGAACCAGCGGCAGCAATCGCACTACCTGCAGCGGCAGACTTAATGAATGATCTTCTGTTTAGCTTCATATTTTCTTTTTCCTCTCCCTATTTATAATTCAGCATTATGGCCAAAGGTCATACTTATTGATTGCAACGATGATAAATTTTTGAGCATCTTTTGAAGGTTCTTTTCTGTTTCTTCATCAGGAGTATCTGTTACAAGCACCACTGCCTCTTCATTATCTGCTGGAATGATCTCGCAGTACTCAATAGCTGCCAGATCAGCACATAATTGCTCTTTCGCTCCTGCCTGAGGCAGCACCAGATAACTTAAAATCGGCATAACGCCTCCATAAAATATGTTTTTTTCTCAAGTACCAATCAAAAAAATAGATAGTTAACTAAAATCCTATCACAGTAGCGTGTCCGTTTATAGATTTTTTTAACCACCGTAATTACAGATTCGATCGAACTCCGACAAAAAATATTGAAAAAAGGTACTCTATAAGAACGCGAATCCATTACCACACAGTGACATACCAAGCAATTCACATGCCAAAGTTTTTTCTTTAACTTTTCATGGAGTTAACGAACTATCCACAACAGCATGTGCCACCAAACGGTAACACATGCTACCACAGGCGCTACCACTTGGTAACACCTGTGGCCAAAACTAACGGTACTACCGCCCTCTCTTCCACCCTATCCCTGTTAAAGAGCTTCAAAAGTTAAAGATGGCCACTAAAACGAACCAAGTTACTTGGCTAAGATGTTAACAATGAATTTGGAAAATAAGATAAAAAGAACTGTTAGGTGCTTGAGGCTTTTAAAACGCAAGAGTCCGTAATAGAGAAAAAAACAAAACCGTTTTATCTACTACTTACGAGTCTTTGGTTCAGGCCAGTTACAATAAAAACTAAAAAAGAGGCCCTCACCAAAACGCCTTTTGTCAAGGACATTTTTTACATTCAGAAAAGAAGAAAGTTTACTGACAAGGCGGTAAAACTGATCCTTGAGCAAGGCCACCAGATTTCTGAAGCAGCAAGAATTTGAGGTATTCATGCAAATTTGCTTCTGATTACGTATGAAGCTCAACCACTTTTTTCGTCAGTCCCATACAAGGCGGGAATCTAGGAGTTCAGCATGTAGCTGGAGCCCAGCCTACGCGGGGATGAAATTCCGAGTGCATTCGTTTTATTATTTCTTTATCAGGAGGTTGTGCTTGTGTATATGGGGTTGGCTGAGCTTTGTACGTAATCAAAAAAAGAATAATGGAACACACCTCACTTTGATCTTAAGAGAAGCTGATATGCTGAAGGTAAAAAAATTGCCTTTGAGCAAGTTTCTGCTAAACACACATCATCAAAAAATCCACCGACATAACCTTGCTCCCCCATATCAGCATAAATCATGGCCGTTAATTCGCGGTTTAATTTATTTGTTGGATATCTAGCAGTTCTTATATAATAAACTTTGGCCTCGTCGTTACATTTAAAAACAATTGTTGAGCCAACGAATTTAATTGAAAGTAAATATTGAGTTTCAAAATTTACTTTTTGATCAAAAAATACTGACGAAGATGTTTTCGATGAACCAGTACTGTTGTTGAATCTAACTACAACTGCTCTGGCATGTAAATCACCCATGTATAATTGAAGTC